>DDUX01000091.1:15084-44236 GCA_002345025.1 Candidatus Accumulibacter iunctus | reverse complement strand
CAGCCTCTTTCTCGGCCCGGGGCCCGGCACGAGAAAGAGGCTGTGGGACCGACGGCCCCGCACGCAGCCGCTTACTCGCTGGCCTGCGGAATCGTGTTGAGCACGTCAGCCGGCGTCACCGGCGGCACTGCCTTGACGGCGGCCGGCTTGGCAGCGGCGCGACGTGTCGCCGGCCGCGCGCTCGCCGGCTTCCTGGCAGGAGCCTTCTCGGCCGGCTCGTCGGTCGTGCTGGCCGGCTCCTGTGCCGCCGGCTTGGCAGCCCTGGCAGCCGCCTTCGGCGCGGCCTTGCCTTCGGTCAGCGCCTGCACGGCTGCACTCAGTTCGACGACCCGCCGTGACAGGCGCTCGATATCCTGCTTGCTCGGAACCCCGAGGCTGCCCAGCGCGCGCGCCACCCGGTCCTCGAAGACCTGCTCGAGCCGATCCCACGTGCCCGATGCCTTGCCGGCGACCTGCGCGATCCGTTCGTCAGTCATCTTCCGCGTTCTCGCCTGAATGCTCTCGCCTTCCTTGACCAGCGCCTCGAACACCTTGCCACCTTCTTCCTGTGCCTTGGCGAACGCGCCAAGCCCCGCCAGCCAGATCTGCTGGGCCGATTCCTTGACGGTCGACGCCAGTTCGTTCTCGCTCACGTCACCAGCCAGTTCCTTGAGTTTCTTGCCCATTTCGGTCTCCTTAAAAACGATAATCAAGAGGTCAACAAGTTTTTTGCTTGCCCTGGGAACACAGTCTAGTGACAATATCTAGAGGACGCACACTAAAGGTCGGCAGAGTGTCCTCCAGCCGCGGGCGCCGGGACGGCGAGCAACATGGCGAGAAGCTACCAACTTGGGGAGAAAAGCATGATTTACTTTGTCACCGGCGCCACCGGTTTCATCGGCAAGAGGCTGGTCGCCAGACTGCTTGCGCGCCCGGACGCCACCGTCTACTTCCTGACGCGCGCCGTCGAACAGCCCCGTCTGCAGGAATGGTACGACTACTGGGGTTGCGACGGGAGCCGGGCGATTGCGGTCGTCGGCGACCTGACACAGCCCGAACTCGGCGTCGCCAAGGCCGACGTGCACAAGCTCAAGGGCCGGGTTGACCACTTCTTCCACCTGGCCGCGATCTACGATCTCAAGGCGAGCGCCGAGGAGCAGCAGCGTGCCAATGTCGACGGCACGCGCAATACCGTCAGGCTGGCCGATGAACTCGGCGTCAGGCACTTTCACCTGGTCAGCTCGATTGCCTCCGCAGGACTCTTCGAAGGTCTCTTTCGCGAAGACATGTTCGACGAAGCAGAGAACCTCGAGAACCCCTACTTCCGCACCAAGCACGATTCCGAGGGCATCGTGCGCCGCGAGTGCACCGTGCCGTGGCGGATCTTCCGTCCGGCGATCGTCGTCGGTGACTCCCGCACCGGCGAAATGGACAAGATCGACGGCCCCTACTACTTCTTCAAGCTGATCCAGAAGATGCGCAGGATGTTCCCCTCCTGGATGCCGACGATCGGTATCGAGGGCGGGAGAATCAACGTCGTGCCGGTGGACTTCGTCGTCGCGGCAATGGACCACATCGCCCACCTCGACACCGAGGATGGCCAGTGCTTCCACCTCACGGACCCGACGCCAATGCGTGTCGGCGACCTGCTCAACACCTTCGCCCGCGCCGCCCACGCACCGGAAATGGCGATGCGCGTCAATGCCGCGCTGCTCGGCTTCATCCCGCGCTCAATGCGCAAGGCGATGTTCGCGCTGACGCCGGTGCGCCGGATTCGCACCGCGGTGATGAAGGATCTGGGACTGCCCGACGACATCCTCGATTTCATCAACTACCCGACGCGTTTTGACTGCCGCGAGACACAGCGCGCGCTCAAGGGCACCGGCATCGCGGTTCCCCCGCTCGACAGTTACGCTTGGCGCTTGTGGGACTACTGGGAACGCCATCTCGACCCCGACCTCTTCGTCGACCAGACGCTGCGTGGTCAGGTTGAAGGCAAGGTAGTGCTGGTCACCGGCGGCTCGTCGGGAATCGGCAAGGCGACCATTCGCAAGATGGCAGAAGCGGGCGCGATCGCAGTCACCATTGCCCGGGACGCGAAAACCCTCGACGAGGTCCGCAAGGAATTCGAGAATGACGGGCTGCGCCTGATCACGCACGCGGTCGACGTTGCCGACCCGCAACAGTGCGAGGCCTTCGTCAAGTTCATGAATGAGGAACACGGCGGCATCGACATCCTGGTCAACAACGCAGGCCGCTCGATACGCCGCGGCATCGAGAACTCGTTCGACCGTTTCCACGACTTCGAACGGACGATGGAGGTCAACTACTTCGGCGCCCTGCGCCTGACGATGGGTTTCCTGCCGGGCATGATTGCCAAGCGCAAGGGTCAGGTGATCAACATTTCGTCGATCGGCGTGCTCACCAACGCGCCCCGCTTCTCCGCCTACGTTGCCTCGAAGGCGGCAATGGACGCGTGGGCACGCTGCGCAGCTTCGGAATTCGCCGATCGCGGCATCGAGTTCACCACCATCAACATGCCGCTGGTGAAGACGCCGATGATCGCGCCAACCAAGCTTTACGATCAGGTGCCAACCCTGACGCCGGACGAGGCAGCCGACATGATCGTTGAAGCGATCATCCACAAGCCGGTGCGCATAGCCACACGGCTGGGGATCTTCGGTGCCCTGCTGCACTCACTGATGCCAAAGGTGGCGCAGGTCGTCATGAACACCTCGTTCCGGATGTTCCCCGATTCCAGCGCTGCCGCGCACAAGCAACAGGAGCCGGCGCAGCAGACGGCGGATCAGGTTGCTTTCTCGCAGATGATGCGCGGCATCCATTTCTGATCAGCAGCGGGCGGATATCGTCCTGACTTGCCGCCCCGACGATGGCGACACGCTGGACGATGCGCGCACGGCACCAACGGCGATCTGCCAAAGTGCCCTGCCGCTGCCCGCACCACCCTCGACCTCCCGTTCTGTGGCACCGATCCTCATGACCATGCCGACGCCGAATCCCGTGCCGGAGCACAACCCACGTCAGCTCCTGAAGGAGTTGCAGGCACGCTTTCCGATCTTCCGCGACAGTCAGCCACTGGCGATCGGGATCGACAAGCAACTGCTGACCCGCGTGCCAGGCCTCGACCGCAAGACGCTGCGCATCGCGCTGGCGATGCATACGCACTCGCTGCGTTACCTGAAAACCATGGCAGGAGCCACGGGCCGCTTCGATCTCGATGGACAGGCAGCCGGCGAGGTCACCGAGACGCACCGCAGTCATGCCACGGAGCTGGTCAGAGAGCGTCTGCAGAAACAGGTCGAGGAGCGCAAGGCGCAACGGGAGGCTGAGGCGCAGGCGCGCCGGCACACCGAGAAACTCGGCCGTCTGGTCGACAAGTTCGGCCGCAACCGCTAGCTGCGCCGTGCCGACCAGTGGCGTCGCCGCCAAGCGCACCCCGGCGCCGTAAGAGCGCGAGGCACGACGGAGCGGCTGACAGCGCTTCAGCGTACCAGGAAACCATGGATCACTTGCTCAGGGACAGTACGACGCTCGAGCTTTGCGCTTGGCTTGACGCCGATGCAGAACTCCCCGGCTGGGACATCCTGATCGGCAACCCGTTCGGCCGGTCATTGCCGGAAGACCAGTTCACGACCGTCCAGAACTACTTCGCCGAGTACCACCTGGAGTACTTCCGGCAGCGCCTCTATCGGCAGTTCCCGAGCCGGCTGCACGCCCTCCTGCTCTTCGCCACCCGTATCGACGCCGAAACCTTCCGTGACAAGCACCCGGCACGCGTCTTCGGCAAGGAACTGGTGCGGGCACGCAGCAGAGGGACCTATGTCTGTTCATTCCACGACTCGAGCTGGCTCGACTACCTGCGGTTGCCGCACAGCCTCAGCCTGTCGGCTCTCGACGAGATTGCCAACCACTACTGGCGGGGAGCCCTGGTCGAGGAAGTCGGCCTGACCTTCCTGAACGAACGCTGGCGCGAACCGCCGGTCATCGAAGCCCTGTTTCAGGGAACACTCGAGGCCACGTCAGGAGCTCCCGAGAGTGGCTGGCTGCCTGGCTTCGCATGAGATAGCAGCGGCCTGCTTCCAGCCGGACTCCACAGCCAGCCGGGGGCCCGTCGTGTCGTGCTGGCGCACTTTCTTGCCCCGCCACAAGTCACCGCCTGTAAGATGCGCTGGCGTCATGCTCCCCTTCAACCCGAATCCGCCACCAGCCCCCTTGCCCGCAGCAATGCCCACATGAAAAACGCTCTGAACCACCGGGTCGATGCCTACGACCAGAACTTCGTGCTCGAGACCACCCTCATGCATCAGTGGTACCCGAAGCGGGTGGCACAACTGGCCAGCGGTGCATCGATGCTCGAACTGGGCCTCGGGCACGGCTTCACGACGGCCTTTTTTGCGCAACACTTTTCGCCTTACAGGGTCATTGATGGCTCGCCGGAAATGATCCAGCGCTTTCGCAGCCGCTTCAACCTGCCTGCGGTGGATATCGTCGAAAGCTGGTTCGAAACCTTCGACACCGACGAACGATACGACAACATCGGCATGGGATTCGTGCTCGAACATGTAGCGGATCCCGGCTTCATCCTGCGCCGCTTTCGCAGGTTCCTCCAACCCGGCGGGTCGGTCTTCGTCGCCGTGCCGAACAGCGAATCACTGCACCGCCGCTTCGGTCACGCCGCGGGCCTCCTGCCTGACATGGAGTCGCTCTCCGACGCTGACCGCGAATTCGGCCACCGGCGATACTTCAACCTGCGCTCCCTGACGCGCCTGTGTGAGGACGAGGGATACCGCATGCTCAGGGCCGAGGGCATCCTGCTGAAGCCGATCACCAACAGGCAGATGGAACAGCTGGACCTGAGTCCCGAGATCCTCGGGGGCATGCTGACAGTCGGCATCGACTACCCCGAACTGTGCAACGCGATCCTCCTGATGTTGAAACCGGAGGCAGACGACTGCGACTGCCGCGAGACTCCGCCTGACGCCGCAGCCGTCTTTCCGGCGCCGGCTTGCACGCTGGGCTCGGGCGGCGGCTCGCAGCACAGCTAGCGACAACCCGCGAGGAGTCCGCCAGCGATGACCGAAGGCTTCGACCGGATCGTTGCCGCCGTCGCCGGCATGGAGGAAGCCGCCCGCTCCTTCAGCGATGAGTGCCGGATCGTCTTCCTGCGCAACATCACGATCGAGGGCATCGACACGTTGCTGACGCGCAACCTCTACGCCGAACGCATCCGGCCGATCGTTCAGTTCGGCGGCTACGGGACCATGGTGCAGGACGTTCTCGCCGCCGATGGTGCCGCCGGCAGCGACGCCGACTTGATCGTCCTGGCGCTCTCGGTCGACGAACTCGATGCCAGCTACGGCAGCCCCGGCTGGACGAGCCACGCGGCCAGCGCTCAACTCGAGGGCCTGTTCGAGCTGCTGGCAAGCAGGACTCGCGCGACCATCGCGGTACACAGCTTCATTGGCCCGCTGTGGTCGGAGCAGGGACTCATCGTCGCCGCCGAGGACCGCGATCTGACCAGCCAGACGGCGGCGCTGAATCGACTCGTCGTCGAGGCCGTGCGCCGACATTCACCGCGTTTCGTGCTGATGGATTGGGAGCGCTACCTGCGGCGACTCGGCGCCGAGTCCGCATTGGACCCGCGGGGCCACTACCTGTGGCGCGCACCGTTCAAGCGCGCCTTCCTCGAGGTCTGGGCGCAGCAACTGGCGCGCGTCGTCTGCGCGCTGCGAGGCCGGGCGAAGAAGGTTCTGGTACTTGATTGTGACAACACGCTGTGGGGTGGCGTGATCGGCGAGGACGGTCTCGACGGAATCCAACTCGACCGCCACCAGTACCCCGGTCGAGCATTCTTCGATTTTCAGACGACGATCCGGCAGTTGGCCGCGCGTGGTGTGCTGATCGCGCTCTGCAGCAAGAACAACGAGGCTGAAGCACTCGACGTAATCGACCACCATCCGGCTTGTCAGCTCAGGCGTGCCGATCTGGCCGCCTGGCGGATCAACTGGAACGACAAGGCGAGCAACCTCTCGGCGCTGGCAGCGGAGCTCAATCTCGGCCTCGACTCTTTCGTCTTCGTCGACGACAGCGCGCTGGAATGTGAACTGATCAGGCAACTGCTGCCGCAGGTAACGGTCATGCAGGTGCCGAGAAAGCTCCACGAGCTGCCACCCTTGCTCCTTCGTGACGGTTTGTTCGACACTCTGAGCGTAACCGGGGAGGACTCCCGGCGAACACGCCTCTACCAGGACCAGCGTCAGCGCGAGCAGTTGCGGAGCGCCGTCCACAGTATCGAAGATTATCTGCGGTCCCTCGAGACGGTCGCCAGGATTCACCGCGCCGACAACGGCGAAGTCCCGCGAATCGCCCAGTTGACCCAGAAAACCAACCAGTTCAACCTGACGACGCGCCGCTACTCGGAACAGGACATCAGAGCGTTCATCGCCGATGAAGATGTCGAAGTGTTCAGCCTGACGGCACGCGATCGCTTCGACTCGCTTGGCCTCGTCGGGGTGCTTGTCGTCTTCATTGAAGGCACCGAGGCAAGAGTCGACAGCTTCCTGTTGAGCTGTCGGGCACTCGGCCGCCGACTCGAGCTGGCCATGATCGCGCGTTGCCTGGCCAAGTTGCGCGAGCAGCGTGGAATCGAAATATCGCGAGCGGAATACCTGCCTACTGCCCGCAACGCGCAGGTGGCCGATTTCTGGCCCAGCGTCGGCTTCTCGGTCACGGGAACCGCGGACGGCGGCACTCGGTACATGCGGCTCATCGACGGGCACGCCGGCGGAACACCCACCTTTGTGACCATCGAAGACGACTGAACGCTGAAAGGAACTGCTGCCATGACCACACCGGCTATCGAAGGCCGTTTTTTCCGGATCCTGTCGTCACTCCTCCAGGTACCTCTCGAGCAACTGGGCCACGACACATCGCGCAAGAGCTGTCAGGCCTGGGATTCGCTGAAACACATGCATCTGGTCCTGGCACTCGAGGAAGAGTTCGGCATCGAGTTCGACGACGCTGAAATAGCCGACCTGAACAGCGCCGCTGCCCTTCTCGATGCCGTTTCCCGCAAGGTGAGTGCGTGAGCGAAGCACAGCCACGGCCGCTGGTGATCTTTGGCGTCGGCGAGCTCGCACAGCTCGCGCATTACTACTTCACCCACGATACGGGCCGCCGGATAGCAGGCTTTGCTGCCGACTCCGCCCGTATCGCCGAAAGCGAGTACCAGGGGCTGCCACTGGTACCCGCGCAGGCACTCGAGACGCACTTTCCACCCAGTGATTTCGATCTTTTTGTCGCCATTGGCTACTCCGGACTCAACAGCCACCGCGCCGAGCGCTGCGCCGAGGCCGTTGCGCGCGGCTACCATCTGGCGACCTATGTCAGCTCGCGTGCGTCTGTCTGGCCTGATCTCAGGATCGGTCATAACTGTCTGCTGATGGAAGGTAGCGTGATTCAGCCTTTCGTCACCATCGGCAACGGCGTCATCGTCTGCTGCAACAGTCTGATCAGCCATCATTCGCGGATTGACGATCATTGTTTCATCAGCTCCGAGGCGACCATCGCGGGCCGCGTGAGAGTCGGAGCAAGGAGCTTCATCGGCGTGAACGCGACCATCCGCGACAACCTGAGCGTGGGCGACGACTGCATCGTTGGCGCCGGCGCTCTGCTCCTGCAGGATACAGCCGATGGCAGCGCCTGCTTTCAGGCGGGAACCCCGGCCTCGGGAATTCCGAGCCGTCGCGCGCGCTCGCTGCTCTAGCCCGAGAGGCAGCACGCATCGCTTGCAGCGCTCGACAGAGAAGCAGGCGCGACCACTGGCGACCACTGGCGAGGACTGGCGAGGACGCTCAAGAGCGTGATTTATTTGGCTGGATTCGTCCGATCCGCGCGTTATCATTGCTGGCCTCTGGATCAGCGAGCCGCGGCAGAAGGGCCGCTCCAGCCGCTATCGGGTCGCCACCGCATTCGCCATCGACACCACAGGGGAACAACCTCCGATGATGCCCACACCATTGCCCGCGCTGCCTCAGGTTCCACCGCAACAGCTCGTTGAGACGCAGCGGCCGCAGATCAGCATCGTTTCGACCCTCTACCGTTCGCGGCCCTTCCTGGCAGATTTCCTCGCCGCGTGCCTCGACGCTCTGCGTCAGCTCGCCATCTCCGACTTCGAGATCGTCCTGGTCAACGATGGTTCCCCGGACGATTCACTCGACTATGTGCTGGCGCGCCGGCAGGATGTGCCGCACTTGGTGGTCGTAGACCTGTCACGCAATTTTGGTCATCACCACGCCATGCAGGCCGGCCTGCGGCAGGCGCGCGGCGATCTGGTGTTCCTGATCGATTGCGATCTCGAGGTTTCCCCACTGAGCCTGTGCTCGTTTCACGAAAAGCTGCGCGAAACCGGCTGCGACATGGTCTTCGGCTATCAGGAGAGGCGGAAGGGGGGGTACTTCGAACAGATCAGCGGCGGCCTGTTCTGGAAGGGATTCAACCTGCTGAGCGAAACCAAGATTCCCGAGAACATCGTCACCGAGCGCCTGATGAACCGGCGTTTCGTCGACGCCCTGCTGCAGTTGGGCGACCAAAACCTGTTCCTTGGCGGGATGATGAGCTGGACCGGATTCCATCAGATTGGTCTCGCCGTGGCCAAGAAGCAGCGTCAGGGGGCGAGCACCTACACGCTGCTCAAGCGTATCAATCTGATGATCAACGCCGTCAGTTCGTTCTCGGCGCAGCCCCTGCTCTGGTTGTTCAATTTTGGTGCGATGGTCACTCTGGTGAGCTTTTCCTACGCCATCTACCTGGTCATCAGAAAGCTGTTCTTTGGCGATGCGCTGCTCGGCTTCACCTCCGTGATGGGGCTGATAGCGCTGAGCCTGGGAATTCTCACCATGGCCATTGGACTCGTCGGCGTTTACCTGGGCAAGATCTTCAGCCAGGTCCAGGGCCGGCCAACGTACATCGTCAAGGACGTACACCGGTGAACATCCGCTCCCTGCAGGCCACCGCACCGGCAGCACGCTGCTCTGACGACGACCACCCGAACCGGGTACCCCATTGGGATCGCACAGTGAAAGGAACGAGAATGGACTCTGAACGGGACAGCCGCTATTTCTCCCGGCAGGAACTGGAATCGATGCGTTTTCGCCATCTTGGTCGAAACGTGCTCATCAGCCGAACAACCCGCATCTATGACCCCGAATATGTCGCCATCGGTGATCACTCGATCGTCGACGATTTCTGCGTCCTTTCCGGTAACCTGCAAGTCGGCAGAAACGTCCACATCGCCCACGGATGTCGGGTGATCGCCGGCCGCGAGGGAGTGCTCATGGATGACTTCTCGGGGCTTGCGTTCGGCGTGACGATCTTCGCCCAGTCGGACGACTACACGGGTGAGGCGCTCACCAACCCGACCGTGCCCATGCAATACCGACGAATCGCCAGGGCTCGCGTCGAGTTGGGCCGGCACGTCATCATTGGTGCCGGCACGGTCGTCTTTCCCGGCGTGATGCTCGCGGAAGGATCCTCGGTCGGAGCCTGCAGCATGGTGACGAGATCCACCGAAGCCTGGGCAGTGTACGTGGGGGTGCCAGCGAAAAAGGTGCGAGAGCGAAGCCGTCGCATGCTGCAACTGGAGAAGGAGTACCTGCAGCAGGAAGGCAGCGACGACGCCGTTCCAGCCGGATCAGTCGTAGGGCCAGGCGCGTGAGCATCCGCCCGTACCGCCAGCCAGCTTCAGGCGGGTCCAGCGGCAATGGTGCCGTGCAGTCCTGCCGGTGGTCGTCGGCACGCGCCGGCGAGCCGAGTCTGCTGCGCCGAGTGTTCACACCCGGAGGCCAGGCAAGCCATTGGCCACCACCAGACGAATCCAGAACATGACAACGCGCAGCCTTGCCATTCTCCAGTCGAACTATCTGCCGTGGAAAGGGTACTTCGACATCATTCACGATGTCGACCTGTTCATCTTCTACGACGATCTCCAGTACACCAAGAATGACTGGCGCAACCGCAACCGCATCAAGACCGGCAACGGAGCCGAGTGGATCACCATCCCGGCGGGTGAGGACAGCAATCGCCTGATCTGCGAGGTGGCGATCAGGAACCCGCTGTGGCAGACGAAACACTGGAAGACCCTGCAGCAGAACTACGGCAGGAGCCCATTCTTCGGTCGTTACGCACCGTTCTTCCAGGACTTCTATCTCGGCCGGGAATGGGACAATCTCTCCGAACTCAACCACTACCTGATCGGCGGGATTGCGCGCGAATTCCTCGGCATCACCACCGAATTCAGGGACTCGCGCGAGTACGCTCTCACTGGTCAGAAGCTGGAGCGACTTCTCCAACTGGTGAAGAGTACCGGGGCCGACCGCTATCTGTCGGGACCGGCAGCGAAGGACTACATCGACCCGCACCGTTTCTCCGAACTCGGTGTCGAACTGGCGTGGAAGGACTATTCGGGCTACCCGGAGTATCCGCAGCGCTACCCACCCTTCGAGCATCGGGTGTCAATCCTCGATCTGCTGTTCAACGTCGGCCCGGACGCCCCATGGTACATCTGGGGCTGGCGCAGCGATCCGCGTGCCCCGGCAGTCACGGCTGCCGCCTCGGCAACCGGTGGCGCCGGATGAAACGGAAGTTGCTCCATGTTCTCGGCGGGGGCCCGTGGCAACTGCCCACAGTGCGCCTCGCCAAGTCGATGGGACACCGGGTTCTGGTCAGCGACATGCATCGCGAACGTCCGGCCTACGCGCTGGCGGATCATCACGAGGTGGTCGACATCACCGACAGCGAAGCGACCCTGCAGCTTGCCGCCCGCCATCGCATCGACGGCATCATCTGCGACACGACCGATGTCGGCGTGGTGACGGCGGCATTTGTCGCCGAGCGACTCGGGCTGCCCGGAATCGGCTACGAGACCGCGCGCAACTTCACCAACAAGGGACGGATGCGTCGCCTTACCGATGCCGCCGGGATGGTCGTTCCGCGTTACTGCCTGCTTTCGTCGGCAACCGGACTGGCGGCAGCGGCAGCAGCGGTTGCCTACCCGCTGATCGTCAAGCCGGTGGACAGCCAGTCCGGAAGAGGCGTCAGCAGGCTGTCCGCAGCTGCCGGACTGGATGCGGCCTATCGACTTGCGCGAAGCTGCTCACGCTCCGGTGAGGTACTGATCGAGAGCTGTGTCGACGGCAGCGAGATCATCGTCGACGGCTTTGTCGTTGCTGGAAGACCGCAGATCCTCGGCACCGCCCGCAAGGTGCCGTTTTCGGATTCGCTCACCGTGTCGTCACGAATCCACTATCCGGGAGCCCTGCCAGACGCCGAGTTCGCCCGCATCCGGGCAGCGACTGGCGCTACCCTGTCCACCCTTGGCCTGCGCGATGGCGTCTTCCACGCCGAGTTCATGCTCAGCGGCGAGCACGTGGTACCCATCGACATCGCGGCGCGCGGTGGCGGCGTCATGATCTACACGCACGTCGTTCCGCACGTCTCGGGGGTGAACGTGAACCAGGCGATGATCGAGCGGGCACTCGGTGAGCCCGTCCAGATCAGCCCCCTGCCGGATCCACGAGCCGCCAACATCGAGTTCTTCACCATGCCGCGCGGCCGGATTGCGGAGATCGCCGGGACCGACGCCGCTGCCGCAGTTCCCGGTGTCGCGGCAGTTCACTTCAACCTGCAGGTCGGTGATCAGGTGGGTCCGCTCGAACACAAGGATCGCCGTCCGGGCTACGTGGTCACCCTGGCAAACACGGCGGCCGAGGTCATCGCCATCGGCCGACAAGCCGTATCCCTGATCCAGGTACGCATGGATGGCCGGAGCGAATTCGTCAGCATCACCTGATCGACTGAGAGGAAACCGAAATGAAGCTTTTCGATTCGCTGACCCATGTCACCCGCGACGGCAGCTGGTGCGGCGAGCGGCGCTACGACGCATCGCTCGCCCGACTGCTGCAGGACATGGATGAAGCGGAGGTCTACCGCGCCTGTCTCGTCGCCATCGCGGATTACGTCGACAACGAAGTCATCATCGAGTCGGCGCGCGCGCATCCGGACCGTTTCGTCCCCATCGCCGGCCTCAACCCGCGCAGCCTGCCGACCCTGCGCCGCGTCGAGGCGGTGGTGGCCGAACTGGCGGCGCAGGGATTCGCCGGCATCAAACTGCACCCGCGCATGAACGGCTACGATCCGCTCGACGCGAAGTGCATCGCCGTCTTCGATGCCGCCGCCGAGCACGGACTGGTCATCCTGCTCGACACGCTGTTCCGGCGTCGCGGGCTGGCGACGACGAACGCCCCCGACACGATCGACTACATCGCCAACGCCTGCCCGGACACGCGCATCCTGCTGCTGCACGCCGCCGGCCCGTCGATGCTCGACCTGTTCGAGATCGTTCGCGCCAACCCCAACCTGATGCTTGATTTCTCCTTCACCCTGATGCGTTATGCCGGCAGCCGCCTCGACGAAGACATGCGCTACCTGTTTTCGACAACGGACCAGTTGATCACCATCGGTTCCGACTTTCCCGAGTACCCGCCGGCAAGGATCCTCGAGCGTTTCGCGATGCTCAGCCAGGGGATCGAAGCGCACCGCATCGAGAACATCATGTACCGTAACCTGGAGCGCCTGTTTGCCGGCTACCAGGTGCCGACGCGATGATCGGCGAGCGGCAGACCGGAATCCTCGCGGTCCAGCCCGGCTTTCAGCCTGCGACGAACGAGGCGGGAGCGCACAGTGGCCCGGTCTGGTCGCTTGCCGCACTGCTCCTCGCTGCTCTGGCACTTCGCTTGGCATTCTTCACCGGCTGCTTCGGGTCCGACGAGGTGACCTATACCGAGCAGGCACTCAAGATTGCGCAAGGACACTGGGCACGCTCCGACTACATCGGCGCCGTTCGCCTGGGAATCAGCCTGCCGGTCGGCTTCCTGGTGTGGCTGTTTGGCCGTAGCGAGTTCGTCGCCAACCTCTGGTCACTGCTCTGCTCACTCGGCGAGATCGCCCTCGTCTACCTTATCGCCAGGCGGTTCTGGGGCGAGCGGGTCGCCGTCCTGGCGGGACTCGTGCTCGCCTTCACCCCGCTGCACGCCCACTATGCCGGCCGCCTGATGGCCGACGCACCGCTTGCCTTCTTTGTCACCCTGAGCTTCTTCACCCTGTTCGAGGGTGATCGCACGGGCCGGCGTGAGTACTACCTCTGCGCCGGTCTGGCGGCGGGCTTCGTCTGGTGGATCAAGAGTTCGGTGGCGCTCGTTTACGTCCTCGTCTTTGCCCTCTACCTGGTCCGGGAAAGACGACTGCACAGCAAGTGGCTGCTCATGGCGACTGGCTTCCTGGCAATGCTGGCGCTCAACGGACTGGTCTTCCTCGTCATGGAGGACGACTTCTGGAAGCTCTGGCGCATGACGACTTCCGGTGCCGCCGAATATGTGCAGAAAATCAGCCCTGACACCGATCCAGGGTTCTACCTGCGCCTCCTCCTGCTCGATGTCAAGCACACTTGGCTCCTCGGGCCGCTGGCCGCCGCTGGCCTCGTCCTCTGGTTGACGCGACAGCGGCACGACGACGGTCTGACCCGTGTTGCGATCTGGTGCCTCGGACTGATCGGCGCTTTCAGCCTCTTCATCGTGTCGTTCAAGCCGCTGCTGCTGATCACCAAGCAGGTCAATTACGCGATCGTGTTCCTCGCCCCGCTGGCACTGCTCGCAGGCTACGCGCTGTCGCGGCTCGGCCGCCGCCTGTCGATCATCGTCGCCGTGGCCGTGATCATCCCTCTCGGCGTCATCGGCACCGCACTTGAGCAACAGGTCATCCAGTCCTTCGTGGCCAACAGCAAGGCGGCGCTCCGCTTTGCCAGCGAGCACCCGGGGGCCGCCGTGTATGGCATGACCAACGCCACCCGCACCGGCAACTACGCCCGACTGTTCGCGACGTCACCTGCCGAAGTGCCGCGAATACACGATATTCAGTTGCTCGCTGCCGGCACCCCGGGCATGCCCCTCAGCAGGGGTACAGAGGGCTTTGCCGCCTACGCGATATTCGATCGCCAGACAGCGGGCTGGGGCAAGCAGGGCCCGTACTCGAGCCTCGATGGCCTGCCCAGCTGCTGGGTCCGTCTTGGCGAACTGCAGCCGACCGGCATGGGCCTCGGGTCACGGCTTGTCGGTAGCCTCAGCTCCGCGGCGGCAGTCCTGCCCACTGCCATCGGGCAGAAGGTGGCAAGTCGGCTCGATGCGCTGGCGCACCCCCTGCCGGCGACGATCTTCGGCATCACGCCGGAGTGCCTGCTGGCGACCGCTCGTAGCGGCGGCAACGTGAAAATGGAACCTCAGGAACCGGAGTCCATGCATGACCGATGAATTGGTCACTATCGGCTGCCGCAATACCGGACAGGGTGTACGTGGTCGGGATACCGCTGCGCACAAGCCGCCGTCGAAGCCGGACGACGAGGTGCGCGCGCTCTGGCGCTGGCAGACGCGGACTGTACCAGATCCCCGGTCAGCCTCCCGGCCAAGGCTTTCCGGCAAGAGCAAGAGCAAGAGCAAGAGCAAGAGCAAGAGCAAGAGCAAGGTTTGGCCCATTTTGACGAGGAGTAACCCAGATGCAGGCGCGATTTGACATCGCCGGACACGTGTACATTGCACTCACCCTGCTGTTCACCGTGTACGGTCAACTCGTTCTCAAGTGGCAGATGAGCGACGTCGGACCCCTGCCCGAAGGCACGTTCAGCAAGTTGCAGTTTCTTCTGCTGCAGTTTCTCAACCCGTGGATCATGACCGGTCTGGCGTCCGCGTTCCTCGCCTCGCTGGCGTGGATGGCAGCCATGACGCGCCTCGACCTGAACTACGCCTACCCCTTCATGAGCCTGGCTTTCCTCATCGTCATGGCGTTCTCGGTACTCTTTCTCCATGAAGCGCTGTCACTGCAGCGGATCGTCGGTACGTTGCTGGTGGTCACCGGCCTCGTGATCATGACGCGCTGATTGTCGCGCCATGTACCCGGCGATCAGGCGACATCCCCCTTTGTGCTTTGGGCGCACCTACTTCTCTTCCGGGGGGGCATGTCAATGATCCCGTTCGACGAGCCGTACATGACTGCCAGGAGGCTCGACTTCATCGCGCACGCGCCCGCCTGCGGCGAGGCCGGAAAGACGGCGCGATGAACACCGCAGGACCTCGACAACCACATACGGCCTGCACGCAGGCCCCGGCATCCGGCGAAGCCGCTGCCGCACTGTCCGAGAGCCAGAAGTTCGCGCGCTTTCTGATGGTTGGCGTGGTGAATACGATTGCCGGCTACAGCGTGATCCTGCTCCTGCAGTATGGTGCCGGGCTCAGCCCCCTGGCGGCGAATGCTGGTGGTTATCTGGTCGGCTGGGCCGTCAGCTATGTGCTCAGTCGTCGTTTCGTGTTTCAGAGCAAGCGCTCGCATTCGGACAGCCTGCCCCGTTACGTGATCGCGGCACTGAGTTGCTACGGCATCAACGCCGCCGTGCTGCATGGCTCGCTCACCCTGCTCGGACTTCCTGGCGCTGCGGCACAGGCTGTGGCGATGGCAAGTTACACCGTCTCCTTCTATCTGGTAAACCGCTATGTCGTCTTCCGTCACCCCGACCACTGATCCGCGTACGCAGGCACCGCTCCCGCCTTCGCGCCCGCCCACCTTGGCGATCGTGGTGCCCTGCTACAACGAGCAGGAAGTCCTTCCCGAAACAACCCGGCGCCTTTGCCAGCTGTTGCACGACCTGGTGCAATGCGGACAGATCGACGAGGCGAGCCGAGTGTGGTTCATCGACGACGGCAGCCGCGACCGTACGTGGCAGCTGATCGATCTTGCCGCCGGGCAGCCGGACTCGCGGGTTTGCGGCATCAAGCTGTCGCGCAACCGGGGGCACCAGATCGCTCTGCTCGCCGGGCTCCTCACCGCCCAGGGCGAGATCCTGGTGAGTGTGGACGCGGACTTGCAGGACGACCTCAACGTCATCCCGAAAATGCTCGACAAGTTTTCGCGTGGTCATGACATCGTCTACGGTGTGCGCAGTTCGCGCGACACCGACACCTTTTTCAAGCGTCTCAGCGCCGAGGGCTACTACCGGTTGCTGCAGCGTCTCGGTGTGGAGGTGGTGTTCAATCATGCGGACTACCGCCTCATGAGCCGGCGTGCCGTCGAGGCGCTACGGGAGTTCCCTGAATCGAACCTTTTTCTCCGCGGCCTGATCCCGCAACTCGGTTTCCCGACGACCACCGTCACCTATGAGCGAGCCGAGCGCTATGCCGGCGAGTCCAAGTACCCGCTCGGCAAGATGCTGGCACTGGCGTGGCAGGGCATCACCTCGTTCTCGGCACTTCCTCTGCGCGCCATCACAGCCCTCGGCGTCACGGTCTCGGTACTGAGCGTCGGTATGGGCGTCTGGGCGCTCTTCATCCGCCTGTTCTCGGAGCATGCCGTACCCGGCTGGGCGTCGATCGTCATTCCGCTGTTCCTGATCTCCGGCGTGCAGTTGCTCTCCCTGGGGATCATCGGCGAGTACCTGGCCAAGATCTTCATCGAGACCAAGCGCCGCCCCCTCTTCTTCATCGAACGACTGGTGCGTGGCGACGCGCCGGGAGAGCGTGGGTGAACCCACCGGCGGCGACGGCTGCGGCAGGTGAACGGGCGACGGCAACGCTCGCGGTGATCGCCACGACGCTGCTCCTGCAGTTCGCGCTGCAGGCGGCTTTCTTCCCTTTCCCGGCTCTTTTCGATGCCACCACGCTGACTTACATCGACGCCCCATTCCACCAGTATCAGATCGAGGTCGCGCGGCAGCTCTGCGCAGAAGGACAGGTGACGGGCTATGATCTCTTCTTCGCTGCCGGTCACCTCGGTGGCGTGACCTTCAACGCAAGTGCCAAGCTCCCGGCGCTGCTTGCCTGCATGATCGGCTCGCCCGAGTCGGTCGGCACGATCTACAAGCAGTTCAGTTTCTGGAGTGGCGTGCTGGCTCCCGCGCTGCTGGTGCTGACGTGCCACCTGCTTCGCCTGCCGGCGAGCGTCGCCGCCCTGGCTGCGATTCTCGCTGTGCTTTGCTGGTGGACCGGCGCGATTCGTTGGTATCACACGGCCGGGATGGTCGCCTACATCCTCGCCGCCCATGCCTGCATTCCCTTTGCCGTGGCGGCGGCGAGAACCTGCGCACGCCCTGCGGCCGGCCCCGTCGTCCTGTTGACACTGCTGGCAGCCCTCGGCCTCCTGCTGCATCCGCTGTTCGCCGTCGCGGCTGCGCTGGTCGCGCTGCCGCTGCTGATCGTCGATTCCGAGGCGACAGGAAAGCCCGCGCGCACGCTGGCAGTAGCGAGCACACTGCTGCTCGGCATGCTCGCCCTGAATGCCTTCTGGCTCGTCGAATCGCTCTCGGCACCCAGCTTCGTCACCGTGGCGAACCCCTATCAGCGTGTTGTCGATCCCGCGCTGCCCCTGCGTGAACTGCTGGGCACGGCCACCACTGCCGCCGGCGGATCGCGTCTTTATGGCGGACTCCTGCTCGGCGCCGCGCTCTGCATCGCATTCTGCAAGGGACCGCAGCGACGCGCCCTGCTGGCGCTCGTCGCCGCGTCTGTCCTGCTGCTGCTCTGGGCATCGCTGGGCGCCCTGCTGCAACCACTGGCAGCCCTGCAACCAAACAGGTTCAGCGCTCTGGCCTGGTTGTGTCTGCTGGTGCCGGCGGCCGCCGGCGTGCAGGCAGCGGCGGTGCAGTGGTCGTCGAGCCGGGGAACGGGGCGATGGCTGCGTGGCGGCCCACTGGCTGCCATCGGCGTGTTGGTGCTGTTCTTCGTGTACGAGGGCTGGCACGAGATCTTCGCGCCAGCCGACGCCCCTCGTTACGCGGTGGCGCCGCCCGAAGCCAGGGGAAGCGGCGAGCTGTCGCGCGAGATCATCGCCTTCCTGCGCCAGCATACCGACCGGTCGGCGCGGGTGTTGTTCGAGAATTCACTTGGCCGGGTGCACGATCGTGGCCACCAGGCTGGCTTGTACGCCCTGGCGAGCGACCGCGAGTTCATCGGTGGTCCCTATCCTTTCACCGATTTCGCCAGCGCCTGGGACAGGTACGTCTTTGGTTCGGCCCATGACAGACATTCGCCGCAGGCGATGACGGACATGCTCGATGCCTTCAACGTGCGCTGGATGCTGTGCCACAGTCAGGGTTGCCGCGCGGCGATGTCCGCCCTGCCGGGAGTGCAGGAACTGGCCGTGCTCGGACCGGTGGTGGCCTACGGCAGAACCTCGAGCCCAGGCTTCGTGGTCCGCGGACAGGCGCGCATCGTCGATCGCTGCATCAATCGGCTGGAGCTTGCCGACGTCTCGGGTTCGCCGTTGATCCTGCGCTACCACTGGGTACCAGGACTGGTCAGCCTGCCGGCGGGACGCGTCGAGCCCGTGCAACTGGTGGCCGGTGCCCGACCATTCGTTGCCATCCACGACGCACCGCCGTCGCGCCTCACCTTGCGCGTCGGCACAAAGCCGGGCCTGCCCTGCGATGCACGAGTCGGTCGCGCGCACTGACTGCCTCGGCAGACCCTCGCCATGGAGGCCGCCGTGCGTCGCCCGCCTGAAGCCCACCCAGGGCAGATGCTCCAGGGCACACTGCCGCTGCGCACCGCCCTGCTGCCCAGGGCTCGCCAATCCTCTTGCCGCAAGCCTTCCGGCCAGCCGGCGCCCCCCTTCGGTGCTTGCGCACCGGCTTCTCTTCTGGACCGACGTCAATGATCCCGTTCAACAAGCCGTACATGACCGGCAAGGAACTCTGGTACATCTCACAGGCACACGCCGCCGGACACCTCGCCGGCGACGGCCACTTCACCAGGCACTGCAGCAACTGGCTGGAGAGCCGCATCGGCTGCCGCAAGGCCCTGCTCACCCACTCCTGCACCGCAGCGCTGGAGATGGCGGCAATCCTGGCTGACATCCAGGAGGGTGACGAGGTGATCATGCCCTCCTACACCTTCGTCTCGACCGCCAACGCCTTCGCCCTACGTGGCGCTGTTCCGGTCTTCGTCGACATCCGGGACGACACGCTCAACATCGACGAAACACGGATCGAGGAAGCCATCACGCCGCGCACCAGGGCCATCGTGCCCGTGCACTACGCCGGCGTCGCCTGCGAGATGGACAGCATCATGGACATCGCCCGACGCTACGGCTTGCTGGTCATCGAGGATGCGGCGCAGGGAATCATGTCCACCTACAAGGGCAGACCACTGGGCAGCATCGGTCACCTGGCAGCGTTGTCGTTTCACGAAACGAAGAACATCATCTCGGGTGAGGGCGGGGCACTGCTGATCAACGATGCCAGTCTGGTGAACAGAGCGGAGATCGTTCGCGAGAAGGGAACCAACCGCAGCCAGTTCTTTCGCGGGCAGGTCGACAAGTACACCTGGGTCGACATCGGCTCTTCGTATCTTCCCGGTGAGATCATCGCCGCCTTCCTCTGGGCACAGATGGAGGAAGCCGACGCGATCAACAGGCGCCGGCTCGCCCTCTGGTCGACCTACCATCAGTGGTTCCGACGGGTCGAGGAGAACGGCGCCTGCAGGCGGCCGCTCGTTCCGCGTGACTGCGCACACAATGCGCACATGTATTACCTGCTGCTGCCGGACCTCGAACGACGAACCCGCTTCATCGAACAGATGCGGGCGCACGACATCGGCGCCGTGTTTCACTACGTCCCGTTGCACAGCGCGCCAATGGGCCAGAAGCTCGGGCGCGTCTGCGGCAGCATGAGCCATACCGATTCCCTGTCCGAACGGTTGGTTCGCATGCCCCTCTGGCTTGGTCTCGAGGACGAGCAGGCACGGATCATCCACGAAGCGACCAACGCTCTTGCCTGACGGCCACCTCTCTAGTAGCGGGGTTCGGCTGGGCGCCGGTGCGCAGGCTGCCATCTTCAGTGGAGTGCCGCTAGAATGGCGAGTGCGCCGGATCACGCCGAAGGAGCTGCAAGAGGTCGCTGGCAGAACCGCCGGCCCCAGCGGCAGCCAGGATGACGCGAGCCGGAACGGAAAGCGCTTCGCAGATGCGACCGGCGCTGACCGCGACCTCCCCCTCCACCGGACAACAGGAGAGCCGAACATGTTCAGCGATGCCAACCGATCAAGCCACCTCCCTGACCGTCTGCTCTTGCGCCTTGCCTGCGTTGTCGGCCTGTGGGCCCTGACCGGCCTCGCCAGCGGCCAGGTGCAGAACATGACGGCTGCTGAGCTGGCCGCAGCCCCACGCTACTGCCCCTACACGCAAAGCTGGGGCAGAAGCGGAACGCCCGACGCCCCTTCCGCCGAAGCCAAGCGCTGGGTCGCCATCATGGGCCCGACCTTCTGGCATCTGCACCACTATTGCTGGGGCAAGATGAACCTGCAGCGAGCGATGCGCAGCACCACCACCGAACAGCAAAAGAAGCACTTACTCGGCACCGTGGTGGGCGACTACTGGTATGTCGTCAAGAACGGCAGCCGCGATTTCATCCTGCTGCCGGAGATCTACGTCGGGATCGGCGAGATCGAACTGCGTCGCGAACGCCCACAGGAAGCGAACAAGGCCTTCGCCGAAGCCAGGGCGCTCAAGCCTGACTACTGGCCCGCCTATTCGCACTGGGCCGAGTTCCTGATGCGGTCGGGACAGAAGGCCGAGGCAAAGCAACTGGTCAAGACCGGGCTGGAATACAATCCGGACGCCAAGACCCTGCGCGAGCAGTATCGCCTGCTCGGCGGCAACCCGGCGGAGATCGTCGCCAAGGTTAAGGAAGGCGGGACGGTAGAGCCGATGGACGAAGGAGAATCACTCGTCCTGTTCGAAGAATCCGAGCCCAAGCAGCCAGCCGCCAGCGCTGCGCCGCACGGCGCAACGACACCCTGACGCCTGCACCAGGCTGGCCCCCTGCACCAGCGGAGCATTGCGGCAGCACTGCAAATAGTACTTGAGCAGCTTGAATCGGGCCGGTATAATCCCGCCCTCAAACAAGGCAAGGCGCCCGTAGCTCAGCTGGATAGAGTACTTGGCTACGAACCAAGGGGTCGGGCGTTCGAATCGCTCCGGGCGTGCCAATGGAACCAAGCAAAAAGGCCAATCTTCGGATTGGCCTTTTTGCTTTTCTGTGGCTGGGGAAACGATCAGGGGCCGAGAGGTAACAGCGTTCGAGGTCACGCGTGCTGTCGCCACAATTCTGCTTGGGATCATGCCGGAGGTTGGGGTACACTCTCGTGCCGCCGGGTGGCTGCCTGCACGTTGCCGGCATACCCCTCCCGGGTGAACGGCGTCAATGCCTTCGCGACGCATGCCGGCTTACAACCAGGAGATCTTCTTCGTCCGCCATGCCCGTCTCGTCGTTGCCAATGACCCCTGCAGCGCGGTGAAAGCGACGCTGCCGGCTGAAGTCGAGCCCGGCGAGGCCCGGGCCGGCCCGAACAGCGACACCTCGCGACCGTCCGCCAGGCCGAGGTCGGAGCGGATCGCCGTGAAGCTGATCAACAACCTCGCTCATGAGGTCATGAAGGTCTTCAGGATCTAGGCTCATGAGGTGCTGGTTTTCGCCTTCCGGTCCCGGGCGACTGTCCGACTCCTTCTCCGTGCTGCCGCTGACCCGAAGCGTGCGCCACGAGCCCGGTCCTCGCGCGGCGCGCGGGAGCCCGTTTTGAGAATCCTGCTCACCGGCAGGAACGGCCAGGTCGGCTTCGAACTCCGGAGAGCCCTGGCTCCGCTTGCCGAGATCGTCGCCGTGGGCCACGCAGAATGCGATTTCGCCAGGCCGCAGGAGATCCGCCGGCTGGTCCGTTCGGTCCGGCCGGCGATCATCGTCAACCCGGCAGCCTATACCGCGGTCGACAGGGCCGAGACCGAACGCGAACTGGCTTTCGCAATCAACGCGACGGCACCGCGAATTCTCGGCGAGGAAGCAGCGCGACTCGGTGCCTTCGTCGTCCATTACTCGACCGACTACGTCTTCGACGGGACGAAGCATGGGGCTTACGACGAGTCCGATGCGACCAGGCCGCGCAGCGCCTACGGTGAAAGCAAGCGCGAGGGTGAACTCGCCCTGCTGAATGCCACCCACCACCACCTGATTCTGCGTACCGGCTGGGTTGCCGGCACACACGGCGCCAACTTCGCCAGAACCATGCTCCGTCTGGCCAGCGAGCGCGATAGCCTGAGCGTCGTCGCCGACCAGTGGGGCGCCCCGACTTCAGCGGCGCTACTCGCAGACATCACCGCCCACCTCGTTCGCCAACGGCAACGGCAGGTGGCCCGCGAAGCCTTCCCTTACGGAACCTACCATTGTGTCGCTGCTGGAGAAACCAACTGGTGCGACTACGCCCGCTTCGTCGTCGGCTCGGCGATCCAGTTCGGCAGACCGTTGAAGGCTGGCCCGGCGGCGATCCGCGCGATCACGACCGCCGAGTACCCGACCGCCGCCAGCCGCCCCGCCAACTCCCGTCTCGACACGCGCAAGCTCCGCGAAGCCTTCGGCCTCGAGCTGCCGCACTGGCAGACCGGCATACAGCACGTCGTGCAGCAGATCCTCGGCGCCTGAACGATGCCCGCGCAAGCCCTGGCGCTGCCCCGCGTTGTGCGCTCGCAGCCTGCAGGCAACAGCAGACGACCCACTCTGCCAACCGCGACCTCGCCCACCGATCTGCGGCCCGCAGGCGCCTCCCTGGGACGCCGATCAGCGAGATCCGGCACGCCGCAGCCCGCGCCAGCACCCGCAGCGTCGGCGAAGCAGTATCTGGCGCAGGCTCGCCAGCCCCGGGAGTACAGTCCGCCAAGAAACAGGAGCAGGTCTACCGATGATCATCACCGCCACCGCCATCCCCGAAGTCCTGCTCATCGAACCAGAGGTGTTCGGCGACCAACGTGGATACTTCTTCGAGAGCTTCAATGCCCGCGCGTTCGCCCGCGCAAGCGGACTCGACCTCTCCTTCGTGCAGGACAACCATTCACGATCCGCGAAGAACGTCCTGCGCGGACTGCACTACCAGCTGCCGCCGAAAGCCCAGGGCAAGCTGGTGCTGGTCGTGCAGGGCACCGTCTTCGACGTCGCGGTCGACCTGCGCCAGCGCTCGCCAACCTTCGGCCGCTGGGTTGGCCATCAGCTCAGTGCCGAGAACAAGAAACAACTGTGGATTCCTCCCGGCTTCGCCCATGGCTTCCTGGTGCTGTCGGAAAGCGCCGACTTCCTCTACAAGACAACCGACTACTACTCGCCGGAGCACGAGCGGAACCTGCAGTGGAACGACCCGGACGTCGGCATCGACTGGCCGCTCGATGGCCCACCGATCCTCGCCCGCAGGGACGCCGCGGCGCCACCTCTGGCAGCGGCCGACCTCTTCCGCTGAATCCCGGCTGAACGGTGGTCAGCGAAAGTGCCCGCGCCGGGGCCTGCCCGGCGGCCGGCAGCGACGGGCCGCGGATCATGGACGCTGATCGGCCAGCGGCAGCTTGCCCCAGGCGGTGACACATGCGAAGATTAGCGGCCGCCCCATCCATCGCTGGCCGACTTGATCAGACAACACGTGCATCCACACCAACACGGCATCAATATTGAAGCGCTGCTGGCGCACGTGCCGCTATTCGATGGACTGGAAACCGATGAGATTGCCCGCCTCGCCCGTGGCTCGCGCGAAATCACCGCCGCCCGTGGCGACATCCTGTTCCACAAGGGAGACACGCCCACCGGCTTCTACCTGATCGTTTACGGGCAGGTCAAGCTGGCATTCACCTCACCGCAGGGTGGTGAGAAGGTCGTCGACATCGTTGGCCAGGGGCAGACCTTCGGCGAAGCCGTGATGTTCATGGACAAACCGTTCATGGTCTATGCTCAGGCCCTCGCCGACTCGTTGCTGCTGCACATCTCGAAGTCGGCGATCCTCGACGAGCTGGACAACGACCCGAAACTGGGACGCAAGATGATTGCCGGACTGTCGATGCGCCTGCACCATCTGATCAACGATGTCGAGTCCTATTCGCTGCGCTCGGGCCGGCAACGCATCATCGGCTATCTGCTGCGGGAGTACCCGAACGACCGTGAGCGATCGATCACCGTCACCCTGCCGACCAACAAGGGCGTCATTGCCTCGCGCCTCAATCTGACACAGGAGCATTTTTCACGCATCCTGCATGAACTCTCGGAAAAGGGATTGATCGTCGTTGAGGGGCGAAAGATCCACATCCCCGATGTCGAGAAGCTGCGCATCTACGATCAGTGAGACCGACGACAACCATAGCAACCAAGAGGAGACAACGAAACATGGGACTGGAAACCGAGATCAAGCTCAGCCTGCCGGCAGCCGCCGTACGGCAGCTGCCGGCTCACCCGCTGCTGGCCGAGAACAAGCCGCTGCGACAGAAGCTGGTCAACACCTACTACGACACCCCCGACCGGCGCCTGCAGCGCAAGCGCCTCGCCGTCCGCTACCGGCAGAAGGGCCAGGAATGGCTGCTCACCGTCAAGAGTGATGCCCCCTCGCCAGGCGGCCTGGCGCAACGCCGCGAATGGGAAGTTCCCGGCGAGCCTGGCGCCTTCGACTTCGCTCACGTGGACAACCCGAAGCTGCGACGCTTTCTCGAAGAGGCCACGCCTGATCTGGCGCCGCTATTCACCACCGACTTCACGCGCAGCCTGTGGTTGCTGACGCCGCATGAGGGCAGCCGCATCGAGGTCGCCCTCGACCGCGGAACGATCGTCACCGGCGAACGCAAGGAAAGCATCTGCGAAGTCGAGCTCGAACTGCTCGAGGGAGAGGTGGCCGCCCTCTTCGTCGCTGCCCTCGCCCTGCAGGCCGACCTGCCGCTGCACCCAGAAGGCGCCAGCAAGGCGGAGCGCGGCTATCGCCTGGCGAGCGACCACAAACTGGTTCCGGTCAAGGCGGGGCCGGTACCGCTGACCATGGGGATGAGCAGCATTGGCGTTTTCCGCAGCACCGCCTTCTCCTGCCTGTCCCAACTGCAGGGCAACGAGCGCGGCGTGCGCGAAACCGATGCACCCGAGTTCATCCACCAGGCCCGCGTCTCGATCCGTCGCCTGCGCTCGGCGATCCGGCTGTGGCGACCGTTGCTGCCCGAGGACTACGTCAGCAACTTCGACCCGCGCTGGCGGACACTGGCCAGTCAGCTCGGTGACACGCGCAACTGGGACGTTTTCATCACCGAGATCCTGCCGCCGATCATCAAGGCCTTCCCCGATCACAGCGACGTCCAGCGACTGTCGTCGCAGGCTCGGAGCCACTTGGCTGCCTGCCGCAAAGCGGCACAGGCGGCGATCAAGGCGGACACCTACTCGCGACTGCTGCTCGAGTTCACTGCCGCAACGCTCGCGCTCGCTGAGAGCCGCAAGCCCCCGATCACGGCCTTTGCACCCCGCTCGCTGAACAAGCGCGCGAAGCGCGTTGCCGCGCTCGCAGCCGAGACCCGCGACTCGAACCCGGAAGCCAGGCATGCCCTGCGAGTCGCGCTGAAACGCCTGCGCTACGCGCTCGAGTTTTTCGCGCCACTGTTCCCGGCCAAGCGGCTGCAGCGCTACCATCAGGGCGCCGCCGGCCTGCTCGACCTGCTCGGGCGGATGAACGACGGCACGGTCGCCGAGCAACTCGTCGTGCAGGCCGTTCCCGGCCACCACAGCGACCTCGTGCGCGCTTGGCTGGCGGGCCGCAACGACCTGATGCTGGCACAACTGGAACCGTTGCTGGCCGAGTTTCTCAGTCACCCCGCACCATGGGAGCATGGCTGAACGGAAGACTGGCGGCCGGCCCTGAGCCGCCGCCGATGAGCCTGCAGCCGGCCGTCGGCAGGACGACGAACACCATGATCCGCGCTGCGTTCCTGCTCCTGCTGGCGAGCTGGCTGACCATCGTCCGAGCCGCCGAACTGCCGGCCAGCGTCAGCCGGGCACTCGAACAGGCGGGAATCCCCGCCCGCTCGGTCGGCATCGTCGTGCAGGCGGTCGATGGCGAAACGCCGCTGCTCGCACACAATCCGCGCCAGTCGCTGAACCCTGCGTCGGTGATGAAGCTGCTGACGACCTATGCCGGCCTCGAACTGCTCGGACCGGCCCATACCTGGCGCACCGAGGCGCTCACCGAGGCTACCGCCAGCGAAGGCAGGCTGGACGGCAACCTCTACCTGCGCGGCAGTGGCGATCCCAGGCTCGGCCTTGAACAGTTCTGGCTGCTGCTGCGGCAGATTCGTCTGCGCGGTGTCAGCGAGATCAGGGGCGACGTGGTCCTCGACCGCAGCGCTTTCGCCGTCCCGGCGCACGATCCGGGCAAGTTCGACGGCGAACCGCTGCGCCCCTACAATGCCGGTCCCGACGCGCTGCTGGTCAACCTCGCGAGCATCCGTCTGACGCTGCAGGCAGATCCGACGCGCAAGGTGGTCAAGGTGATCGCCGAAACGCCAAGCGATGGGCTGCGCATCAGCAACCGTCTCAGCCTCGGGCGCGAAGCCTGTGGCGACTGGCGCGAACAGATCAGGCCGGCCATCAGCGGCCAGACGATCGAACTCAGCGGCAGCTTTCCGGCAAGCTGTGGCGAGAAGGCTCTGCATCTGATGCCATGGCCCGCCGATACGCAGGTTGAGGGACTCTTCCGCGCCCTCTGGCACGAACTCGGCGGCAGCTTCAGCGGCCGCGTGCGCGCCGGGCGGACCCCCACGGCGGCCAGCGTCGTCGCCGTTCAGGAATCACCGCCACTCGGCGAGATCATTCGCGAGATCAACAAGTACAGCAACAACGTCATGGCCCGCCAGCTGTTCCTCAGCCTCGACGGCGAGCGACCGGCAAGCGCCGAGGGTGCGCGGCGGCAGCTCGCTTCCTGGTTGCAGGCCAAGGGCCTGAAAATGCCCGAGCTGGTTGTCGACAACGGATCGGGGTTGTCGCGCAGCGAGCGGATCTCGGCCGATGCGCTGGCGCAACTGCTGCGCGCCGCCTGGCAAAGCCCGGTCATGCCGGAGTTCATTTCCTCGCTGCCGCTTGCCGGCGTGGACGGCACGCTGCGCAAGCGCCTCAACGGCAGCGCCGCCGGCGGCAGGGCGCATCTGAAGACCGGCTACCTCGATGGCGTACGGGCAGTTGCCGGCTACCTTCTCGATCAGGACGGCAAGCGCTGGATCGTCGTCGTCCTCATCAACGATCCCAAAGCCCGGCTCGGCAAGCTGGCGATCGATGCGCTGCTGCTTTGGCTGGCGGAGCGCTGACGGCTTCACTTCCCGCCGCTCTTTCGAAGCCCCGGCGCGATCAGCGGGTGATCGGAGCGCGAATTCTCGCGCACACGCTTCGGCGTCGCCGACTTCGATAGAGCGGCCAGCGCGACGAACCACGCTTTCGGCATGTCGACCGGCAACCCGGTCGGGATGCCGGCAATCTTCGCGGTCGCTGCCAGACGTCGAGGTCGGTGGCCGCCAATGCGTCGAGCGCCAGCGCGAGCAGCGTGTCCACCACCCAGCCGGGATGCGTCGGACAGCCGGCGACGTTGATCACCGGCAACCCCGAAAGGGAACGGTACTCGGCCGCCAGCAGACCGCCCTGCTGGTCGCCGTCGAACTGCAGGCCGCAGGCGTCGCTACGGTTCTCGCCGCCGGAGATGATCCCGCCGTAAGCCCTGCAGGTGCCGATCGCCAGCACATGCCGAGCGCGTAGTGCGAGATCGCGCACCCAGTCGATCAGCGGCCGGCCAGCCAGCGTCTGGAATCGGCCGCTGCCATTCGGGCCGCGCAGCAGTGCGCCTTCGATCCACAGCAGGTCGAACGGCAGCCGGCCGGCAGCGGCCGCGCGCAGCAGCAGCGTCTCGTTGCCGCTCGCCTCCGACAGCCCGGGGTGGGAGCACAGCTCGATACCACTGTCGGCGAGTTGCGCCAGCCCGCCGGCACGCCCCTCGCCGCCCAGCAGCGACTGCGTGCAGCCGCCGCAGCCGGCCGCTTGCAGCGAGGGCTTCGGTGCTGAAGCCCGTGGCGGTCTTGCCGAGAAACTTCTGACTGGCATCGAGGAGGCTGCCGGCAAGCAGCGAAATGTCCATCGCCCGCTCGCGCAGTGGCGGCACGCGCAGCGTCACGGTTGCCAGCCGGTAGTACAGGTCCTCGCGGAAAGTGCCGGCGCGAACCTCGGCCTCGAGATCATGGTGCGTCGCGGCAACGACTCGCACATCGACCGACTGCGGCCGCGCCGCGCCGAGTGGGCGGAACTCGCCCTCCTGCATCACACGCAGCAACTTGACCTGGAAGACCGGGCTGGTATCGCCAATCTCGTCGAGAAAGATGGTGCCGCCATCGGCCTGCTGAAAGCGGCCACTGCGGTCCTCATAGGCGCAGCTGAAGGCGCCGCGCTTGTAGCCGAAGAGCTCGGCCTCGAGCAACTGGTCGGGCAACGCACCGCAGTGTTCGACGACGAAAGCCTTGTCGGAACGTCGGCTGCGATAGTGGATGGCACGCGCGAGCATTTCCTTGCCGGTCCCCGATTCACCACTGATCAGGACCGACAGATCGAAGGGTGCGATGCGCTCGACGAGATCGCAGACGGCGTTGAGCGGACTCTGCGGACCGCGGATCAGGCCGTCGAGAGCGAACTCGCGCCGGGCACGCTCCTGCCTGCCATCGACGCGCCGCGCCAGCACCGGCTCGGCGGTGCGCAACTCGAGCGACAGGCGCTGGTTCTCCTGCTGCAGGCGGTGAACGCGGGCGGCGGTCTGCAGCGTCAGCAGCAGCTGTTCAGGCTGCCACGGCTTCAGCAGGTACTGGTAGATGCCGGCTTCGTTGACGCCGGCGATGATGTCCTCGGCGTCGGTGTAACCGGAAAGGATGATGCGCAGGGTGTCCGGCCATTGGCTGCGCACCCGTCGCAGGAACTCGACACCGCTCGTCCCGGGCATGCGCTGGTCGCAGACAATGATCTGCACCACTCGCTTTCCATGATGCGTTGCGCCTCTTCGGCGTTCGCCGCGGTGAACACCTCGAAGTCCTCGTCAAGCGTCCGTCGCAGCGCTTCCTGCGAGCGCAGCTCGTCATCGACGACGAGCACGGTCGGCAGGCGCGGTTTTGGGTTGCCGGTCACTCTCGACCCTGCCAGCCAGGCCCGCGGTGGATCGCCAGATGGCGCGGTGTCCACGAGTGTGCCGTCTTGTGCACGAAGTGGTGA
>DDUX01000091.1:13727-14763 GCA_002345025.1 Candidatus Accumulibacter iunctus | reverse complement strand
AGTTCGGCGGCACGGTAACTGGCCAGCGGCCGTTGCAGCTCGTCGGCCTGCCGGCGCGCCCGCTTGGCCCGCAGGCGGTCGGCAAGATCGGGTGCCAGCGCAAGTTCGCGCGCGCGGCGCGCGACGTCGATGCGAAACGCGTCGGCATCGCCGGCCAGACAGGCATCGAGCAGACCGGCGGTGACGGCGGCGCTGGCGCTCAGCGGCAGCCGATGGGGCATGATCTCTGCTGCTGCCGCCGCACCAACCCGTGCCGGCAGCAGGTACGTCCAGTACTCCGAGCCATGAAGGTTTCCCATGTTGCGAGAATGCGGGTTGAGCACCACGCCCGCGCGCGCCCAGACGAGATCGGCGGCGCGCGCCAGGAAGCAGCCGCCGGCAGCGCAGTTGCCCTGCAGGGCGGCGATCGTCAGCTTGTCGTCGGTACGGATGATCGCCTCGGCAAGATCGTCGATGGCGTCGATGTTGACCGACGACTCGTCGGCTGGCGATTCGGCGGCCTCGATCTGCTGCAGGTGGATGCCGTTCGACCAGTGGTCGCGCCCGCCCATCAGGACGATGACCTGCACCGGCCGCTGCCGCACCCAGGCGTAGGCGGCCAGCAGGCGTCGGCACTGGCGGCGGCTCATCGCACCGTTGTAGAACTCGAAATGCAGGAAGCCAACGGCACCCTCCGCGGCAGCCGCTTCCTCGTAACGGATATCCTGCCAGGTGCGGGCCGGCGCCGCCCAGCAGGCGGCGGGCGAGAACGCGGGCGCTGTCGTCGCGCTGCCAGTCGATCACGCGCTCGGCCTGTCGCAGCAGCGGCCGCAGCCCGCTGCCCGAGGCCGTCGCCACCTGTGCCAGCGGCGTCGGCGCGAAGTCGCCGCCAGCAAAGCACGCCACCGCGCGCAGGACGGCCCGCGTCGCCGCCTCAGTGACCTCGTGGCGATAGATGCTCGACTTCCTGGCAACGCGCATCGGGAAGACCTCGGACGCCCAGACCGGACCGGCGTCCATCTCGCCGGTCGCCTGCAACACCGTCACGCCCCATGCA
>DDUX01000091.1:7167-13414 GCA_002345025.1 Candidatus Accumulibacter iunctus | reverse complement strand
GCAGTGCTGGCGCCAGATCGTTGCCGGAATCGCCCGCCGCAGGTAAGGGGCAATGATCAGATCGGGACGGAACAGCGCCACCGCCTCGTCGGTCACCGAATCGGCGACGTCGTACTCGACCGACAACTGGTGACCGCGCCCGGCCAGCTCGCAGTAGAGGCGCTGGCTGAGGCTGTTGAAAGCATGGCAGAGCAGCAGGATGCGCATCGCCGGTTGCCGTTCAGCAGATGCGCGGCAACTGGTCACTGCTCAGCCAGTCGACGATCCGCCGCCCGCCGAGGCACGTGCTCATCTGTACGAAGCACTGCGCATCGCGGTGCACACTGCCGATCAGTGCCGCGCGCTGCCCGAGCGGATGCTGGTGCATCGCCGCCAGCAGGCGATCGGCGTCGTCACCGGCGACGATCGCCAGCAGCTTGCCCTCGTTGGCGACATAGAGCGGATCGAGGCCGAGGAACTCGCAGGCCGCTGCCACCTGCGGCTGCAGCGGCAGGGCGCTTTCCTGCAGCATCATGCCGACTCGCGACTGGCGGGCAATCTCGTTCAGTGTCGTCGCCACGCCGCCGCGCGTCGGGTCGCGCAGGACGTGGATGTCGGCACCGCTGGCCCGCATGGCGGCGATCAACCCATGCAGCGGCGCCGTGTCGGAGACGATGTCGGTGGCAAAGCCGATGCTCTCGCGCTGCGCCATGATCGCCATGCCGTGCTCGCCAATGCCGCCGGAGACGATGATGCGGTCGCCCGGGCGGGCACGATCGCCCGACCAGTCGTCGCCGTCGGCGACGACGCCGACGCCGGTGGTCGTGATGTAGACGCCGTCTCCCTTGCCCTGCTGCACGACCTTGGTGTCGCCGGTCACCACCGGCACACCGGCGGCCGTCGCTGCCTGCGCCATCGAATCGACGATGCGTGCCAGATCGGCGAGCGGGAAACCCTCCTCGAGAATGAAGCTGGCGGCCAGATAGAGCGGCGTCGCGCCCATCACCGCGACATCGTTGATCGTCCCGTTCACCGACAGGCAACCGATGTCACCGCCGGGGAAGAACAGCGGCGAGACGACATGCGAGTCGGTGGACACGACCAGCCTGCCGACGGCCGCCGGCAACACGGCGGCGTCGTTGCCCTGCCCCGGAAAGGGGCTGCCAAGACGGCTGGCGAAGAGTTCGTCGATCAGTTGCGCCATCGCCCGACCGCCGCTGCCGTGCGCCATCTCGACGCGTCCCTGGCGCAGGTCGAGCGGTCGCGCATAAGCCTTGCGCAGCGGACTCACGGCGCCACCGCCGCGTCGGCGAAACGGCCAAAGGAGTAGTGTGCGGCACAGGCTCCTTCCGAAGACACCATGCACGAGCCGACCGGGTTCTCCGGCGTGCAGACGCTGCCGAAGATGCGGCAGTCCTGTGGTCTCCTGGCGCCGCGCAGAACCGCCCCGCACTCGCAGGCGGGGTGATCCGGCACCGCCTGATAGCTGACCGGAAAGCGCCGCTCGGCGTCGAAGTCGGCGAACGCGCGGCGGATGCGCAGCGCGCTGTACGGCAGCTCGCCGAGGCCGCGCCAGGCGAAGGAGCGGCGCAACTCGAAGACCTCGGCAACCAGCTGCTGCGCCTTGCGGTTGCCGTCGCGCGTCACGGCACGGGCAAACTCGTTCTCGACCACCGCCCGGCCCGCGTTGACCTGTCCAATCAGCATCAGGATCGCCTGCATCACGTCGAGCGGTTCGAAGCCGGCGATGACCACCGGCTTGCGGTACTCGGCGGCAAAGAACTCGTAGGGCCGACTGCCGATGATCGTCGACACGTGTGCCGGGCCGATGAAGCCGTCGATCCGGACGCTGCCCCACTGCCGCACTCGCGGCGACTCGAGGATGCTGGCGATCGCCGCCGGCGTCAGCACATGGCAGCAGAGAACCGAGAAGTTCTTCAGCCCGAGCGCCTGTGCCTGTCTGATGACGACGGCCGTCGGCGGCGTCGTCGTCTCGAAACCGATGGCAAAGAAGACCACCTGCCGCTGTGGGTTCTCGCGCGCCAGGCGCAGCGCGTCGGCGGCGGAATAGACCATCCTGATGTCGCCGCTGCCGCCCAGGGCGGCCTTCGCCCGCAACAGCGAAAGGCCACCGGAAGCCGGCACGCGCAGCGGGTCGCCGTAGCTGCAGAGGATGACGCCGGCGTCGACCGCCAGGCGGATCGCCATGTCGATGCGACCGATCGGCAGCACGCAGACCGGACAGCCGGGGCCATGGATCATGTGCACGTTCGCCGGCAGCAGGTCGCTGACGCCGTAGCGGGCGATGGCATGCGTGTGGCCGCCGCAGAACTCCATGAAGTGATAGTCGCGCTGCTGCCGCGCGGCCTGGCGGATCGCCGCCGCCAAGCCGCCGGCGAGTTCCCGGTCGCGGAATTCATCGATGAACTTCATCTGGCGACGCCAGCAGCGCGCGACAGCGGCATTTCGCGATCTCCCTGCAGAAAAGCCCTCAGGCGCTCAGGGCTCTCGTCTCCTGCACGGCAGCCTGGCCCAGCTCGGCAAACAGCGCCAGGGTCCTTTGCGCTTCGTCGGCATCGAGTCGCGTCAGCGCGTAGCCGACGTGCACGATCACGTAATCCCCGACAGCGACCTCCTCAACGAGCGCCAGCGAGATCTGCCTGCCGACGCCGGCGACATCGACCATCGCCTGCTCGCCGGGCAGCAGCTCGACGATGCGACACGGCAGCGCGAGACACACGGCGCCGGTCCTCCTACTGGCTCGCCAGGTGCTGCAGGGCGACCCAGGCCTGACCGACCGACAGGCCACCATCGTTGGGTGGGACCTGGCGCGCTTCGATGAGCTGCATACCCTTCGCTCCCAGCCGGGCACGCAGTCCGCGCATCAACACCTGGTTGAGGAAGCAGCCGCCGCTGCCGACCACAATCCGCGCCTCGGGCGCCAGCACGCGCAGCCAGTCGGCAAGGGCAGCGGCCAGCGTTGCATGAAATACTGCCGCACCACGCTCGGCGTCCCGCTCGTCCGCCAGAACGCCAAGCAGCGGCAGCAGATCGAGCCTGCCTTCGCTGATCGTCCAGCACTGATCGAGCGGCAGCACGTCGCCGTAGCGCTGCGCCATGCTCTCGAGGAGCATCGCCGCCTGGCCCTCGTAAGCCATTACGGCCTTGATGCCGAGCAGACCGGCCGCGGCATCGAACATCCGGCCCATGCTCGAAGTGGGCGGGCAATGGATGTCGCCGGCGAGCATCTGCGCAACCGCCTGCGCTGCCTGCTGCTCGGCAAAGCGCCCGCAGATCTCGGCGTTGCGGCCAAGACGATGCAGCGCTGCCGCCGCCATTCGCCAGGGCTCACTGGCGGCACGGTCGCCTCCTGCCAGCGCCAGCGGCTGCAGATGCCCGAGGCGCTCGAAGCTGGCACCATCGACCTGCAGCAGCTCGCCGCCCCAGGCAGCACCGTCGGTTCCCATGCCGACGCCATCGAGCGACAGCGCCAGCGTGCTGCCCTCGATGCCGTGTTCGGCGAGTACGGCGGCGACGTGCGCGTGGTGGTGCTGCACGCCGAGCAACGGCAGGCGCAGCTGCTGCGCAAACTCGGCGGCAAAGCGCGTCGAATGAAAATCCGGGTGCAGATCGTGTGCGACCATCGTCGGTTCGACGCCGAGCAGCCGGATCATCTGCGCCACGGTCTCGTCGAGGAAGTCACAGGCGGCGGCGTTGTCGAGGTCGCCGACATGCTGCGAGACGAACGCCTCATCGCCACGGGTGACGCAGATGGTGTTCTTGAACCAGCCCCCGAGCGCCAGCACCGACGGTCCCGAACGCGGCAGCTTGATCGCCCGCGGCGTGTAGCCGCGCGCGCGCCGGATGAACTGCAGACCGTTGCTGGTGATGCGCGCGACGCTGTCGTCGCAACGCGTGACGATGTCGCGGTCGTGCATCAGGAAGGCATCGGCGATGCCGTAGAGCCGCAGCAGAGCTTCGCTGTTGCCGATCACCAGCGGCTCGCCACCGGGATTGGCACTGGTCATCACCAGCGCCATGTCCTGCGCCCGCTCGAGCCAGCCAAGCCCTGCCGGGCGCCTTGCCGCTTCGTGGAAGAGCAGGAAGTGCAGCGGTGTGTACGGCAGCATGACGCCGAGCCAGGCCAGCCCGGGCGCGACGCCCGGCAACGCGGCGTCGCAACCGCTACGCTTCCTGATCAGGATCGCTGGCCGGGTCGGCAGCGTCAGCAGACCCGGCTCGCCGATGCCCATCTGGACGAAGGAGGCCGCCGAGGCCGGGTTGGCGAGCATCACCACGAACGGCTTCTGCTCGCGCTGCTTGCGTTCGCGCAGAAGCGACACGGCAACGGCATTGCGCGCGTCGCAGACGAGATGAAAGCCGCCGAGGCCCTTGATGGCGACGATCCGGCCCTCGCGCAGCAGGTCCAGCGTCATCGCGACCGGATCGCCGGCGAGCCGGTGTCCCTCGCTGTCTAGCAGAAACAGTTGTGGTCCGCACTTCGGACAGCAGTTGGCCTCGGCATGAAAGCGCCTGTCGTCGGGACGGCGGTACTCGCCCTGGCAGCGCGCGCACATCGGGAAGGGCTTGAGGCTGGTGCGCGAGCGGTCGTAGGGCAGGCCGCGGCTGATCGTGTAGCGCGGCCCACAGTTGGTGCAGTTGGTGAAGGCATGCCGCCAGCGGCGGCTGGCGGGATCGAACATCTCGGCCAGGCAGTCGCGGCAGACGGCGGTGTCATGGCCGATCATCGTCGCCGCGCGGCCGCTGCGGCTGTCGATGATGACGAAGCCGTCGCCGGAACGTGCCGGTGCCGTCTCGCGCGCCACCACCGAATTGATCCGGGCAAGCGGCGGCGCCTCCTGCTGCAGACGCTCGACGAGACGCTTTACCTGTTCCGCCGCGCCCCGCACTTCGATCTCGACGCCACGCGAATCGTTGCGCACCCAGCCGGCAAGGCCCAGTTCCCTCGCCAAGCGCCAGACGAAGGGACGAAAACCGACTCCCTGAACGACACCGCTGACGCGGATGTTCTGGCAAACCATCGGCTCTGACATGTCAGCACCTCGCCGCGCTGGACAACAGGCTCTCGAGTTCGGCGATCGGTCGGCGCAGACCGTCGATGGTCGTCCTCTTCCGCCCCGGCACCGTCGCGCAGCCCTCGTCGAGCCACGCCAGCCACTCGTCGAAGCCCTCGCCACTGGTCGCCGAGAGCTGGATCACCCGCAGCCCCGGGTTGACCTGCCAGGCATGGGCGATCGCCTGCTCGACGTCAAAGGACAGGTACGGCAGCAGATCGATCTTGTTGAGCAGCATCAGCGACGCCGCTGCAAACATGTGCGGGTACTTCAGCGGCTTGTCCTCACCCTCGGTGACGGAGAGGATCACCACCTTGTGCGCCTCACCGAGATCGAAAGCCGCCGGACAGACGAGATTGCCGACGTTCTCGATCAACAGCAGCGAATCGTCGACCGGCGACAGGGTCTGCAGGGCATGGCCGACCATGTGTGCGTCGAGGTGGCAGCCCTTGCCGGTATTGATCTGCAACGCCGGCACCCCGGTCGCGCGAATTCGCTCGGCGTCGCGGCTGGTCTGCTGGTCGCCTTCGATGACGGCAAGCGGCAACCTTGTCTTGAGCAGCTCGATCGTGCGGCAGAGCAGCGAGGTCTTGCCCGAGCCGGGACTGGAAACCAGGTTGAGCGCGAAGATCCCCTGCTCCTCGAAGCGCCGGCGATTCGCCGCCGCATAGGCGTCGTTGCTGGCCAGAATGTCGCGCTCGATCTGCACGAGTCGCGATGGCGCCGTCGCCACAGCGTGTCCGTCGTCATGGCCGTGATGCCGGTGTTCGCCGGCGGCGACAGCGGGCGCCGCGGCGTCGCCAACGGCATGCATGTCCTCCAACGGGTGCGGGTGCGGGTGCGCATCGGGCGACGCGTGCGCATGCCAGCGAGCCCGTCGGCCACTGCTCCCCTGGTCCCCGGCGGTCGACGCCGGCGCGCCTGCCAACCGATATTTTCCTGCCTGCTGCGAGTCCTGCGCCGCCACCGCATCGGTACTGCCTGCCGCGGGAACGGGCTCGCCGGCGACGCGGACCTGGCCCGCGCCACAGCCACAAGTCGTACACATATGCTGTCTCCTGTTGTTATTCGACCTCCAGCTCCGTCACCCGCATCTCGGTGCCACCGGTTGCCTGAACCGGGTGACCGCCGCAGGCGGGGCAGGGGTCGTACAGCGCCGCGAGCAGCACCGTCTGATGACAATTAAAGCATAA
>DDUX01000091.1:0-6887 GCA_002345025.1 Candidatus Accumulibacter iunctus | reverse complement strand
CCCTGGCCCGCCACATGCACGATTTGCAGGCGTGCTCCTTCGGCCAGCGTCGCCCGGGTGACGGCGGAAAAACAGAAGCTGATGGCCTCCGCCTCCACCGCCGCAAGCTCGCCAATCTCCACCTCCACCGCCAGTACTCGCCGGAACTTCTGCACCCTGGCAGCCTCCTCGATGAGCTCGAGGATGCCGACGGCGAGCGACATCTCATGCATCGACGAACCTGCAGGCGAAGGCGACGCAAGGGTCCAGCGACAGCGCCAGACTGTCGGCGGCGAAGCGCGCAGCGCGCCGGCTGCTCGCCGGACAGCCGCTGATCTCGCGCACGAAGGCACCTCGCGGATGGAAGTTCCATTCGGTCGGCGCGACGATCAGGTACTGCAGCACCCTGTCTTCCGCCAGTTCGACGCGATGCAGCAGACTGCCACGCGCCGTATCGACCCGCGCCAGGCCAACGGCGGGCGATGCCGTGCAGACATCGAGCAGCGGTGGCAGCTCGACTTCCTCGAGCCAGTCCGCCAGCTCGTCCGCGAGCGCCGCTGAGCAGTGGTCTGCGCCTGGCGGCAGATGCCGAACAGGCGGGGAACGATGTCAGCCACCCGTGCTGCCGGCAAGCCGCACAGAACGCGCGCCACCTGCGGCCGCGTCGAGGCGACTGCGGCGGCAGAGATCTGCTTCCCGCCCCACGTCAGCGCCAGATCCAGCGAACCCTGTTCCACGGCCGCGCTCCCGGAAAATACTCGCAAACAATACTCGAGACCATTGAATCCATTTTGATTTCGGTCAATCCAAGGCTACACTCGCGCGTTCACAATACGCCCTCGCCGGCAACGACCCTTCCCCGGACCCCCTTCTGCATGCTCGAAGCCTCAAATCTGGAATGCGTACGTGGCGAACGCCGCCTCTTCGCCGACCTCAGCTTCCGTCTCGAGGGTGGTGAAATGCTCGCCCTGCAGGGCAGGAACGGCTCCGGCAAGACGAGCCTGCTGCGCATGCTGTGCGGCCTGACGCCGGCGGCCAGCGGCGAGATTCGCTGGCGTGGCCGGCCGATCGCGCAACTCGGCGACGAATTCCGCAGCGAACTGTGCTTTCTCGGTCACCAGAACGCGATCAAGGAGGAGCTGACGCCGCTCGAGAACATCCTGTCGACGGCGCGACTGGCGCAGGAGCCACTCGACGAGGACGCGGCCCTCGCCGCGCTCGAGTTGGTCGGGCTGCTGGGGCGCGAGGATCTGGCCTGCCGCTACCTGTCGCAAGGGCAGAAGCGACGCGCCGCACTCGCCCGACTGGTAAACGAGAGGCGCCCGCTGTGGGTGCTCGACGAACCCTATGTCGCGCTCGACAAGGCGGCGATCGAACTCGTCGCCGGGCTCGTCGGCGCTCACCTGCAGCGCGGCGGGCTGGCTGTCCTGACCACCCATCAGGTGGTCGCGGTGCCCGCCGGCAGAGTCCGCGAGCTGACGCTCGACGACGATGACACAGCGCAGCAACGATTGCGGGCGGGCTGATGCTATCATTGATCGGTGCCGTCATCGGCCGCGACCTGCGACTGGCGATGCGGCGGCAGGCCGACATTGTCGCGGCGATGTTCTTCTTCATCATCGTCGTCAGCCTGTTCCCGCTCGGCGTCGGGCCGGAACCGGAGCAGTTGCGCCGACTGGCGCCGGGCGTCCTGTGGGTCGCCGCGCTGCTGGCGACGATGCTGTCGCTGCCGCGCCTGTTCGCCGACGATCATCGCGATGGAACGCTCGAGCAACTGGCTCTGGCTCCCGAACCGCTGGCGCTGATCGTCCTCGGCAAGGTGATTGCACACTGGCTTGTCGCCGGCCTGCCGCTGGTCGTGCTGGCGCCGGTACTCGGCATCCAGTTCGACCTGGCGACCGATGCGCTGGCCGTTCTGACGCTGTCGCTGCTGATCGGCACGCCGGCGCTGTCCGGGATCGGCGCCATCGGCGCCGCGCTGACGCTCGGCGTGCGTGGCGGCGGCGTGTTGCTGTCGCTGCTGGTGCTGCCGCTGTACATCCCGGTGCTGATCTTCGGCGCCGGTGCCGTCGACGCGACGGTCACCGGCGTCGGAGCGCAGGCCCACCTGTCGCTGCTCGGCGCTCTGGCGCTTGGCGGCGTGTTTTTTGCGCCGTGGCCAACTGCCGCGGCTCTGAGGATAGCCCTGGAATAGATGAGCAACAGACTGATCAACTGGTTCAGGTATGCCAGCCCGCAGACCTTCTACCCGCTCGCCGGCCGGATGATTCCCTGGTTCTGGGGGCTCGCCGCGATCTTCGGCGTCGCCGGCCTCGGCGTCGGCTTCCTGCTGGCGCCGGCCGACGCGCAGCAGGGCGAGGGCTACCGCATCATCTTCCTGCACGTGCCGGCATCGTGGATGTCGATGTTCATCTATCTGGTGATGGCTTTCTGGGCGGCGACCGGACTCGCCTTCAATACCCGCCTGTCGGGAATGATGGCGTCGGCGCTCGCACCGACCGGCGCCCTCTTCGCCTTTCTCTCGCTGTGGACCGGCGCACTCTGGGGCAAGCCGATGTGGGGCACGTGGTGGGTCTGGGACGCCCGCCTGACCTCCGAGCTGATCCTGCTCTTCCTGTACATCGGCTTCATCGCCCTGCAGGCGGCGATCGACGACCCGCGCCGCGCCGACAAGGCGGGCGCGATCCTGGCACTGGTCGGAGTGGTCAATATCCCGATCATCTATTTTTCGGTCCAGTGGTGGAACACGCTGCATCAGGGCGCTTCGGTCAGCCTGACCAGGGCGCCCAGCATGGCGGCGATGATGCTCTGGGGAATGTTGCTGTGCGCGCTCGCCTGCTGGATGTACAGCATCGCCGTCGCACTGATGCGCGTGCGCGTGATCATGCTCGAGCGCGAGCGGCACACCGACTGGGTGCGCGCGCTGCTGGCCGGGAGGGAATAGGATGATCCACTGGAACAGTCTGGCCGAGTTCCTGGCGATGGGCCGGCATGGCCCCTACGTCTGGGGATCGCTGTTGGTGATGGCGCTGCTGATGGTGGCGGAACCGATGTTGCTGCTGCGGGGTCGGAAGAGGTTGATCGCCCGCCTCAGGCGGCAGCATCGGGCGGAAGCCTCGGAGCGCCGGCAAACCGGCGCGGGCAGCCGGAGCATGGCAAACGGGAGCAACGATTGAAACCTCGTCACAAACGCATCGCGCTGATTCTCGGCGGCCTGGCGATTCTTGCCGTCGCCGCAACGCTGGTGCTCAACGCCTTCCGCAGCAATCTGGTCTTCTTCTTCTCGCCGACGCAGGTGGCCGCCGGCGAGGCGCCGCAGGGCAAGAGCTTCCGCATCGGCGGCATGGTCAAGGAGGGCTCGCTGCAGCGCCAGCCCGACGGCGTGACGCTGCGCTTCGTCGTCACCGATACCGAGAAGGACATGACCGTCGCCTACAAGGGAATCCTTCCCGACCTCTTCCAGGAAGGCAAGGGGGTCGTCGCGCAGGGCAAGCTCGCCGCCGACGGAATCTTCACCGCCAGCGAGGTCCTCGCCAAGCACGACGAGAACTACATGCCGCCGGAAGCTGCCAAGGCGGTCGGCGATGCGCACGAGCGGGCGGCAGCAAACAAGGCAGCGGCCGAAGCGGCCGCCCGCACCACCCGGCCGTAACTCGGATGACCCGCCAATGATCCCGGAACTCGGCACCTTCGCCCTCATTCTCGCGCTCTGCGTCACCCTGACCCAGGGCACGCTGCCGCTGCTCGGCGCCCACACCGGGCAGCGGCAGTGGATTGCCCTCGCCCGCCCGGCGGCGATCGTCCAGGCGCTGCTGCTGGCGCTCGCCTTCGGCTGCCTGACCGCCGCCTTCGTGCAGAACGATTTCTCGGTGCTCTACGTCGCACAGCACTCGAATACCCTGCTGCCGCTGCAGTATCGGGTCGCTGCCGTCTGGGGCGGGCACGAAGGATCGCTGCTGCTGTGGGTCCTGATGCTTGTCCTGTGGGCGCTGGCGGTCGCGCTGCTGTCGCGGCAGTTGCCCGACCACATCGTGGCGCGGGTCCTCGGCGTCCTCGGGCTGATCAATGCCGGCTTCCTGCTCTTCATCCTGCTCACCTCGAACCCCTTCGAGCGCCTGCTGCCGGGTGCCGAGGAAGGGCGCGACCTCAACCCGCTGCTGCAGGATCCCGGACTGATCTTTCATCCGCCGATGCTCTACATGGGCTACGTCGGCTTCTCGGTGGCCTTCGCCTTCGCCATCGCCGCGCTGCTCTCCGGCCAGCTCGATGCCGCCTGGGCACGCTGGTCGCGACCGTGGACGACGGCCGCGTGGATGTTCCTGACGCTGGGAATCGCCCTCGGGTCCTGGTGGGCGTACTACGAACTCGGCTGGGGTGGCTGGTGGTTCTGGGATCCGGTCGAGAACGCGTCGTTCATGCCCTGGCTCGTCGGCACGGCGCTGGTGCATTCGCTGGCGGTGACCGAGAAGCGAGGCAGCTTCAAGAACTGGACGGTGCTGCTGGCCATCTCGGCGTTCTCGCTGTCGCTGCTCGGCACCTTCCTCGTCCGCTCCGGCGTCCTGACCTCGGTGCACGCCTTTGCCACCGACCCGCGGCGCGGCATCTTCATCCTCGTCTTCCTGGTCGCCGTCGTCGGCAGCTCGCTGGCGCTGTTCGCCTGGCGCGCACCGAAGGTCGGCCTCGGCGGCCGCTTCGCCCTGCTCTCGCGCGAATCACTCCTGCTGACGAACAACGTGCTGCTCGTCGTCGCCTGCGCCTCGGTTCTGCTCGGCACGCTTTACCCGCTCTTGATCGACGCCCTTGGGGCCGGCAAGCTTTCCGTCGGACCGCCCTACTTCGATGCCGTCTTCGTGCCGCTGATGTTGCCGGCGGCGTTCCTGATGGGCGTCGCGCCCTTCGTTCGCTGGAAGCAGGCGAGCCTCGGCGAACTGGCGCGAACGCTGCGCTGGGCCTTCCTGACGGCAGCGCTGGTCGGCGCCGGCGCACCTTTCCTCGCCGGTGAATGGAAGCCGCTGGTCGCACTCAGCCTGCTGCTGGCCGCGTGGATCGTCTGCAGCGCGCTGCTCAACATTGGCCAGCGGGTACAGTCGACGCGTGCCGGACAGTCAGCGCTGCAGGCCTTCGTCCGGCAGCCGCGCAGCTTCTACGGCATGCACCTCGCCCACATCGGCATCGCCGTATTCATCGTCGGCGTCGCCATGGTCGGCGGCTACCAGACCGAGAAGGATGTCCGCATGGACATCGGCGAAACCGTCAGTGTCGGTGGCTACGTCTTCCGCTTCAACGGCGTCCGTCAGGAACAGGGGCCAAACTACCGCGCCCTGGTCGGTGACGTCGATCTGATCCGCGACGGCCGCACGCTGCGCAAGATGTTCCCCGAGAAGCGCTTCTACGTCGCGTCGTCGATGCCGATGACCGAGGCGGCGATCGATACCGGCCTCCTGCGTGATGTCTATGTCTCGCTCGGCGAGCCGATCGACAAGTCGCGACCCGACGCCGCCTGGGCGGTGCGCGTCTATCACAAGCCGTTCGTCGACTGGATCTGGGGTGGCTGCGTGCTGATGGCCATCGGCGGACTGGTCGCCATGAGTGATCGCCGCTATCGCATCAAGGCGCGCGTGTCGTCCGGGCAGCCATCGGCTGCTGCCGTGCCGCTGGCGCCGAACACCTGAGGAATCATTGCGCATGAACCGGTTTCTCTGGCCGCTGATCGGCTTTGGCGTCCTCGTCGTCCTGCTTGCCGTCGGCCTCAACCTGAACCCGCGCGACGTGCCCTCGCCGCTGGTCGGCAAACCGGCGCCGGCCTTCGCGCTGACGCGCCTGGACGCACCGGAACAGCAGTTCTCGCCAAAGGAAATGCTCGGCAAGGTCTGGCTGCTCAACGTCTGGGCCTCGTGGTGCGTCTCCTGCCGGCAGGAGCACCCGGTCCTCGTCGAACTGGCGAAGCACCAGAGCGTGCCGCTGGTCGGCCTCAATTACAAGGAAGTGCGCGGCGACGGCGCGATCGACAGCAGCAAGCTCGACGCCGCCACCGAGAAAAGGATGGTCATCGACAGGGCGGTCAGCTGGCTGGCCCGGCATGGCGATCCTTACACCCTCTCGGTGCTCGACATCGACGGCCGCGTCGGTATCGACTACGGCGTCTATGGCGTCCCCGAAACCTATGTCATCGACAAGGCCGGCATCATCCGCATGAAACACACTGGTCCGCTCACGCCCGACATCGTTGCCGGCAAGCTCCTGCCGCTGCTGGCCGAGCTGAACCGATGAGGCACTGGCTGATCGCTCTTCTCCTTGCCGTCACGGGCATCTTCAGCAGCGGCCTGCTGGCCCGTGACGCAGCGCCACTGGCAGCCGACGAGGCAACCGAGAAGCGCCTCGTCGCCATCGCCTCCGAGTTGCGCTGCCTGGTCTGCCAGAACGAATCGCTCTCCGGCTCGAACGCGGAACTGGCGAACGACCTGCGCCGCGAGATCCGCAACCTGATCGACGACGGCCGCAGCGACGCCGAAATCATGGAGTTCATGGTCAGCCGCTACGGCGATTTCGTCCGCTACCGGCCACCGCTGAAAGGGACGACGCTGCTGCTGTGGTTTGGCCCCGGCCTGCTGTTCGTCGCTGGCCTGGGCGCGCTGGTCATCTACCTGCGGCGACGCGAGCGCGCGCTCGGCGACCAGCGCCCGCTGAGTGCCGACGAGACGCGGCGCGCCGAGGCCCTGCTGCACGACCAGGATGCGCCGCCGCGGCCATGACTTCTGCCGACGCAACCGCGCGCCGATCGTCGCCCATTCCATCACCTGCGGTCGCTTCCCCGCCAGCGGCCGGGAAGATCGGAAGAGCGGCGTGGAGGGGGAGAGGGTAGAACTAGGTGGTCGCCGGGTCATTAAAAAAAAAAAAAGAAAAAACAA
>DDUX01000165.1:19883-20598 GCA_002345025.1 Candidatus Accumulibacter iunctus | reverse complement strand
AAGCGCAACCCCATTCTTATTCGCTCGGCCGCTTCGCCTACGACCTGCAGTCGCGCCGCGCGCCCGGCGAAGCGTCGCGCCTGCGCTTGCCGTGGGACGACGCGCGCGGACTGCTCGGCGGCGAACGCGGGACGCAGCACGGCGACGATCTGCTGCACGCCGGCGTCGCGCTGCAGGTGCTCGACGAACAGTCGGACGACGTCTTCTACGTCCACCAGTTGCTGCAGGAGTATTTCGCCGCGCGTGCGCTCGCCGCCGATCCACATCCCGAACTCGGCGCCAGCGCCTGGCGCGCCGACGCGATGCTGCCGCGCCTGCCGGAGGTGTTGGCGGGACTCGCCGACGCCGATCCGCTGCCCGAAGCGCCGGCGACCGGCTGGGAGGAGAGCTTCGTCCTCGCCGCGGCGATCGCGCGCGATGCCGATGCTTTCGTCAGCGCGCTGATCGACCGCAACCTGCCGCTCGCCGGCCGCTGCGCCGCGCCGCCCGACGTGCCGGTTTCCGCTGCGTTGCGCCGTCGTCTGCAGCAGGCGCTGGTCGAGCGCAGCCGCGATCCGCAGGCCGACCTGCGCGCGCGCATCGCCGCCGCCCGCGCCCTCGGCGAACTCGGCGATCCGCGCTTCGCACAAGGCAGCGGCCCCGACGGTGACGACTTCCTGCTGCCGCCGCTGCGGTCGATCGACGCCGGGCGCTACCCGATCGGCAGCGACGAAGG
>DDUX01000165.1:7815-19539 GCA_002345025.1 Candidatus Accumulibacter iunctus | reverse complement strand
GCTTCCCGGTCAGCAACGCCGAGTGGCGGCTGTTCATCGCCGCCGGCGGCTACGACGACGAGCGCTGGTGGCAGGGCGACGCGGCGCAACGCTGGCGGCGCGGCGAGGGAAGCGCCGACGGGCCGAAGCAGCAGTTGCGAGAGAATCGTCAGTGGTTCGGCGAGCGTCCGCAGCGAATCGCTGAACTGCTGCGCGAAGGCCGCATGCATTCGCACCAGGCCGAGTGGTGGGAAGACCTCGTGCGGATGCCCGACGCCGAATTCGAGGACGTGCTGGCGGAATGGTACCCCGGTGGCCGGCAGACGCAACCTGAGTTCTGGGACGATCCGGCGTACCACGACGCGTTGCAGCCGGTGGTCGGCGTCTGCTGGCACGAGGCGCGCGCCTACTGCGCGTGGCTGTCGGCGCAGACGGGGCAGCTCTGGCGGCTGCCGAGCGAAGCCGAATGGGAAGCGGCGGCGCGCGGGCCGGAGGGCCGGCGCTACGCCTGGGGAGACGAGTTCGACGCGAGCCGCTGCAACAGTTTTGAGAGCCACGTTCGCGGCACGACGCCGATCGGCGTCTTTCCCGATGGCGACACGCCCGAAGAACTGGCCGACGTGAGCGGCAACGTCTGGGAGTGGACGAGCAGCGCCTATGAGCCGTATCCCTATGCCGCCGATGCCCGACGTGAGGGCGCCGATTCAGACGCCCGGCGCGTGGTGCGCGGCGGCTCCTGGAACAACCACCGCGACTACGCGCGCTGCGCCTACCGCGGCGGCTTCGACCCGGGCAACCGCCTCGACTACCTGGGGTTGCGGTTGGTGTGTGTCTCCCCCATCCTGAAGCGCTGACCACTGGTTCTCTGATCTCTGTCAACTCTGTTCCACTGGCACTCTGAAACGCCGCTGCGCGGCGTTTTGCGGGGCGCGCAGCGCCCCGCGCGCGCAGAAAGCCCCTCAGTTTTCGCGCCTGCAGCCACTTGTCAGCGAAGCGCCGAGGCGCGATACTGCAGGCGCCGGTGCAAGCCGGCGGGGCGGCCTGATACGACCCGGCGCGTGGTGCGCGGCGGCTCCTGGAACAACAACCGCGACAACGCGCGCTGCGCCTACCGCAACGACAACGACCCGGGCAACCGCAACAACAACCTGGGTTTGCGGTTGGTGTGTGTCTCCCACATCGTGCAGGCCTTCTGAAAACCCGGCCCGCGAGGGCCGGGCCGGAAATGCCCGACAACCACGGTTGGCGGGCCGAGGCGAAGGCACTGTGGATGGCGCAGGCTGGTCCCGTCCGCACGGATTGCCCCCCGGGGCGCGCGCCGTCGGGCAGATAGAGAAGAGAGGCGCCTCCCGGGCGCAAGCCCCGAGGCGCCTCGCCCCGCGTCAGCGTGCGCTCTGCTTGAGCCAGCCGCCGAGCAGACGGCCGATCTCGGCGACGATGGCGCTGACGTGCTCGTACTGGCCGGCGTTGAGCCAGCGCCAGTCCCACGCCAGGCGCAGGTACAGCCGCAGGTGGTTGAGCGCGGCGTCGGCGCGGCGAAGCGCGTCCAGCCGTGGCGCGCCGCGCTGGCTCTGCGCCTCGAACAGCGCTTCCTGCAGCCACGTTTCGAGCGCCTGTTCATCGCCGACAGTTACGCCAATCGCGCCGGCAAGGGAACGCACCGGGCGGTGGACCGTCTGCAGCAGTTCGCGCAGCGTTACGCCTACGTGCTGCGCGCCGACATCGTCAGGCACTTTCCGTCGATCGACCACGCGATCCTGCGCGCGACGCTGGCGCGGACGATTCCCGAGGACGACGTGCTGGCGCTGGTCGATCGCATTCTGGCGAGCGGTATCGGCGTTCTCGACGACGAGTACGAGATGGTCTATTTTCCGGGTGACGATCTGCTCGCCGCCTGCCGCCCGCGCGGATTGCCGATCGGCAATCTGAGTTCACAGTTCTGGTCGAACTGCTACCTGCACCCCTTCGACCAGTTCGTGACGCGCGAACTGCGCTGCCCGGCCTACCTGCGCTACGTGGACGACTTTGCGCTGTTCAGCGACAGCAAGCGCGAACTGTGGGCCTGGAAGCGCGCGCTCGTCGACCGCCTGGCGCAGTTGCGGCTGACGATCCATGCGCCCGAGGCGCAGGTGCTGCCGACGCACTGCGGTATCCCCTGGCTGGGCTTCGTCGTTTACCCGACGCACCGGCTGCTCAAGGCGCGCAAGGTCCGCACCACCGTCAGCCACCTCGGCGAGCGTCTCGACGACTACCGCGCCGGGCGGATCAGCTTCGGCGAGTTCGACGCCAGCGTCAAGGGCTGGGTGAACCACATCCGCTACGCCGATTCGTGGGGGTTGCGGAAGGAGGTGTTTCGCGGGCTTCGGTTCACGATGCGGCCGCGCTCGACCAAGGCTGCGCCGGAGTGGGCGGCGATCGGCGATGCCGGCATGGCAGGCGCAGTCTGCGAACCCGGGCAGCCGCTGCGCGTCGCCCGCAACCCGTAGGTTGGGCTGAGCCTGCGAAGCCCAACGCCCGAGGGCAGCGGCGCCGCCACTGGCCGAAGCTCGACGGCGAGGAGCGGCAACCCGCCGTCGCGGGCGCGTTGCGTCTGTTGGGCTTCGTTCCTCAGCCCAACCTACGTGCTGCGTCCGGCCTGGCTGCCGGGGAGGCAATGCGGCTGGCCGCCGCAGCCATTGCCGACCGGTGCACGGACAGGTTGCTCGCCATCGATGGCGGCAGCAACGCAAAGGCGTCGGGCGGCCAGGTCACCCGGATTCGGCCGACCGTCCGGCAGCCACCCCCCGATTTTTTTGCGCGCGGGGCGTTTCAGAGGGCGAGTGAAGCAGAGATGACAGAGATCAGAGAACCAGTGGTCAGCAGTTCAGGATGGGGGAGACACACAACACCCGAAAACCGATAACGTTGACGCGGACGCCGGAAAGGGGGCCGCTGCGGCAGACACAACCCACGATCCTACAATCGTCGTCCCAGGAGCCGCCGCGCACAACGCGCCATCTGTCGTTACCGAGCACCGTTTGGCGAGGATTTGCGTGGCTGCTGAGGCACCACTCCCAGACGTTGCCGGCCAGGTCGAGGACGCCAGCAACCGAGGCACCCGCAGGGTACATGCCGACCGCGGTGGTTCGGCTGAGCCGACTCTCCCGGGTGTTCGCGCGGCCTTCCCGCCAGTCGGTTCCCCACGGATAAGTGTTGCCGCGCTGACCGCCGGTAGCCGCCTGCTGCCACTCCGCTTCGGTCGGCAGCCGAACCTCATGACCCAGCCGCGCGCTTGCCCAGCAGCAGTACGCCAGCGCGTCGTACCACGAAACGTTGTCGGCCGGGCAGTTGCCGATCGGCCGAAACTGCTCGCCCGGTGAGTCCTGGCGTTGCAGCCCCTTCCACCAGCGCTTGCGGTCCGCATAGCCCTGCGGGTCGGCGACGAAAGCCTGGTATTGCCACCAGGTCAGCGGGTAGCGGGCGATGAAGAAGCGCTCGACGCGGAATTCGCCATGACCGGCTTCGAGTTCCACCGTCCCAGCCGGGATCTCGCACCAGTCGATGTTGGGTGCGCCGTTGGGCCGCAGGCCGACGCCGGGTCGGGGATCGCCGATGCTGGCCAGCCGGTCGCCGATCCAGGCGCGGCGGTCGTGTGTCGTTGCTGGGTCGTCCATTTCAGCGAGCAGTCGTTCGGCTTCCGGGCGCAGGAACGAGCACGCCGGCTCCGCGAGCTCCGTCCGCGTCCTGGTCAGCCGCGCCAGCGCTTCGAGCACCGGCTGCAGGCGCTCGTGCGGCCACAGATGGCTGGCCTGCCCACCGCTGCGCTGCCATTCGGCGGCCGCCGCCTCGGCTTGGCGCAGCGTGCGCAGGTCGTCGGCGCGTTCGCCGATCCAGTCGCGCAGTCGGGGCCACTCGCGGAACAGCGCCTCGTGCGCGACTTCGATGACGGCGCCGGCGGCGCCCTGGCTGCTGACCAGCAGCCGCGCATCGGTGAAGGCGCTGAGCAGACCTTCGGCGGCTTCGCCCGACGCCAGGCGCGAACGCGGTAGCCGCCGGCGGGTGGCAACGCCGCGTTCGTCGACTTCGACGAGTTCGCCGAAAACCGTCTGCAGCAGCGCCTGTGCGGCAGGCGGCAGCGCCTGGAAGGTCTTTTCGGCGCGGCGGCTGATCGCCCCGCGGACGCCGCCGAAGCCGTCGTAGGCGGCATGCGTCAGGCGGCCGGCTTTGTTTCTCGCCTCATACAGTTCGTGCAGCGCGAAGGCGAGCAGCGCGAGCGCGCCGGCATCGCTGCCGGTCTCTTCGAGGATGCGCGCCGCGAGGCCTTCGTCGAGGTCGAGCCCGGCGCGCGCCGCCGGCGCGGTGATCATCTGGAACAGCGCCGCGAGGCCGGGGGCGACGACCGGCAACTGCTCGGCGCACAGTGCCTCGGGCAGCCGCGGCCAGGCCAGCCAGCGCGGATAGAAGTCGGCGCGCATGGTCACCAGCAGCCGCAGCCGCCGCGTTGCCGCGGCCGCCGCGAGCAGCTCGACGAAAGGCGCGCGCTGGCTTTCGGCGACGACGGTGAGCAGTTCCTCGAACTGGTCGATGAAGACCAGCATCTCGGCCCAGTCCGGCTGCGTGGCGAGGATCGCGGTCGCGTCGGCGGCGAAGCTGGCGGGATCGCCGGCGAGCTTCGCCGCCAGTTCGCGCGGCGTGATCGGCTCCGGCAGCAGCGGCGCCAGGCGGGCGGCGAGTGCCAGGAAGGGGTTGTCGCCGAGTTCGCCAGGGGTGAAGCGCAGCCCGGACCACTGCCTGCGGTCGGCCGCGCCGGCCGGCTGCACCTGCGGCAGCAGCCAGCCTTTACTGCCCTCGATGGCGTTGTCGGCGAGCCGCGGCAGCAGTCCGGCGGCGACCAGCGACGACTTGCCCGATCCCGACGCGCCGACGACGGCGATGAAGCGGCCACCGTCGGCGAGCCGGCGAACGAGCTGGTCGGTTTCGCGGCCGCGGCCGAAGAAGATCGGCGCGTCGGCCGGCGTGAAGGCGCGCAGGCCCGGGAAGGGTGATCCCGGCCAAAGCGGCAGCGGTGGCGGCGCAGGGGTCGAAACGGGAGTTGCCTCGGGACTCGCCGCCGGCGGGGGTTGGCTCGGTGTGGCGGGGCGGCTTTGCAGCAATCCACGGATCAGCGATCGCAGGTGCAGGCCGAGGTCGCGGCCGAAGGCTGCGGGGGCGGCATACTCGTTCACCCCTCGGCGGATCGAGCCGTCCAGGTTGCGGAAAGCGGCGAAGAACGCCTCGACGCGGCGGCGCTGGCCCAGCCGGTCGTCGAAATCGGCATCGTCGGGGTCGAGCAGGCATTTCCCGGCGCGGCGATAGACGAGGATCTGCGGCCGCCCGCAGCGCTCGGCGGCCGCCAGCGCGTCGAGATACTCCCATTCGGTTCCCGAGACGTAGGTGCTGCCGTCGGGCTTGCGGTACTGGTCGACCGGCAGTGGCGTTCCCATCCGCGACCAGACGATGACGACGACGATGTCGCATTGCGCAGGCCGCGGCAGCCCGGCGGTGATCGCCGCCTGTGGTGTCATCGTCGCCAGCATCGGCGTACCGCCGCCGGGCTGGTCCCAGGCGACGGTCTCGATCGTCAGCTCGCCGCGCAGCAGCGGGTCGTAGGGGATCTCTTCGAGGACCCGCAGCGCCAGTCCACGCTCCTCGCTGACGTCGCCCGGCGAGGCGAGAAAGACGCGCAGGTGCAGCGGCGTTGCGGCGGTGGTCGCGGTGGTGGCGGTGGTGGCGGTGGTCGCGGGGATCATCGCCGCGAGCGCGGCGACGCGCGCGCGCCAGTCGTCCGCCAACCGCTCGCGTGCGAAGTCGAGCAGTTTCGTCAATGCCGGCGGACCCGTTTCGTCAGCGCGCGCCAGCGCGTCGACCAGCCGCAGGACGAAGGCTTCGACCGGACTTTGCCACTCGCTGCCGGTGATCTGCCGCAACGTCTCGCTGTCGGCGCCAAGTGCCAGCGCCAGCAGCTCGCGGCGCCGGTCTTCGCGGGCGAAGATCGGCGAGAGCAGGGTGATCAGTTCGTGCCGGGTGGTGTCGTCGAGACGGCTCATCGGGTGCTGTCGGTGGTTGCGGTGCAGCGGCGTCAGGTGTGCCAGTATGCCCCGGTTGGCGGTGCCTCGACAATCGTTTGCCGTTGCGCCAGGCCAGCGGATGGGTGGCCCGAGGGCGCGGTGTCGGCAGACGGGCAGGCTCGCCGGTTGCGCTGGGCCGGCGAAGCCGAGCACCCGAGAGCAGCACCGGGCGGTCGCCGCGGTGCGGTAGTGATGGGTCGCGCGACGCTGCCGGCTTGCGAAACGCACTCGGCGAGGAGGACGGGCAGAGGTTGCGCGACCTGCCGCGCCTCAATCCGGAGGAGGGCGCCCCGGAGGACGATCTTGCGCTTTTCCGCTGCAAGACGATCCGGCGAAACAGACGTTGCTCGACGAAGTCCACGCCTTCATCGCCGACTTCCCTCCGAAGCGCCGCTTCCGGCTATCGCTCATTCCACCGTTCCGCCGCCAGCGGCAACTCGTTCAGTTCCGCGCGCGCTTCCCGCCAGCTCGGGTAGTGCCGATCCAGAAGCGCCAGGAAGCGCTCGCCATGCGTCGGCTCAACGAGATGAAGCATTTCGTGTACGACGACGTACTCAAGCAAGTCCCTGGGCTTCTTGACCAACTCGGTATTCAGGCGAATGTTCCCGGTCCGGTGGCTGCATCCGCCCCACTTCGTCTTCATGCGCTGGAGGAAGTAGCCGGTCACCGTCACGCCCAGCTTTTCCTCCCACTGCCTGATGAGCAGGGGCACGGCCGCATGCAGCAGAGTACGGTGCCATTCGGAGAGAACTTCTTCCCGCTTCACCAGCGAGCTGCCCGGGCGGACGCTCAGAGTGATCCGGCGATGATCCAGCTTCACGGCGGGTTTCGCGTCCTGCTCGACGACGGACAGCAGATAGCGCCGCCCCCAAAGATAATGGCTCTCCCGCTCGATGTACTGGCGCGGGGTCTCGCGCGCCTGCGCCTGCAGTTTCGCCTGTTGGCTGCGAATCCAGCCCAACCGGGTCGCCGCGTAGGCGCGCGCCACCTCCAGCCGAGTGCCGGTCGGCGCGACCAGCGTGACGTGTCCCGCCGGCGGATGCACCGACAGGTAGACGTGCTTGACCGCCTTGCGCGTCACCGCGATGACGACATCGCCGAGCTGGATCGTCTCGCTCACTGATAGCCCGGCTGGTGCTTGATGATCTCGAAGATCGCCTGCGTTGCCTCGCGGTCGCGATCCATCAGCGGGAACAGCGCATTCAGTACCTGCGCCTCGCGCGCCTGGTCTCCGTACCAGCCCGCAGGTGCGCGCTCGCGCATGGCCCGGTCGATCTTCAGTGCCAGAGCGGCCTGGTCTTCGGCGGCGCTGGGGTAGCGAAAACTCGTCGCCGGCAGCGAAGCAAGGTTGTTGAACAGAACGACCGCCTCGGGTTTGCCATGCAGCACGGCCGGTACCCCGTCGTCCGGCTGCTTCCCGGCCAGCCGCTTCACCAAGGCCTCGGCCTGGCGCAGGAATTCCTCGTACGCCGCCGTGTCTGCCCGGCTCTGCTTGATCAGGTCGTCCAGCAGCTTCGACATCTGCTCGTAATACCGCGGGTCGGTGAGCTGGTCGCGGATGATCGTCTTGCGGACGTTGTTGATGATTCCTTCGGCGATGGCGTTCTGCGAGAGCTTGCCCTTCTCGTTGAGCTTCCTGGCGATGGCGTCGTGGATGCCGGTCTCGATGATCAGTTCGGTCAGCGACAATTCGCCCAGTTGCCCCAGCTCCGTCGCCGGCGCGGCCTGGACGTAGGTATTGATCAGGTGGCGCATGTCCGCCTCGTAGGGCTTGATGTCCAGTTCTTCGCCCGAGTGGTTCTTGATGGCGGCGCGAATCTCGACATGGAACTCGACTTCCTGCCGCAGGGCGGCCGCGTCGGCATCGGAGTAGCCCGCGTCGCCCAGCTCCTGGGCGATGGCGGCAAAGGCACGGGCGAACAGCGCGACCGCCTTGTAGAACGACACGCGCAGCGCCTCGGTTTCGTTCAACGCATTGGCGTCGGCGGCATCGCCGCAGAAATGGTGCAGGAATTGCTCGATCTCGCGCGGCAGCGGCACCGGCTCGCACAGGTAGCGCAGCGCCTCGCGGGCGGCGTCGAGCTGCTTCCTGCCTTCCTGCAGCCAGTGCTTCAGGTGCACATTGTTGTCGCCACCCTTGCCTTCGTCGATGTCCAGTTCGTCCGAGCTGTACACGGCGATCGCCTGCTGCACGTCCCTGAACAGCTCCTTGAAGTCCACGATATGGCCGTAGTCCTTGTCGTCGCCATCGAGCCGGTTGGTGCGGCAGATGGCCTGGAACAGGTTGTGATCGTGCAGTTCGTTGTCGAGGTAAATATAGGTGCAGCTCGGCGCGTCGAAGCCGGTCAGCAGCTTGCTCACCACGACCAGCAGCTTCATGTTCGCCGGCTCCTTGACAAAGCGGCGCCTGACCTCGTCCTCGTATTGCCTGGTGGTCTGCCCACTCTTCAGGACGTGCCGGCTGTAGGTGTCGAACTTGTAGCGCTCGTCGCTGTGGGCGGGCTCGCGCGAAATCGCGTTGGCGTTCGGTTCAAAGGAAGTGATGATCCCGCAGCAGGGGCCGAAGCTCGTGTTCTGGAACAGCCGGAAGTAATGGCAGGCGTCGTAGATCGAGGCCACCACCAGCAGCGCCGTGCCGCGGTCGTTGTTGAGGCGCGGCTTCAGGCTGAAGTCCTCGATGATGTTGGCGATGATGCGCTGCTTGCGCTCGCTGGCGCTCATCAACTCCTCCATCGTCGCCCAGCGGCGGCGCAGGATCGCCTTCTGGAAGTTGTTGAGGTGCTTCGTCTTCTGCTCGAACCAGCGGTCGATCGCGGTCTGCGAGCTGAGCCGTTCGGGTACGTCGCGCGCCTCGTATTTCAGGTCGAGCACCACCTTGTCGGCGACCGCCTGGTGGAACTTGTAGGTGTCGATGTAGGTGCCGAAGACGTCGCGCGTCATCCGCCTGTCCTTGCGCAGCAGCGGCGTCCCGGTGAAGCCGATGAAGATGGCGCCCGCCAGCCAGCGCTTCATCTGCCTGTTCATGTCGCCGCCCTGGGTGCGGTGGCACTCGTCCACGAAGACGTAGAAGCGCCCATGCACCGGCGGCGCCGGGCCTTTCAGGTCGGCCACGTCGAACTTGTGGATCAGCGCACAGAGCAGGCGGGGGGCGGGCGCGGCGAGCTTGTGGACAAACTCCGCCCGCGAGCTGATGCGCGGTGAGGGTGAGTCGGCGCCGATCACCCCGGCGTTCTTCATCACCTCGACGATCTGTTTGTCCAGCTCGTCGCGGTCGGTGATGACCAGGATGCGGGCCTGCGGGTCGTGTTCGAGCAGCCACTTGGCGATCAGTACCATCAGGATGCTCTTGCCACTGCCCTGGGTGTGCCAGATGACGCCGCCCTCGCGCCGGGCGATGCGCGTCTGCGCCGCCTTGACGCCGAAAAACTGGTGCGGCCGCGGCACCTTCTTCTGCCCGGCGTCGAAGATGATGAAGTCGCGGATCAGGTCGAGCAGCCGCGCCTTGTCGCACAGTTGCGCCAGCGGCCGGTCGAGCAGCGCCCCGGCGGCTGGCGTGGGACCTGCTTCCGCCGGCGCCTCGTCCTTCCATTCGACGAAAAACTGCTCCGGCGTGCCGGTGGTTCCGTAGCGCAGCCCCTGCGAGTCGCTGCCCGCCAGCACGAGCTGCACCGTGCTGAAGAAACCCTTGTTGAAGATCTCTTCCTGATTGGTGATGAGCTGGCGCACGCCGTCGGCGACCTCCACCGAGCTGCGCTTCAGCTCGATCATCGCGATGGCGATGCCGTTGAGGTAGAGCACGATGTCCGGCCGGCGCTGATGTGACGCAAACTCGCCACCCTTGAGCGTCACCTCCTCGGCGAGAGCAAAGTCGTTCTTCCCGGGGTTGGCCCAGTCGATCAGGTGCACGCTCTCGTGCGCCTGCCCCGCCGCGATCTGCACCGGCACACCGTAGCGCAAGAGCTGGTAGGTGCGCAGGTTGGCCTGGTAGAGCGTGATGCCGGTGGCGTCGGCCGCCGTCTCCAGCTTCTGCAACGCGGCGGCCGTGTGGGCGGCGGAATAACCGCGGGCCGCGAGGTTGTCGCGCAGCAGCGCCGTTTCGATGGGGCGGTTGTTCCCGCGCTGGCTCCACTCGCCGAGGTAGCGATAGCCGAGGGAATCGGGCCGCGCCGGGTCGGTGAACAGAGCGATGACGCGGCGCTGCGTGTTGCGTTCGGAGCGGGGTAGTTCAGGCATGGGCAAGTCTCATGGGCGTGTTTTTCGCTTACGCAGAACGGTCAACAAAACGTTTCCCTGCTCGGTCAGGCGATACCTTTGCAAACGGCTGTTCGGTTTTTCGGGAATCGTCCTCTCGATGAGCCCAGCTTCCAGCGCCGGCAACAAATACAAGCGGCGGAAATTGTCATCGCCCTTGAGCAATAGAGCTTCCCTCAACTCGCGACGGCTCATCGGGTGTCGGCAGGCCAACAAGAGTTTGGCGACTTCACCCGTGACTTCACCCGTGACTTCACCCGTGACTTCACCCGTGACTTCACTTGGCGGGTTCAGCAACGCACTCGCTGACTTTTCGCCCAAGGCCGCCGCCAGATGCAGTGGATTGGCCTTGAAGCTCAGCATCAGTCCAGACATACTGGTGTCAAAAATCGGCGCGGGCGCATCGTGGTCCGCGCATTCCCGGCGCATTTTCTCGATGCCGCGCCCCCAGGACTCCACATACCCCGCTCGAAAAAACGCCGACGCCAGCAACGGGTTGAACGGATGCGACGGATGCTTGCCCATCAATTTCTCCAGCGTCCAGCGTTCGGGCAACTGGCCTGTGTTCCAAAACACAATTTGATGCGCATAGACGCTGATCTGAATGGGAATGCCGCTGCTGTAGTCCTTGTGCATCACCGCATTGAGCAAGGCCTCGCGCAAGGCGGGCATGGGGAACAAGAACGTTTCCACCCGCTGCAAGACATCGTAGCTGATATAGGCTTTGAGGTATTTGGCGCGCAGGGTGTCCAGCGTCTCTTCTACCTGCGAAAACAAATCGCCGTGAATTTCGTCCTGGTAGCGCAAATCATCGTCGGTGATGAAGAAACCCAACTTGATAAACGCCCCTGGGACAAAGCGTTCCGGATCCTTGCCAAACAGCAGGGCAGTCGCTCGCTTCAGTTGCTCCCCGTCTTCCAGTTGCAGGCTGGCCAACAGCGCGGCGTCGCCATCGGCCAGCACCTGCTCATCCACTCGTCCGCTCTTCGCGGCCTTGTTCCTGAACCATTGCAGGGCAGAGGGATTGCAGTCGCCCAGCGTCAGGCGCGGAATCGGCACTCCGTCCCAATGCAGCCCCTGCTTGCGCAGCAGGAATCGGCTCAGCGCCGCACCTCTCAATTCCTGTTTGGTGCTGCCGCTGCGGTAGTGGTACTCGCCCTTGTAGCTCACCGGGCTGGGGTAGGGGTCAACGCGAATCTCGACCAGATCCTTGCCGTCTTCGGACACCAGATTCACCGCCACCATGATGCCCAGCACATCGCGCACCTTGTTGGGAATTTCTTCCAGCAGGCGGGCGGCATTGGCAACGCCCACCGGCTGGCTCCGGTCATTGCGCCCGATGACCAGAACGCCCCCCTCGGCGTTGGCAAAACCGCAGATCCAGCGCAGGTAGTCGTCGCGCCAGGAC
>DDUX01000165.1:7580-7758 GCA_002345025.1 Candidatus Accumulibacter iunctus | reverse complement strand
TCGACCAGATCCTTGCCGTCTTCGGACACCAGATTCACCGCCACCATGATGCCCAGCACATCGCGCACTTTGTTGGGAATTTCTTCCAGCAGGCGGGCGGCATTGTCAACGCCCACCGGCTGGCCCCGGTCATTGCGCCCGATGACCAGCACACCCCCCTCGGCGTTGGCAAAACCGC
>DDUX01000165.1:4212-7574 GCA_002345025.1 Candidatus Accumulibacter iunctus | reverse complement strand
CAGGTAGTCGTCGCGCCAGGACTCTTTCCACTCCAGGTTCTGCTGCTCTCTTTTCAGTGGAGAGTTGAGAGTGGACAGTGGAGAGTTATTTGGCATTTAGTGATTCTCTTGACGTTTTGACGATCGCGACCAGGAGTTTCAGTAGCTCTTGCATGTCGGGGTGAATTGAGTGGTAACTTTCCTGTGTCAAATAGCCCGATTGATGGAGTAGGTCCAGCCAGTAGTCGGTTTCATTCGCCTCTTTGAGGGCAATGCTCATTTTGCTGATGAAATCGGCCTTGCTTTGGGCATGTTCGGCCTCGCGTACCAAGGCCCCGATGGCTGTTCCGCTGCGCAGAACCTGCTTGGACAGAACAAACTCCCGTTTTTCCTCCTGGAGATACTTCGCCAACTTCACCACCCGCAATGCGAAGGCGAACGATTTTGTCCACAAAGGGCCTTTGTTCAGTTGAGAGTGGACAGTTGAAAGTTGAGAGTTGCTCTCAATCACTCTCCACTCTCCACTTTCAACTCTCCACTAATTAACCGGATACGTCCGGTTAATAACTCCTGCATCATCGCCTGCTTTAGGGCGCGGGTCTTGTCGCGGCGGGCTTCGAGGGCGGAAAGTTCGGCGTCCATGTCGGAGAGGACGGTGGCGATGGCGTCTTGTTCGCCAATAGACGGAATTGGGACAGACAAGTCCCTCAGAATCTTCGTATTGAGAGATGCCATCGTTTGCCCCACTGCAACCGCAAGCACGGAATTCTTGAACGATTCTGTGTGGAACTGAAGACTCAAGTACGGAGCGAACACGCGCTTCTTGTCGGGTCGAACTCGCAGTAGTCGCCCGGAAAACAACCAGCCTTCTTCCTCTTCTCGGATGAGTGCATTGCGATCAATTGATCCAACCCGGCTGAATACAATATCCCCAGCTTCAAGGGCGTAGGAGCATAGCCGCTTGCAGTCTTGGTCAGACACCAAAGGCAAGTTTTGGCGCGTGACACCGAACTCGCCAAGATGCTCAACCGTAATAATTGGCGTACCGTCTTGAACGTAGTCACTTTCATGCAGCGTAGAGCCGAACGGCCCCGTCCTTACGCTTGCTATTTCACGAATTTGCAGAATCTCCCACTCCCCGCTAAACCCTGGCAGGCGGGTTTGGCCGGTGAGGAGTTGCTGCATGGCGGCCTGTTTGAGGTCGCGCTTCTTGGCGATGAGCCGCTCCAGCCCGCCCAGCAGCGCATCCACATCACTCAACGCCGCCGCGATGGCGCGTTGTTCCGGCAGGGGTGGAATAGGAAGCCGTATGTCTGAAATTGGCCCAAGGTTAATCTTCTTTGGCGTCGCGGAGGGAAGGGAGTGCAGATCAACCTCAGCCTTGAACGCCTGCGAATTCGAGTATTGTGTGACGAACGCAGCGTCTGCTCCGTGAAGCTTAAGCAGCGCCAAGCTCACGTAGAAACTCGCGTTAACGTCCCAGTCCACTAGCCGGCAATCGCCGATAGAGCCGATACGAGTCATCAGGATGTCGCCCCGTTCGATCTTATAGGACCGAGTGAGAAACCTATGCTCTTCATCCGAGATGAATTTCGTTCTAGTGAAATCACCGCACGTAACATGCTCCACACTATAGAAGGGTATGCCATCAGGAACATATCTCGGGGTTTGATGTGTTCCGTCACGGACTGTCGCCAAATCGCCAAGGCGTTTCACCTCCCATGCATCAGGAATCACGCCTACTTCCGTCCGCTTGTATCCGGGCCTCACTTCCATGAAGCCCCCATCTGCTTGAGGTGTTCCTCCACCCGCGCGGCCAGCCTCGCCACCTCCTCGGTAAGCTCAGGCAACGGCGTCGCGTAGCGTTCTGCCAGTTCACGAATACGTCCGGTGAGCGTCTGCGAGACGCGATCGAGTTCGCCCTGCACGCTGGCCGAGAGCCGCGCCATCCACTTGTCGTCCACCACCAGCGTCTTGATCTCGGCCTCGCTGAGCGTGGGGTATTTCGCGTAGGCGAGTCGGTCGAGGGCGGTTTCGCATTCCCTGACTTTCTTTTTCAGGGCGGCGATCGACTCGTTGATGGCCAGCCACTGCCTGAGCACCCACAGTTCTTCGGCGGCGTCCGGGTCCTGGGCGACTTCGCGGATGCGCTCTTTCACCGCTGCGGTGCTGATGCTGTCGAAGCCCGAAAACGCGGCATCTTCGCCACCGTGCTCCTCTTCCAGCTCGCCAAGGCTGGCGATGGCGGCTTCCAGTTCGGCCTCTTTCGCCTCGATGGCGGCCTGCTCGCTGGCGAAGTAGCGGGCGACGAGGTACGGCTTGGGGATCAGGTCGCAGGCCCAGCCCTTGTCCCTGGTCTTGCCCTTCTTGTCGCTGTCCACAATGCGGCTGGTCCTGGCCACCCAGCCGTCAGCGGCGATCAGGTAGGCGTCGTCCTGCATCGTCTCGGCCCAGTAGTCCATCAGGTGCTGGTAGATGTCGTAGGCGTCGAGCAGCGGGACTTCCTTGAAGCTGGCCAGCAGCGCCTCGGCGATGGTCTCGATCAGCGCCTTGGGGTGGCCGTCCTTATCGAAGCCGCTGAGCTGCGGGGTGACGGCGGCTCGCCAGTCGGCGAAGCGCCGGGTCGCCGACTGGTTAAAGGCGGTGAATTCGGCATGACCGAAGATGGCGGGCTTGACCTCGGGCAGCGGCAGCTTGAGGCGGGCGTAGCCGGGGCGCAGCGATTCAAACAGGGCGGCGCGCACGCCGGGTAGCACCTGCCAGTAGTCACCCAGCGCATCGAGGTCGCGCTCGGGGATGCCGCCGCGCAGGTGGCCGTCGATGTCCTGCAGGTCCTCCGGCTCGCTGCTGTCGATATAGCGCGGCAGGTTGAGGTTGAAGTCGTTCTTCGCGTCGGCGATCTCGTCGAACGGCACCATGCGCGCGTAGCGCGGGGTGTCGGCCTGCCGGGCGAAGGTGTCGACGATGCGGTGGATGTCCTGCTCGCGCAGGCGGTTCTTGTTGCCATCCTTGAGGTAGCCCTTGCTGGCGTCGATCATGAACACCCCCTTGCGCGCCGTGGCATTCTCCTTGTCGAGCACCAGGATGCAGGCGGGGATGCCGGTGCCGAAGAAGAGGTTGGCCGGCAGGCCGATGATGCCCTTGAGGATGCCGGAGCGGACGAGCTGCTGACGGATGACGGCCTCGGCATTGCCGCGAAACAGGACGCCGTGCGGCAGGATGCAGGCGCCTTTGCCGGAATGCTTCAGCGAACGGATGATGTGCAGCAGGTAGGCGTAGTCGCCCTGCCGGGTCGGCGGCTCACCCCAGGCGAAGCGCTGCCAGGGGTCATTCGACGGCGTCAGGCCGGTGCTCCAGGTCTTGTCGGAAAACGGCGGATTGGC
>DDUX01000165.1:0-4029 GCA_002345025.1 Candidatus Accumulibacter iunctus | reverse complement strand
CCAGGCGAAGCGCTGCCAGGGGTCATTCGACGGCGTCAGGCCGGTGCTCCAGGTCTTGTCGGAAAACGGCGGATTGGCGACCACGTAGTCGTAGGTGCGCAGACGCTCGCCGTCCTTGAACTTGGGCGCGGCCAGGGTGTTGCCCGAGAGGATGCTGGCGGTCGGGAAGTCGTGCAGGATCATGTTCATGCGCGCGAGACCGGCGGTGGTCACGTCCTTCTCCTGGCCTTCGAGGGTGATGTGCTTGCCTGCCTGCGCCGCCACCTTGAGCAGCAGTGAGCCCGAGCCGCAGGTGGGGTCGTAGGCGGTGGTGGCGGCGCGCGTGTTCGCGGGCGAAATGCCGATCACCCTGGCGATGACACGGCTGACTTCGGACGGGGTGTAGAACTGCCCCTTGCTCTTGCCGCTCTCGGTGGCGAAATGCCGCATCAGGTACTCGTAGGCGTCGCCGAGAATGTCGTCGTGCTCGGCGCGGTTCTGCGAGAAGTCGAGTTCGGGCTTCTGGAAGATGCCGATCAGGTTGCTCAGGCGATCGACCATGGCCTGACCNNCAGCAGCGAGCCCGAGCCGCAGGTGGGGTCGTAGGCGGTGGTGGCGGCGCGGGTGTTCGCGGGCGAAATGCCGATCACCCGGGCGATGACACGACTGACTTCGGACGGGGTGTAGAACTGCCCCTTGCTCTTGCCGCTCTCGGTGGCGAAATGCCGCATCAGGTATTCGTAGGCATCGCCGAGAATGTCGTCGTGCTCGGCACGGTTCTGTGAGAAGTCGAGTTCCGGCTTCTGGAAGATGCCGATCAGGTTGCTCAGGCGATCGACCATGGCCTGACCCTCGCCCAGCTTGTTCGGGTCGTTGAAGTCGGGAAAATCGGTGCGCGCCAGCCGGCTGTTGGCGTCGATCAGCGGCTGGATGATCTGGGTGTTGATCCTGTCGCCGATGTCGCTCTTGCCCTTGAGCGCGATCATGTCCTTGAAGCTGGCGCCTTTGGGGATGTTGACCGGCGGCGCGAAGTCGTCGCTGTCGCCGTACTTGTCGGTGATGTACTTGATGAACAGCATGAACAGGACGTAGTCCTTGTACTGGCTGGCATCCATGCCGCCGCGCAGTTCATCACACGAGGCCCAGAGGGAGGAGTAGAGGTCGGATTTCTTGATGGCCATGAACGGGCTTCTGGGCGTTGTGACGCCAAACGGCAGAAGCCCGCTACTTTACAACAGCGACCTTGGAAGAAAGCCGGGAGATTGCTCCTGGTGGTGAGACGGAGCCTGCGATCCTGCGAAGCCCATGCAGTCGATGCGGCCAAGGTCATCAAGGCTCGGGCCTTCCGGCTGTCGACTCCCGAGGCCCAGCCGTTGCGCCATTCCCGCCCGTGCAGCATTGGCGAAGACATCCTGCCTGGCCGCGAGTCGCTCAGTTGCTGACCGCGCATTTTCCTCACGCAGATCCCGGGACTGTCACGTCGTGGCGACACGCGCTGCGATGCCCGAGGTGCCGTCGTCGCCATGCGGGCGAGCCAGCGCCTGACGGCTGCTGCTGACCTGGATCCCCTGTCCGTGCCACGCCAGAGCGTCGTCGCGGAAGGACCCCACCGTCGACACATCACTCGGATTCCTCATCGGACCGTCGTTTGCTCCTCTTGCCGGCGCTCCGGCAGTGCCGGGCACTCGCGTGCTGCCGCGCCGCCGGCGATCGCAGCGGCCGGCCGTCGGGCGTACCGACCCGCCCGACAGAGCCGCCGGCGAGACCTCGTCGGAACCTCTTCCAGTGGAGCAATAGTAGATACAAAACAGCAGGATGAATGACAAAACAGAGAAACGGCTTGAGCTTGCGTGGAAAAGGCGTCTCTATGGATGTCGCACGGAAACGCGCCGAACCAATCTCGAAACAACTCGAAGAAATGACGCCAAGCATTTGCTCTTATTCCATGGAATTCTGCCCGATGCGGCTGTAAACCCGTCCTGACCGGGTCCCAGCATAAGCGATGTCAATAAAGAACGATGAACCAGCTCCTTCGTCGGTCGGCCCGGCGACGGAAATCCGTCTGCCAATCAGTCAGTTGCTCGCGCGGCGGCGGATCCCGGCGGCGGCGTGCGGCTGCCAGCCGGCGATCAGCGCCCTGCTTTATAAAAAGAATTGCCTTGCGGTGCGCTGGCGCACGAAATAGAGTTGGTTCATCGGTTCCCGCTTCCACCCCGTCGGCTTTGCCAGCCGGCGCCCCCCGGCGCCTGGCGCTGGTGGCTGCGGAAGCGGCGATGGTTGCAGTGCAGTCGGTGCCCGCAGTGCTGCGGGCGTAGCGACTGCTTTCCCGGAGGATGCTGATGGCAAACGTGTTCGCAGTGCACGCGGTCGGCAGTTCGATCGTGACCTTCCTGCGCAACACCTATCCGACCGAGATCGGCGGCCGTACCCTGCCCGAATGCGATTTCGAGCTGGTGAGCGGCGGCCAGATGGCCAGCGACAGCGAGGAGCGCAACCGCATCACCCTCTTTCTCTATCGCCTGACGGTCAACGAACACTCGCGGCAGAGCGCCCACCTGCGCGGCTCCGCCAACGGCGTCGGGCCGCTCGGGCTCGACCTGCACTACCTGATGAGCAGTTGGGGAATGGCGGCGCAGGATGAGCAGGTGGCGCTGACCTGGGCGCTGCGCCAGCTGCACGAGTACCCGGTGCTCGACGCCTCGTCGCTGACTCCCGATGCCGGCTGGGCGAGCGACGAGGTGATCCAGATCATTCCGGCCGAGCTGGCGACCGAGGACGTGATGCGCATCTGGGATGCGCTGACGCCTTCGTACCGGCTGTCGGTCTCCTACGTCGCGCGACTCGTCCGCATCGATCCCGACAGCGACGCAGCGCAGTTCCGCCCGGTGGTCAGCGGGCGCTTCGCCTACGGCAGCGGGGCGGCGTGAGCAACCAGGCGCTGCACGAACTCGAACGTGTCGAATGGCGCGTCCTCGGCGCGCTGCGGCCGGTCGACGGCACCACCGGCATGGTCCTCCGCGGCCCGATCGAGGTCTCCGCCAGCGGTGCGCGAATCGTCCGCAACCGCAGCGGCCTCTACGTCATCCACGAATGGACGCGGCTGGCCAGCCATGCTGCCGCCTTCGATTCGCCACCGGCGCTGCCGGCGCCCGGCAGCGAGCGGCTCGAGCTCACCCTGCGCGACCCGAGCGGACGCTATCTGGCGCGGCTGGCGTCAATCGATCTGCCGCGCGATCCGCTGCTGCCAGGCGCGGCCTCGCTCTTCGCCGCCGTCGATGTGCCGCTCTACCCGAGCGCGATCGCCGCGCTCGGCACCAACTGGACGGCGGTGCGCGCCAGCGTCAGCGACAACGCCGACGGTGCCGCGCTCGGCGGTGCGCTGCTGCGCGTCGTCGCCGGCGGCACGGTGCTGGCACGCGGCATGACCGACTGGCGCGGCGAGGCGCTGGTGCCGGTGGTCGGCGTGCCGGTCACCACCTGGTCGGAGGACGAGAACGCGGTGGTGGTGAGCAGTATCGCTGCCACCGTCGAGGTCCATTTCGATCCGGCAGTGGGTAGCCGCACGGCGGCCGCCGAGGTGCGTGCCGGCCGCCAGACGGCGGTCCGGCGTCTCGTCGATCCGGCCGCACTGGAAGCACGTCGCGCGTCATTGCCGACGACGCAGCAGAATGTCAGCCTCGCTGCGCGAGGCGCCCTGAATCTCAACCTGGGGCTCGATCTGCCATAGGCAGCGGGTCCGTAATCCGGGCAACCCATCGCCCGGCATGCTCGATCGAAGGAGACCTGCCATGCCCGAGTACCTAGCTCCCGGCGTCTATGTCGAGGAAACCAGCTTCCGCGCCAAGTCAATCGAGGGCGTCGGTACCAGCACCACCGCGTTCGTCGGCCCGGCCCGCAAGGGTCCGTTCCGCGCGACGACGGATGCCCAGGAAGTGCCCGAAATGCTCACCAGCTTCGGTGACTTCGAGCGCATCTACGGCGGCATCTCGGACCTGTCGCTGAGCGGCGGTTCACCCGGCACCAATTACCTCGCGCACGCCGTTCGCGCCT
>DDUX01000151.1 GCA_002345025.1 Candidatus Accumulibacter iunctus | reverse complement strand
CGCCGACGACCCAGACCTGGGCATCGGGCGCCAGCGCGGAGGGCGCCACCGGTGCCGCGCCGTCATGGAAGACCGCATGCAACATTCGCCCGACGTGCCACAACTGCAGGAAAATCCGCCCCCCGGCAGCGTGCACCGCATCCGTCACCAGGCGCCAGCCGGCCACCTGCGCGTCGCTGTAGATGCCGGGCGTGAAGCTGTAGCCCTGCCCCTGCCGTGAAATCTGCGTCGCCTCGGTGATGATCAGGCCGGCACCGGCGCGCTGGGCGTAGTACCGCGCCATCAGCTCGTTGGGGACGTCGCCCGGCTGGGTGCTGCGCGAGCGCGTCATCGGCGCCATGACGATGCGGTTGGGCAGGGTCAGCCCGGCCAGGTCGAGCGGAGAGAACAGGGAAGGCATCATCAGGAGACTTTCAAGACGGCGAAGAAATGTGGGCGAGAAACGCCTGACGCCAGTGCCTCGGCGCTGTGCGACAAGCCGGGCGCCGAAGCAGCCCCCACCCGCGAATCGGCTGGTTCAGGCCTTCTTGACCAGCCGGAGGACAAGAAGAATCAGCATGGCGCCCAGAACGGAACCTATCCAGCCGACGGCACCGCCCATGCCCAACGCGCCGGCAACGAAGCTGCCGACGAAGGCACCGGCGATGCCGAGAATCGTCGTGAGAATGAAGCCGCCCCCGTCCGGGCCGGGCATGAGGAACTTGGCGATGACACCGACGATGAAGCCGACGACAATCGTGACGATGATATCCATGATTTTCCCTTGAGAGTTTTCGGCGAGTGGCGGAAAGCCGATGCCGTCAATGAGTTCAGCCCTTGCCCGAGAGCTTTTCCTTGAGGCGCTCGGCGGCATTGCCCACCGAATCGATGGCCTTGCCGACGGTGCCGGCAACGCCGTCCGCCACCTCGCCGGCAACTTCCCGGATCGACGCGCCGGCCTGCTCCAGCTTGCCCTCGTCCTCGAGTTTCTTGTTGCCGGTCACCTGGTCGAGGACTTCCTTGGCCTGGCCGGCGGCCTTGTCCATCTTTGCATTGTTCATGATTTCTCCTTCCAGTATCGGGGCGGTCAGGCTTGCTTGACTGCTTCCTTGAGATCCTTGGCGGCCGACCCGATGCAGATTACTCCGCGACGATCTTGCCGGTGGTGTGGGCGTCGGAATCGGACCAGGTATCTTCGCCCTTCAGGCGGCGATCGCCCTGGATGGTGTAGGTAATGAAGCCCTGCTTGAATACCAGCGCGCCGTCGCTGCGCTTGACCTTGACTGCCTTGCCATTCACCTTGACGTGCTCCTTGTTGTCGATGTGGATCTTCGCCACCGTACCGCCGCTGGGGCCAACCGCCACCCAATTGCCGGCATAGGGCGACTGGTTGGCCTGAGCGTCCTGGCCGGCATTCTCGGCGGGAGCCTCCGTGACGAAGCCGGCCTTGGCGTTTTCCGCCTTGGTCTTGTTGATGTCACAGCCTTGCCCCTCGCTCACTTGCGTGCAACCGGAGCGTTCAAGCTTCTGGCGGTATTTTGCGTCGATGGCGAAAGCCGGCGCTTGCATCAACAGGCCGAGCGCGGCGGCCGGTATCCAGATTTTTTTCCAGATGATCTTCAAGATAGTCTCCTTGTGGTTACGAGCAACACGCTTTCAACGAGGCGTTGAAGAGAAAAACGTTCAGGGGCTGCCGGCGCCGGATTCTGGCGCCGCGATGTCCGGTTCGGAAGGCCCAGGCCGACGATCCCGCCTGCAGTTACCCGTCCATACACGCAGCGCCCGCTGCTCGCCGCTTTGCTGCCGATCAAGAAAGCGCTGTGCGCACGCCCGCGTCTAGCCGCCGACGCGGATATCGATCGGCGTCAGGGCTTCGTCGCCCGGCGGCGTCCGCGGGACCGGCCGTCCCTCGAAGTAGAGTCCGATCTGGCGCTCACGACGCAGCTTCAGGCCCCGGTGCTCCTTGCCCATGGCCATCGTCCACCGGCGCAGTTCGGCTGGCACGCGATCGTGTTCGCCGGCATTGATCCGTTTCAGCAGCGTCGAGTTCTGCAGCATCGCCACGCCGACGTTGTAGGTGAAATCGCAGAGCGCCCCGTACTGACCGTCACTGAGTTCGGTCTTCACCAGACTCATCACCGCCCGCTGCGCGCGCCGCATGCTCTCGGCCAGCACCGCCTCGGCCTGCGCCTCGCTGATGCCGCGGCGCAGCGCCACCGGCTCACTGCCGCCACAGGGCGCCTGGCGAACCAGCTGACCGTAGCCGATGCTGCAGTGGTTGTCGGCATTCGTATACAGACGCGGCACGAAGCCCTCCGACAGCCGGGTCAGGCGCTGGCCCTTCTCGGGGATGCGGCGCAGCCAGGCCCCCTTGGGCAGCGCCAGTTCGACCTCACCTTCGAGCAGCAGGCCGGGCGTCAGCCGCTCCGCCGGCGGCGGCGAACCGGTCGCCGGCGCCAGACTCGCCGCGTCACAGGTGACGCCTGCCGCACACACCAGCTGGTAGGACACGCCGCCCTGCAGCGGCGCCGTTCGCGGCAGGCCCATGAAGCTGCGCGCAGCCAGCTTCTCGAGCTGGCTGCGCGCAGCCGGCGTGAGGCGCGCGAACCCCTCCCTCGCCTGCGACTGCCCGTCATCATCGCCGCCACCGGTCTGCTGCAGATCGAGCGGCTCCTGACTGACGAAGGCAGCCACCAGCGTCACCCCGGCGGGCTTCGCCAGCAGCTCTGGAGACTGCGCCGGCTCGCCCGGAATGCGGAACGCTCCGACCGCCACCCGGTTGTCGGACTGCTGCTGATTCGGGAAGAGCAGCGTCGCGACGTCGTCCGGACCGACGCTGACAACGCTCAGATAACCCGCCCGCGGCACCTCGACGGTCAACGCCAGCGGCTCGCCTTCGCGATAGCTCGCCTTGCTCAGTCTCACCGTCAGACCACCGGCGAGGTTGGCCGCATCCTCGATGCTGCGGCGAAAGGGCTGCCGCGCGACCGGTGCCACAGCCTCGACGGCAGTGGCAACCGCCGCCGGCCGTTCCTGCGCCAGAGCGCCGCCACTTGGCAGCAGAAAGGCGCCGATGGCGCAGGCGACTGCCTTCCGACCGACTACTCGTCTCATTCTTTCCCCCGTTGTCAGCATGCGGTTCGCGCGTACCGGCGCAAGTATAGCGAGGCAGCGCCAAAGCCCCAACACTCACGAGCCTGCGCGGCGACGCCTGCCGGGCTGCGACGGCGGACGGCAGGGCACTGCCTGCCGTCGATGCACGCAAGTCGACCGCCTGCGCTAGACTTGCCGCATGTGCGGACGTTATGCTCTTGCCGCGCCGCGGTCGCAACTGGCCTGGCGCTTCGCTCTCGCTCACTGCGACGACCATGCGGTGCGCTACAACATCGCCCCGGGAACCGACATCGCTGTCGTCCGGCTGTCGCCAAGCGGCCAGCGCGTCCTGCACTTGCTGCGCTGGGGTCTGCTGCCACACTGGGCGAGCGAAGCGGCAAGCGGCGCCCGACTGATCAACGCCCGCGGCGAATCATTGCGTAGCCGGCCGCCGAACTGCGGGCGTGGCCGGTGAAGCCGGCGCGTCGGCCGGGCGACAGCGGCAGGGGCCGACCTCATCGCACCTGGCCGCGGCAGCGGTGACGACGCCGCGCAGGAAGCGCCGCCTCAGCCGGCTGCGGCGGCAGCCGCCGACGCGGACAGCGGAGCGCGGTCCGGCGATGGCCCCGGTTTTGTAGCATAATCGCGCGCACACTCCGCACCTGAGGCCTGCTTGATCCACTTCGTCCCCCCCCAGCGCTATGACTCGATGAAGGCAACCGGCAAGTTGCCGTCGCCAAAGGGTGTCGCCTTCTCGATCATCAAGCTGCTGCAGCGCGACGACTTCCGCGTCTCCGATCTGGTGCAACTGGTGCAGTCGGACCCGGCGATTGCCGGCCGCCTGCTCAAGTTCGCCAACGCCGCCGCCTTCGGCCGCACGCGGCCGATCGTTTCGCTGCAGCGGGCGATCGTTGCCCTGGGTTCGTTTCGCGTGCGTGACCTGGTGATCGGCCTGTCGGTGATGCACAGCCATACCAGCGGTCAGTGTTCGGCTTTCGACTACGGCGCCTTCTGGGGACACTCGCTGGCAACCGGCATCGCCTGTCAGGAACTCGCCCATTTCGCCCAGATCTCGAGCGAGGAACTGTTCACCGTCGGCTTGCTGGCGCGTGTCGGCGAGCTGGCGATGGCTTCGCTCTATCCGGACGAATACGCCGTCGTCCTGCTCAAGGCTAAGGAGGGTAACGCGAGTCTGGCGACCCTCGAACGCGAATGCCTGGACATGGACCACCAGCAGCTTGGAGCGACGATGCTCGCCGAATGGGGGCTGCCGGACCTGCTGATCCAGGCCGCGTACCATCACGAGCAGCCGGATCTCGCCGGTTTCCGCGACGGCTCGCGGGTGCAGACGTTGACCCACTCGCTGCACTTCGCGCGGGCGCTGGCCGAGGTCTGCATGGCCGATGAAGAGGCGCGCTGGAGCCTGCTGCCGGGACTCCTGACGCGCGCCGCGCGACTCGGAATCAGCGGCGACGCGCTCAACGACATGGCCGACCGGATGGTCCGGCGCTGGCGCGAGTGGGGTGCGATGCTGCAGGTGCGCACGCAGGAGATGCCACCCTTCGCCGAGATCCTTGCTGCCAGCCCGCCGACGCGACGGGTCAGCCCGGCCAACCAGGAACCGGACGGCAAGCTGACTTCGCCGCGCCTGCACGTGCAGCTGGTCGGCATTCCGGTCGCTGAACTGCCGACGCTGATGCAGCAGATCGAAAGCCTCGGTCACCTGCCGGTACTCGTCGACAGCAGCATCGACGACCTCAAGCAGGTGCTCCGCCAGCCAGCCCAGATCGTCATTGCCGACATGGCCATGCCCGGACTGAAACCGGCCGTCTTCTGCCGCATCCTGCGCCAGACACCGGCGGGCAAGGAAAGCTACGCGCTGCTGCTGGCCTCGCCGGGCAGCGAAGCACACATCCTAGAAGCGATCGACGCCGGCGCCGACGATGTCCTGGTCAAGCCGGTGGGCATCCAGACGCTGCGCGTGCGCCTCAACACGGCGACGCGGATGCTGCTGCTGCGCGAAGAGATCCAGCGCGAGCGGCGCGGCATCATGCGTTCGACCGACGAATTCGCCGTCACCCACCGACGCCTGCTGCAACAGGCACTGACCGACGCCCTGACGCAACTGCCGAATCGCCGCCACGGCCTCGACTATCTCGCCTCCGAGTGGGCATTCGCCCAGTCCAACGGTCTGCCGATGGCGTGCCTGCTGCTCGACATCGATCACTTCAAGCGCATCAACGACACCTACGGCCACGCCGCCGGTGATGCCGTGCTGCGCCAGCTCGCCGACCTGCTGAAGCGCGCCTCACGCGTCGAGGATCTGGTGTTTCGCTATGGCGGCGAGGAGTTCGCTGCCGTTCTGCCGAATGCCAGCGCCCGCGCCGCTGCCCAGATCGCCGACCGCATCCGCGCGCTGGTCGAAAAGTACAGCTTCCTCTGGGAGCAGCAGCCGATTCCGCTTACCCTGAGCATCGGCGTCGCCAATCTCTCGAGCAAAATCAAGGACAGCCAGGCGCTGATCGAGGCAGCCGACGCCGCGCTCTACGAGGCCAAGCGCAGCGGTCGCAACCGCGTCGTCATCGCTGCCTGAAGGCGGCCAACGCGGCGACCGCGAACCGCGATCGCCGTCCGCTGCCAGGCCGCGAACGCCGTGTCGCGGCGCTGCCCGGCCGCCCCTTCAGGACCGCAGCGCCGCCGCGTGATGCCGCAGATGGTCGTCGATGAAGCTGGCGATGAAATAGTAGCTGTGATCGTAACCCGGCTGCAGGCGCAGCGTCAGCGGATGAGCGGCGGCTGCACAGGCCTGCTGCAGAAGCTCCGGCAGCAGTTGCGTGGCGAGGAAGGGGTCCGCCAGCCCCTGGTCGACGAGCAGCGGCAGGCGTTCGCCGGCGACGGCGATCAGCTCGCAGGCGTCCCACTGCTTCCAGCTCTCGCGATCGGCGCCAAGATAGTTGCGGAAAGCCTTTTCACCCCACGGACTGGCGAGCGGATGACAGATCGGCGCCAGTGCCGAGAGTGAGCGATAGCGGCCAGGGTTGCGCAGCGCACAGACCAGCGCACCATGGCCACCCATCGAGTGGCCACTGATGCCGCGCCGTTCGTCGATCGGCAGGCTCGCCTCGACCAATTGCGGCAGCTCGTGCACGACATAGTCATGCATGCGGTAGTGTCGCCGCCACGGCGACTGGGTCGCGTTCAGGTAGAAACCGGCAGCGTGACCGAAATCCCAGCAGCCTTGCGGGTCGCCCGGCACGTCGTCGCCGCGCGGACTGGTGTCGGCAGCGACGAGGGCGAGGCCGAGCTCGGCGGCGACGCGCATCGCTCCGGCCTTCTGCATGAAGTTCTCGTCGCTGCAGGTCAGCCCGGAAAGCCAGTAGAGCGCCGGCACCGCGCGGTCCTCGGCCTGCGGCGGCAGATACACGGCGAACACCATGTCGCAACCAAGGGTGGTCGAATGATGCCGGTAGCGCCGGTGCCAGCCGCCGCAACAGCGATTGGCGGCAAGCTCCTCGAGCAACGGCATGGCAGCAGCCACGCCGCTCAGAAGAGGATCACCGAGCGGATGCTCTGGCCGGCAGCCATCAGATCGAAGGCCCGGTTGATGTCTGGCAGCCCCATGGTATGGGTGATGAAGGTGTCGAGTGGAATCTCGCCCCGCTGCGCGCGCTCGACGTAGCCGGGCAGCTCGGAGCGGCCGCGCACGCCGCCGAAGGCGGAGCCGCGCCAGACGCGTCCGGTCACCAGCTGGAACGGCCGCGTCGCGATTTCCTCGCCGGCGCCGGCGACGCCGATGATCACCGACTCGCCCCACCCCTTGTGACAGCATTCGAGCGCCGCTCGCATCACCGAGACGTTGCCGATGCATTCAAAGGAGTAATCGACGCCGCCATCAGTCAGATCGACGATCACTTCCTGAATCGGCCGCGCGTGATCGGCCGGATTGACGCAGTCGGTGGCGCCCAGTTGCCTGGCGATCGCGAACTTGGCCGGATTGGTGTCGATCGCGATGATGCGCGCCGCCCCGGCCATCACCGCGCCGATGACCACCGCGAGACCGATGCCGCCGAGCCCGAAAACGGCTACCGTCGCCCCCGGCTCGACCTTGGCGGTGTTGCGTACCGCACCGATGCCGGTGGTGACGCCGCAACCGAGCAGGCAGACCTTCTCCAGCGGGGCGTCACGGGCAATTTTCGCCAGCGAGATCTCGGGCAGGACGGTGTACTCGGAGAAGGTCGAGGTCCCCATGTAGTGATGGATCGGCCTGCCGTTGCACGAGAAGCGGCTGCTGCCATCCGGCATCAGCCCCCTGCCCTGCGTCGCACGAATCGCCTGACAGAGGTTCGTCTTGCCCGAGCGGCAGAACTTGCACTGACCGCACTCCGGGGTGTACAAGGGGATGACGTGGTCGCCGACGGCAACCGAGCTGACGCCCGGCCCGACCGCCTCGACGATGCCGCCGCCCTCATGACCGAGGATGCTCGGGAAGATGCCTTCCGGGTCGGCACCGGAAAGCGTGAAGGCATCGGTGTGGCAGACGCCGGAGGCGACGATGCGCACCAGCACCTCCCCCTGCCGCGGCTCCTCGACATCCACCTCGGTGATCTCCAGGGGCTGCCCGGCAGCCCAGGCAACCGCAGCGCGTGACTTGATCATCAGCGATCCTCCCTCCACTTTTCGCCGCCGGCAGGCGACAAAGACCGTCCGCAGCGGCCACCGGGGCACCAGCCCCGCCGCCCGCCAGCACGAGCAGCCACGACGCAACGCTCAGTGCAGGTCACCCGGCTTCACCCGCTGCAGGCGGAAGACCTCAATCCCCTCGTCGAGGAGTTCCTCGTACTCCTCGGCCGTCGCAACGCCACGAATCGAACGCTCGGGCGCCTCGACATAGTGAATCCGCCGCGCCTCCTCGGCGAAGTCGGCACCAACATCCTCGCAGTTCGCGAGCAACATCTCGGTCAGATGGCGGAACGCCTGCAGCGCGCCTGCACGCCCATCGGCTGCCGGCGCGGGCACGGGCAGCTCACGGCGAGGCGGATCGGCCGGCGAGCCCGAGCGGCCGACGTGCACCGTTGACGGCACCCGCCGAATCTCGAGCGATCCACAGTGCGGGCAACTGACGAGACCGGATGCCAGCTGGCTTTCGAAATCCTCGCGCGACTGGAACCAGCCTTCAAACTGATGGTCGTGCTGGCATGCAAGGTCAAAGATGATCATCGGGGCCCGGAGCACGAAGCTCGCAACAAGGAACGTGGATGTGGTACCCGGAGCCGGGGTCGAACCGGCACGGCCGCAGGGCCGAGGGATTTTAAGTCCCTTGTGTCTACCAATTCCACCATCCGGGCGACGCAAGCCATTATACCTGCCCGGAAATGGAAGAAGGGAAAGTGCCTGGGGCACTTTCCCTTCGCAATCTGGAGCGGGAAAAGAGTCTCGAAATCTCGACCTATACCTTGGCAAGGTATCGCTCTACCAACTGAGC
>DDUX01000015.1 GCA_002345025.1 Candidatus Accumulibacter iunctus | reverse complement strand
CGGCCGCCTGGTCGGCTACAAGATCCGCTTCAGCGACCGCAGCTCGCCCGATGCCTTCATCAAGCTGATGACCGACGGCATCCTGCTCGCCGAAACGCAGGGCGACCCCTGGCTCGAGCAGTACGACACCCTGATCATCGACGAGGCGCACGAGCGCAGCCTGAACATCGATTTCCTGCTCGGCTACCTGAAGCAGCTACTGCCGAAGCGACGCGAGTTGAAGCTGATCATCACCTCGGCGACGATCGATGCCGAGCGCTTTTCGCGGCACTTCGACGACGCGCCGGTGATCGAGGTCTCGGGCCGGCTGTACCCGGTCGAGCTGCGCTACCGCCCGCTGCAGAAGCCTGCGGGCGACGGCGCTGCCGGCCCGGCGAACGACCGCGCTGCCGACGACGAGCGCGACCTTTACGATGCGCTCACCGACGCCTGCGACGAGCTGCATCGCATCGGCCCGGGTGACGTCCTCGTCTTCCTGCCCGGCGAGCGCGAGATTCGCGAGGCGGCCGAGGCGCTGCGCAAGCACCACCCGCCGCATACCGAGATCCTGCCGCTCTACGCCCGGCTGTCGGCGGAAGAGCAGAGCCGCGTCTTCCGGCCGCACGTCGGGCGGCGCATCGTCCTGGCGACGAACGTCGCCGAGACCTCGCTGACGGTGCCCGGGATCCGCTACGTCGTCGACACCGGCCTGGCGCGCGTCAAGCGCTACTCGTACCGCAACAAGGTCGAGCAACTGCAGATCGAGAAGATCGCCCAGGCCGCCGCCAACCAGCGCGCCGGGCGCTGCGGTCGCGTCGCTGCCGGCGTCTGCATCCGGCTCTACGAGGAGCAGGATTTCGCGCTGCGGCCGGCCTACGCCGAGCCGGAGATCCTGCGCTCGTCGCTCGCCGGCGTCATCCTGCGGATGAAGGCGCTGCGCCTCGGCGACATCGAGGACTTCCCCTTTCTCGAGGCGCCGCCGCGCAAGGCGATCAGCGACGGCTACCAGTTGCTGGTCGAGCTCGGCGCCGTCACCGCCGAGCACGCACTGACGCCGGTCGGCCAGGAACTGGCGCAGATGCCGCTCGACCCGCGACTCGGCCGCATGATCGTCGCCGCGCGCGCCGAGGGCTGCCTCGCCGAGGTGCTGGTGATTGCCGCTGCGCTGTCGGTGCAGGATCCGCGCGAGCGGCCGCAGGAGCGGCAGGGGACGGCCGACGCCGCGCATCGCCGCCTCGCCGACGAGCGCTCCGAGTTCGTCTCCTGGCTCAAGCTCTGGCACTGGTACGAGGAGGAGGTGACGCACCGCAAGTCGCAGCGCAAGCTGCTCGACGCCTGCCGCGAGAACTTCCTTTCGGCGCTGCGCATGCGTGAGTGGCGCGACGTCCATAGCCAACTGCACGCGCTCGCCGCCGAGCATCGCTGGCAGGAGAACGAGCAGCCGGCGAGCTACGAGGCGATCCACCGCGCGCTGCTCGCCGGGCTGCTCGGCAACATCGGCTGCAAGTCGGAGGAATCGGCGCACTACCTCGGCGCGCGCGGCATCCGCTTCCTCGTTCATCCGGCATCGCCGCTGCAGAAGAAGGCCGGCAAGTGGATCGTCGCCGGCGAGATCAGCGAGACGACGCGCCTCTTCGCGCGCTGCGTCGCACGCATCGAACCGCTGTGGCTGGAGCAGGTCGGCGCGCACCTGCTGAAGCGGAGCTGGTTCGACCCGCACTGGGAGAAGAAGGCGATGCAGGCGGTCGCCTTCGAGCGCATCACGCTGCACGGCATCGTCGTCGATCCGCGCCGGCGGGTGAACTTCGGGCCGATCAACCCGGAAGAGGCACGCGAGATTTTCATCCGGCAGGCGCTGGTCGGCGGCGAGGTGAGCGAGGAGTTCGCCCGCCGCTGGGATTTCTTCACCCACAACCAGCAGCTGATGCTCGACATCGAGACGCTCGAGCACAAGTCGCGGCGGCCCGATGTACTGGTCGACGACGAGCTGATCTTCGCCTTCTACGACCGCCTGATCCCGGCCGGCATGTACAGCGGCGCGGCTTTCGACAAGTGGCGGCGCGACGCCGAGCGCGAGACGCCGCAACTGCTGCATCTGCAGCGCGACGACCTGATGCGCCACGAAGCCGCCGGCATCACCAGCGAGGCCTTTCCACACCAGCTTCGCCTGGCCGGCGTCGACTACGAATTGAGCTACCACTTCGAGCCCGGCAGCGCGCGCGACGGCGTCACGCTCTGCGTGCCGCTGGCGCAACTGAACCAGATCCCGGCAGCGCGCTGCGAGTGGCTGGTGCCCGGCCTCCTGCGCGAGAAGGTCGTACAGTTGGTGAAGACGTTGCCGCAGCGGCTGCGGGCGAAGCTGGTGCCGGCGCCCGATTTCGCTGCCGAGTTCGTCGCGCAGGTGGCGCCGTCCGACAAGCCGCTCCTGCTGGCGCTGGTGCAGTTCATCGTCCAGTCGCGCGGGCTGAACGCGCGCGGCTGGGAAATCACTCCCGACGCCTTCCGTGCCGACGCGCTGCCGGCGCATCTCTCGTTCAACTTCCGCCTGCTCGACGAGAACGGCCGCCAGCTCGGCCTGAGCCGCAACCTGAACGAGCTGCGCGCCGAGTGGGGACGCGAGGCGCGGCAGGAGTTTGCCGAGCTGCACGAGACGCCGGGCGAGTATGCGGACTTGCGCGACTGGAACTTTGGCGAGCTGCCGGAGCTGATGGAGGTCGATGCCGGCGGCGGGCAACTGGTGCTCGGTTATCCCGCGCTGGTCGCCGACGGCGAACGCGTCTCGCTGCGCGTCTTCGATTCGCCGGCCGAAGCGGCGCAGGCGCACCGCGCCGGGCTGTTGCGCCTGTTCATGCTGCAGTTCCGCGAGCAGTTGAAGTATCTCGAGAAGAACCTCCCCGGACTCAACCAGATGGCGATGCAGTTCATGAATCTTGGCACGCTCGACGAGCTGCGCCGGCAATTGCTCGACCTGAGCTGCGCCCGCGCCTGCCTCGGCGAGCCGTGGCCGCGCGACGCCGCCAGCTTCCGCGCCCGCTGCCTCGAGGCGAAGCCGCGGCTGACGCTCTTGGCGCAGGAGATCTGCCGCCTCGTCGGGCAGATTCTCGCTGACTGGCAGGCGCTGCAGAAGAAGTTGCCGGCGTTCAGGGCGTTCGCGGCGACAATGCAGGATGTCGACGAGCAACTGGCACGGCTGATCCACAAGCGCTTCGTCGTCGATACGCCGTTCGAGCGCCTGCAGCACTATCCGCGCTATCTGAAGGCGATCGCGCTGCGGCTGGACAAGCTGAAGGCAGCCGGTGCGGCGGGCGCCACCCGCGATTCGCGCCTGCTCGCCGAGCTGACGCCGTTGTCGGTCAACTGGCAGCGGCGCGCCGCGGTGCTCGCGCGGCAGGGCCTCGCCGACGCGCAGCTCGAGCAGTTCCGCTGGCTGCTCGAGGAGTTGCGCGTGCAGTTGTTCGCGCAGGAGCTGCGCACGCCGGTGCCGGTATCGACGAAGCGGCTGCAGAAGATGTGGGAAGGCATGTGAATGGCCGACGGCCAGGGAGAAAGGCAATGAAGAGCTTCGGGGCGATCATCATCGGCGACGAGATCCTGTCGGGAAAACGCGTCGACCGGCACTTTGCGCGGATCGCCGAGCTGCTGGCGGCCCGCGGGCTGCGTCTGTCGTGGGTCGAGTACCTTGGCGACGAGCGCGCGCGCATCGCCGCCAGCCTGCGCCGCAGCCTGGCGGCCGGCGACGTCGTCTTCAGCTTCGGCGGCATCGGCAACACGCCCGACGACCACACGCGGCAGGCGGCAGCGGCGGCGCTCGACGTCGACCTGGTGCTGCATCCCGATGCCGAGCGCGAGATCCGCGCCCGCTTCGGCGCCGACATCACCGATGTCCGCCTGCTGCTCGGCACCTTCCCGCGCGGCGTCGACATCGTTCCCAACCCGTTCAACCGCATCCCCGGCTTTCGCGTGCGCGACCATTACTTCCTGCCGGGTTTTCCGCAGATGGCGCACCCGATGGCGGAATGGGCGCTCGATACCTTCTACGCCGATCTCTTCCGGCACCAGGAGACGGTGGACAAGGCTTTCCTGCTCACCGGCAACAACGCCTACGAGAGCGCGCTGCTCGACCTGATGGAACGGATCGTCGCCGATTTCCCGCGCCTGCGGCTGTTCAGCCTGCCGTCGATGGCCGCGGACGGACAGCGGCGCTATCTCGAACTCGGTGTCGAGGGCGAGCCGGAGCTGGTCGAACAGGCGATGGCGGCCATCCGGCAGGAGGTCGAGCGGCGCGGCATCGGCTGGCAGTGGCGAGCCTGATGCGGCGCCCGTAAACGAACAACCCCGGCGATCGCCGGGGTCTACTGGCAGGGAGATGGACTCCCGGGCGACAGCCTACTTCTTCGGCACGAGGGCAGCCGCTGCCTGGGCGGTGGCGCTGCTCGCCGCCTTGACATTGGTGTCGACGATGTCGGTCATCTGCTTCGCCATCTGCGAGATGTTCTCGAAGGCGGTGGTGGTGACGTTGACCATCTGCTTCATCGCCGAGCCGAAGACGTCGCCGGCAACCGGCGACCCGAGACCGGTCTGCCCGATCAGGCCGCTCGCATTGTGGCGGACGTTGTTGTACTGCTCTTCCATCACCGAGGTGATCTCGCGCTGCATGTTGGCCGACAGGTCATACAGGTTGCGCGCATACTCCATCAGCTTGTCGGCGTTCGGGCGGGCGATCGCACCGGCGATCTCGCCGAGTTTCTGCGGGTCCTTGACACCAAGGAGTTGCTGCGCGCCGTTGGCGCTGCTGTTGAACAGCTCGCGGCTGGCAGCCAGGTTGAGGGCGGAGAGTTGCTCGAGGCCCTGAAAGGCGGTGCGAACCAGGGTCATCATGACCTGTGCGTTGGCTTTCTGGCTCTCGGCGAGTTTTTCCAGATCGATAGTGCTCATTGATACCTCCATGGTGGTAAGGGTGCTGCAGGCATGCAGGAAAAGCTGCGCGCCCGAATGTTCATTGCTCGTGCATTGCGCCAAGCACGCTGACGGCTCGCAGAGCGCCAGCGAAGACACCCCCGCAGTGTCTCGGGGGCGGCTCTTCGCTCACTCTGCAGTCGCAGCGCACGTGCCCGACAGGCCGTGTTCGACGCAGCCTATTTCTTCGTCGCCGCGGCAGTGGCGCCAACCGCCTTGACCGTCGCGTTGGTCGCAGCAGCGACGTTGGCTTCGGCGATGTCGGCGACCTGCTTGGCAGCCTTGTTCATGCTGTCGAAAGCCGAGGTGGCGGCGGCGACTGCCGACTTGACGGCATTGACGGCGACGTCGGATCCGGGAGGCGCGTTCTTCGTGGCCTTCTCGAGCAGGGCGACCATCTGCTTCTGGAAGTCGTTGAACTGGGCTTCGAGCAGCTTGCCGATCTCTTCCTTCGACTGCGCCGAGATTTCATAGACACTGCGCGTGTAGGCGACGGCCTTTTCGAGGCCGGGCTGGGCCAGCGATGCCTGCAGCGCGAAGAACTCCTGTGCGTCCTTGGCACCGAGCATCGCCTTGGCATTGGCAACGCCGTCCTCGAGCATCGAGCGGGCGGTGTTCAGGTTGAGTGCGGCGATCCGCTCGGCGCTGGCAAGCGCGGTATTGGCAAGGGTCAGCATCGCATCAACGGAAGCCTTGTTGGCGGCGGCGAATTGTTCGGGGGTGTTGAACATGGCAATCTCCTCAAAAAAGTATGGATACAACACAACATGTGCAATGATCGAGGCACCGACCGTTTGGCTTCGCAGCCTCCCGGTGTTTTGCTGCACTGCACCATGGCCCGCATTATAAGCACTCTCGTCCGCTTGTCAACAGTTATTTGCTGCAGCGCACAAAAAGCTTCATTCCCATGATTTCATTGTGATTGTTATCAGTTGCCCGAAGACCGACCGGTGGCAGCGCGCTTGTTGCCCTGCCGCATCCGGGAGCCGTGCGGCAGGCGACTGGAGCCAATGTCCGGCATCCCGCACGCGGGCCCTTGCCGGGCGCAGCCGGAGCAGCCGCGCCCGGCAAGGGCCCGCCGGAACGTCAGTCGCTGCGCGGTGCCACCCGTGCTGCGGGCTTCAGGTTCAGCGGCTCCTTGCGGCTGTCGGCGGCGGCACCGTCGCCCTTCGCCTTCGGCTGGATGACCGCACGCACGCGCGCCTGGCCTTCGCTGCCGGCACTCCTGGCGGTTCCGGCACCGGTGGTGACGAGGAACTTTTCGTTGAGCGCGTCGTAGGAGATGTAGCGGCCGCGCACTTCATCCTGCCCGCTGCGGACGAAAGCCCGATTGAAGAACTGGGTGGTATCGGTACGCGCATCGTACTCGATGCGCTCGGCCTCCCCTTCGACGTACTCGTCGACGCCATCCCGCTTCTGCCGGAAGCGTGCCAGGCCATTGGCACCGCCGGTCGCCGTCGCCTTCTGGAAGCCATCGACATCCTGGGTGACGACCAGGCGGGCGGTGCGCAGCTCGGTTGTTCCCTGGATGAGGACCGCGTTACCCTCGAGCGTCTGCACCTTGTTCAGGTCGTCGAGGCTCAGGCGGTCGGCTTCGAGATGGATCGGCTTCTCGCGATCGGCCCGCTCGGCGTGCAGCGGCAGGGAAACGGCAACAAGAACGCCGCTCAGACAGGCGCCGCAAATGGTCTTGTTCATGTCTTGGGTTTCTTCTTCCTGGCGAATGGACTCTCGATCTCTCCGCTGACCTGAGACTCGAGAACGTAGGTCTGCAGACTGTGGTCCACCTGCATGCCAACCCCCTGGACCCGGGACGGACCCTGGGTAATCAGCACCTTGCTGCGGGTGAACGCGCGCTTCTCCTCGGTCAGCACGGTCAGTTCGGGCATTTCGGCGAGCAGCTCCGCCTGGCTGCCACCGGCCGCACGGCGGATCTCGACCTGCCCGCTGAGATCGACCTTCTCCGCCTTTGCCGAGGCGCGCGCCTCGTTGGCACGAATCGTCACCGTCGGCTTCCGCGGCGACACGTAGGCCAGCCTCGGCTGCAGCAGCTCGTTCGTCTCGTCGTCGGGATAGTGACGAATCTCGTCGGCAACGATCGTGTACAGCAGCGCGCCGTTCGCGTCGAGCTTGTGCCCGTGGACCTCGCTGAGGATGGCATCGGGCTCGTGCCGGTTCCTGCCGTCGCGCGCCGCATCGGGCAGACCGGTCGCATAGCGCAACCAGGCGCTGAGCGCCACCAGCACCAGCATGATCGTCAGCGGCAGCGCCGCGCTGCTCCACTTCTTCATTGCCCGTCGGCTGCCAGATAGGGCGCGATGAGCTCGCCCAGCCTGCCCTGCGCGGCGAGAATGAAGTCGCAGGCCTCGCGCACCGCGCCACGCCCGCCGCCGCGCGCGGTGACCAGCCAGGCGTGGTCGCGGACCAGCGCGTGTGCGTCCTGCGGCGTCGCCGAGAAGCCACAGGCGCGCATCAGCGGCAGGTCGGGCAGATCATCGCCCATGTAGCCGGCCTCGTCGGCGCCGAGCCCCAGTTCGGCGAGCAGACGCTTCATCTGCCCGAGCTTGTCGTCGACCGCCTGATAGAGATGCGTGATACCGAGGTTCTGCGCCCGCAGCTCGACGCAGCGGGCTCGCCTGCCGGTGATGATGGCAACGGTGATGCCGGCCTGGGCGAGCATCTTCAGACCACAGCCATCGAGCGTGTTGAAGGCCTTGATCTCGACTCCCTCGTCGGTATAGAAGAGCGAGCCGTCGCTCAACACGCCGTCGACGTCGAAAGCCATCAACCTGAGGCGGCGCGCGCGCGTCTGCGCCTCGTTGCCGGAGTCGGTCATCAGATCACCTTGGCGCGAAAGAGATCGTGCATGTTGAGCGCCCCGACGAGGATGCCGGCTGCATCGACCACCGGCAACTGGTTGACCCTGTGCTCTTCCATCAGCGTCACCGCTTCGACGGCGAGTCGGTCGGGAGCGATCGAGCGCGGACTGCGCCCCATGATGTCGGCCGCCGACAGCGTGCGCAGGTCGAGACTGCGCGCGAAGGCCCGCCGCAGGTCGCCATCGGTGACGATGCCGATCACCCGACGCTGGGGATCGACGACGGCGGTCATGCCGATGCCACCGCGCGTGATCTCGAGGATCGCGTCGTGCAGGCTGGTTGCCGGCGACACCTCGGGCAGATCCGGACCTCTGTGCATGACGTCGCGCACGTGCGTCAGCAGTCGCCGGCCAAGCGATCCGCCGGGATGCGAACGGGCAAAGTCCTCGACGCCGAAGCCACGAGAGTCGAGCAGCGCCACCGCCAGGGCGTCGCCGAGCGCCAGCGCAGCCGTCGTGCTGGCGGTCGGTGCGAGGTTGAGCGGGCAGGCTTCCTGAGCCACCGCCGCATCGAGGTGTGCGTCCGCCTCGACGGCCAGCGACGACTGCGGGTTGCCGGTCATGCTGACCAGCCGCGCCCCCTGCCGCTTGATGATCGGCACGATGGTCAGCAGTTCGGCGCTCTCACCCGAATTCGAGATGGCAATCAGCACATCGTCGCGCGTGATCATCCCCAGATCACCGTGGCTGGCCTCGGCGGGATGGACGAAATAGGCGGGCGTACCGGTGCTGGCGAGGGTCGAGGCGATCTTGCGCCCGACATGCCCGGACTTGCCCATGCCGCTGACGATGACCCGCCCACGGCAATTGAGGATCAGCAGCAGCGCCTGCAGGAACTCGTCACCGATGCGCGAGGCCAGCGCCAGCACCGCATCGGCTTCGATTCGCATCACCTGCCGGGCAAGATCGAGGGCGTTCGCGGATGGCCGTATTTGGCTCATGAGAAGGCAGCGGTTATCATGCCGCGAGTATAACAGAAGGGCATCGGCTGCTCACCCCGCTGCAGCCGGCGAGCGCCGGCCGCCTGCTGGTGACCGGAGACGGAGCGGAAGATGGAAACCCTGCCGACGATTCTCATGCTGCTCGCCGCCTCGGTGGTCTCGGTGATCGTCTTTCGTTCGCTCGACCTGCCGCCGGTGCTCGGCTATCTGCTGGTCGGCACGCTGATCGGCCCACACGCCTTCGATCTCGTCGGCGGCTTCGCCGGCGCGCAGCACCTGGCGGAGTTCGGCGTCGTCTTCCTGATGTTCTCGATCGGTCTCGAGTTCTCGCTGCCGAAACTGCACGCGATGAAACGCATCGTCTTCGGGCTCGGCCTGCTGCAGGTCCTGCTGGTGCTGGCGGTGGTGGTCGCCATCGTCGCCGCCATCGGGCTCGGCTGGCAGGCCGGTGTCGCGCTCGGCGGCGCGCTCGCCATGTCGTCGACCGCCGTGCTGACGAAGCTGCTCAGCGAGCGCCTGGAGCTTGACGCGCCGCATGGGCGCGAGGTCATGGGCGTCCTCCTGTTCCAGGACCTGGCGGTGGTACCGCTGCTGATCCTGATCCCTTCCTTCTCCGAATCGCCCGAGCGGATGGCGACGATGATCGGCCTCGCCGCCCTGAAGGCCGCCGTCGTCCTGTCGCTCGTGCTTTTCCTCGGGCAGCGCCTGATGAACCGCTGGTTCTTCATCGTCGCGCGCGGCAAGTCGGCCGAGCTGTTCATGCTCAACATCCTGCTGGTGACGCTCGGTCTCGCCTGGCTGACCGAACTCGCGGGACTGTCGCTGGCGCTCGGCGCCTTCGTCGCCGGCATGCTGATCTCGGAAACGCAATACCGGCACCACGTCGAGGAAGACATCAAGCCGTTCCGCGACGTCCTCATGGGACTGTTCTTCATCACCATCGGCATGCTGCTCGACGCGCCGCTGGTGCTGGCCAACGCGCCGTTGGTGCTGGGAGTCCTGGCGCTGCTGCTGACGCTCAAGTTCGCCCTCATGTGCGGGCTCTCACGGCTCTTCGGAGCGACTCCCGGCAACGCCATTCGCACCGGCCTCTGGCTGTGTGCCGGCGGCGAGTTCGGCTTCGTCCTGCTGGCGCAGATGGGTCCGCTGCACCTGGTGCCGCCGCTGGCGCTGCAGTCGGTGCTCGCGGCGCTGGTTCTCTCGCTGCTGCTGGCACCGATGATCGTCGAGTACAGCAACCGCATCGTCCTGCGTTTCGCCGCCAGCGAATGGCTGCTGCGTTCGATGCAGCTCACCAGCCTCGCGGCGCAGACGCTGAATACCGAGCGGCACGCGGTCATCTGCGGTTACGGCCGCAGCGGCCAGCATCTGGCGCGCTTCATGGAGCAGGAGGCGGTGAACTACGTCGCGCTCGACCTCGATCCCGAACGAATCCGCGAAGCGGCTGCGGCCGGTGAGAACGTCATCTTCGGCGACGCCACCCGGCGGGAAACCCTGCTCGCCGCCGGCGTCGCGCGCGCCAGCGTGCTGATCATCGCCTTTGCCGACACGCGTGCCGCCGAGCGCGTCCTCGAGCAGCTGCGCGGCCTCGCGCCAGAACTGCCGGTGGTCGCCAGGACGCTCGACGAAAGGGACATCGACAGCCTGCAGCGGGCCGGCGCGGCCGAGGTGGTCCCGGAAACGCTCGAAGCGAGCATGGTGCTGGCGGCACACGCGCTGCGCCACGTCGGCGTACCGATGAGCGAGGTGACCGAGCGCTTCCGGCAGACGCGAGAGGCCGGCTACCGGACGCTGCGCGGCTTCTTCCACGGCGAGGACGACCTCGCTGCCGACGGCACCGCCAGCGACGAGCCGCGCCTGCACTCGATCCTGCTCGCCGAGGGTACGCACGCGGTCGGGCGCACCCTCGGCGAACTCGGGCTGCAGGCTCTCGGGGTCGAGGTGACGGCGGTGCGCCGGCGCAACATCCGCGCTCTCGAACCGGCGGCCGAGACGCGTTTTCGCAGCGGCGACGTCGTCGTCCTGCTGGGTTCGCCCGGCGCGCTGGCCGCCGCCGAGCAGCGTCTAGATCGGAAGAGCGTCGTGTAGGGGAAGGGGGGAGATGTGGGGGGGCGCCGTGTTATTAAAAAAAAAAAAAAAAAAAAACAACACAAAAAAAAGAAAAAGAGCACGAAATAGAAGAAAACAGACAAAGCAACACTGTGATGTAGACA
>DDUX01000107.1 GCA_002345025.1 Candidatus Accumulibacter iunctus | reverse complement strand
CGACGGCACCCGGGCCGACCTGCCCTGACGGTCATGCCTTGCGACACACCCCTGATGATGAAAGTCATGACCGTTTCCCTCATCCCCGGCCCTTCTCCCGCGCACGGGAGAAGGGAGATTCGCGAGTCGCTGACGCGACTTTCACGTTAAGCTCCCGCGACCGTGATGACCGCAGGAACAACCGGATCTCGTGATGTATTGGAAGATTTCGCTCATCGTTCAACCCGGCGACAGCTTCTTCCCGATCGTGCGCGCGATCGACCGTGCCGAGCGCTCGATCAACCTGACCGTCTTTCGCATGGACGATCCGATCATTCAGCGCGCGCTGATCGAAGCCCGCCAGCGGGGCGTTCGCATTCGCGTGCTGATCTCGAGCAGCGCACGCGGCTGGGAGGAACGCAATCGCAAGCTGCTCAAGGACGCGAACGAGGCCGGCATCGACACCCGCGAGCCCGCCGGCGACAGCAAGCGCGCGCGCTACCACTACAAGGTGATGACCGTAGACGAAACCGAAGCCTTCGTCTTCACCTTCAACCCGACACGCGACAACCTCCACTACGCGCGCGACTTCGGCGTCGAGGTCCACAGCCCGTCGATCGCTGCCGAAATCAACCGGCTGTTCGACGCCGACTGGGCGGATCAGCCCTTCGCCCCCGACCACGACTCACCGCTTCTGGTCAGCCCGTTCAACAGCCGGCAGAAGATGGAAACGCTGCTTGCCAGCGCGCGGACCTCGATCCAGATCGCCGACGCCAAGCTCGCCGACCCGGCGATGCTTCGCCTACTGATGAAGAAGGCGCGCAGCGGCATCCACGTACGCGTCCTCGGCGACCAGAGCCAGCGCCGCACCTTGCCGCCGGGAGTCGAGTTCCGGGCGGTACCGCGCTACCGGCTGCACGCCAAGTGCAGCATCGTCGACGGCGTCACCGCCGTCATCGGCAGCATGAACCTGCGCACGGAGAGCCTCGACCGCCGCCGCGAGCTTTCGATCATCGTCGATGATGCCGAGGTGCTGCAGGGACTGAACGCAGTCTTTGAAAGCGACTGGGAACACCGGCCACCGCTGCCCGACAGCACGGCGACGCAGGTGCTGCGGCAGAGCCAGTTTGCGCCAACCGAGCCGCTGACGTCGGCGACGGGTGCTTTCGTCCTCATCTCGCGCACCAACCCGCAACTCCGGCACGCGCTGCGCGAGGGGATGAACAGCATCGGACGGGCGCAGGACAACGACTTGGTCATCAGCGACGCACGCGTCAGCAGGTACCACGCCCACATCAGCCTGGACTACGGCATCTGCATGCTGACCGACCTCGAGAGCGGCAACGGCATCTTCCTCAACGGCGAGCGCGTCGACGGCCGCCGCCTGCTGCGCCCCGGCGATGTCGTGCGCATCGCCGACTGCGACGAGTTCCGCTTCCTCGAGCTCTAGGCGTTCTCCGCGACGTACCGGACAGACGACGCTGATCGTCAAGCGCTGCTGGCGGCGATCGCCGCCCGCGCGGAAGACCTCCGAAGCTTCGACGATTCGCCACGCCCGTCTTCCGCTGCGCCGGCAAGCGGGAGGAACCTGCCGACGCTCGAGGAACGGACCGACGGATTGACACTCCTTGCTGCGATGCCTACACTCGACTCGCCGCGCCTGGACTTGACAGCCTTTACTGCAGGACGAGCGCAAACTGCTTCGCCGGGGAGGCCTGCATGGCTTGCATGAGCGACCTGATCGACCAGGCGCGACATCGCATCAGCGTCGGGCACTCACCCTCTCGAGACAGGATTGAACATCAGGGAAAGGTCCGTACATGCAAGCGCAACCGCAACGCCCGACCGGAGCCTTCATCGGCGCATCGTGGGCAGCCCTCCTGGTCGGTGCCATCGCGTACCTGACGGGCCTCTGGAACGCCGGCATGGAGCTCAACGAGAAGGGCTACTACTTCACGGTCCTCATGTACGGCCTGTTCTCGGCCGTTTCGCTGCAGAAGTCGGTGCGCGACAGGCTCGAAAGCATCCCCGTGACGGCCATCTACTACGGCCTGTGCTGGGTCTCCCTGCTCCTGGCGGTGCTGCTGCTCACCATCGGGCTGTGGAATGCCACGCTGGTGGCCTCCGAGAAGGGCTTCTACGCGATGTCCTTTCTCCTCAGCCTGTTTGGCGCAGTCGCCGTGCAGAAGAACATCCGCGACCTCGCCCACTTCAAGGACGAACCGCCCCTCCAGAGCCCGGCGACGCTGCCGGAGGAGTGAGGCCGCGTCGTGCGCAGCCACGCATCCGGCTCAACCGGGTGTCGGAGATACCCTTGGCGTGGCCACCGCCAGACGCCGGGCGGCGACCGGACTGGCGACGCCCAGCCGACGGCGATCGAGCACGGGCGTGATCGGCATGCCGGTGCCGTAGGGTAGCCACAGGATCGGACCGGTCGTTCCCGCACCCGGAATCGGCAAGCGGGCTACTTCTTTCGGCGTGAGCACCGCCGACAGGCGCCGGCAAGCCTTGGCCGGCGCGAACTCATCGAGCCCGGAAAGGGCGGCGCCGGGCACCTCCTTCTAGCGGCAGAGCAGCGCGCTCTCTGCCCGGCTCTGCCGCTTCTGCATCCACGCCGCAACGCGCCCCGTCACGGCAAGAGGCATCGGCCAGGCCCTGCATGGCCACCGCCGCAGAGGCTGGCCGCAGCGACGGTCGCCGCCGGCGCCGCCACCCAGCTGCACCGGCGCCTGCTGCGCGCGCAGATCGACCACGTCACCGCCGACGAGGGCGAGATGAGCCTCGGCGTGGAGTCGTACCCGGCCGGCCCCGGCGACACCATCTGCTGCGCGCGACGAAGCCCGCCTCGCGTCACCGCGTCACCGTTTCGGCCAGCCGCCCGCTGCTCCTGCTGTGCGGCTGCTCGCCAGGATCCGCGCCTGCAGACACCGTGCTGGCCCCAACCCGCCGGCAACATCCGCCCGCGCGCCGCGGGCGCGGTCCCTGCGGGAAAAGACTACCGGATGGACTACCGGATGGGCGACAACGGCGGCGCGTGACATCGCCGAACGGCTGCCTGAGGGACCAGGGTGCTTCCATGAGGCATCAGGATGCTTCCGTGAAGCGTCGGGATGCTTCCGTGAAGCGTCGTGATGCTTCCCTGAGGCGTCAGGATGCTTCCCTGAAGCGTCAGGATGCTTCCCTGAAGCGTCAGGATGCTTCCCTGAAGCGTCAGGATGCTTCCATGAGGCGTCAGGATGCTTCCCTGAGGCGTCAGGATGCTTCCCTGAAGCGTCAGGATGCTTCCCTGGGCGGTCGGCGTGCCTTTCGAAAGCCTCAGGATCGCCGTCACGGGCGTCAGACACGCGGTGCGTTGACACGACTGCCTGCGGCAACCTACCATTTTCGGCGAGGGACAATCCGTTTCTCGACAACTTCATATTCCGGGGGGAGCAACATGGCAAAGAACGAAAAAATCCGCCTGTCGGCGGAAACACAGCAGGCCGATGAAAACGCCTTTCTGGCGCTCAAGGCGATCGCCGGCTACAGCCCGGCCAACCCGGCCTACAGCCTGGCAACGGTCACGGCCCGATACGATGCCATGCGCGCCTCCGCGGAGGTCGAACTGCGCGCCCAGAATGCGCTCGACGCCGCACGCGACGCGGCGATTGCCGCGCAGTGGGAACATCACAACCTGATTCTCGGCGTCAAGGATCAGGTCATCGCCCAATTCGGCGCCGATTCGGACGAGGTCGCTTCGCTGGGCCTGAAGAAAAAGTCCGAACGCAAGGCGCCCGCCCGCACTGGCAAAGCTTCCAAGTAGACCGCCGCGTGCCGGGCATCGGCGCATCGGCAACCGCGGGGGAAAGGACATGGCGTCTCGTCCCCCGCCGCAGCGACGCCGGTCGCCGCCCGTCGGTCCTTCACTTGGGATGCGGGCGGCAAGCGAAGCGGCCGCGGCCGTGACGCATTTGCCGGCAATTTTAGTGGACCAGCCAATGCGCCATCGTCTTGTTCCATCAGCGAATCTGCCGCACATCGTTGATGGCGATTGCATTTCGACGCAAAGCTTTGCGTCATGTAGGATTGCTACTTCACGTTAGATTGCGCATCGGGCGACACGATGGCGCAACCCACGGAAGGGTGTTAGCTTGGCGTCAATGTATAGACGCAAGGCGGTAGCCTCAATAGTCTCGACCGGAATCTTCATCGCTCACCAAACTCACCAACCGATAGAAGGAGCACTTCGTGTTCAAAGATGTGGAGGACAACGCACAGCGACAGTACCGGCAGTTCAGCTCCACGAATAGCGAGCTAATTGAAGACTACTACCCAGAATTACATGAAAAGGGTGCCCCCCCGGTTGCGTGCACGACCGGGGCGAACCTAATTCCAGACCTGATGACCCGACGCTGTATCCTAGTCGATCTCGATGATCTAAAGACCGAAGAAGCACTGATCGATCGATTTGGCGTCGACAAGGCGTTCCTCCAGGAACTTCAAAGCCGTAATTTAGTGCGCATAGCAACAAATCTTGAGCCCGATCGGCACCCAATGCTCTCAAGCTAACAGAACATGGTCATACCGATTTCTTGTAAGCGTGTGATAGATGTGGTTTTTGGGTGGAATCTCTTG
>DDUX01000034.1 GCA_002345025.1 Candidatus Accumulibacter iunctus | reverse complement strand
GCCGCCGCCTCGGTGCCGCGCAGCCGCCCCACGGCACCGAGCAACAGCGCGCCGGTCAGGCCGCCGCCGATGGCCGCCTCGGTCAGCGCGACGTCGATGCCGGCGAGGCGCACCCACACCAGCGACAGCAGCAAGCCGTAGACGACGAAACCGGCTACCGCCACGAAGGCGTCGCGCGCGACCACGGTCCACAGCGCCAGCCACAGCAGCAGCAATGCAACGACCAGGCTGACGAGCGCCGTCATTCGACTACCCTGCGCGCTTCGGGATGAGCGTCGGGGAACGGCCCGGCGCCGCTCATTCGCTGCATTCCCGGCGCCGCACCGAGCGCGCGATGAGCTGCGACACCGCCCCGCTGGACAGCATCACCAGCAGCCACACCAGCACCAGCTTCAGCGCCGCGAGCACGCCATCCATTTGCGGCAGCAGACCGGTGACCACCAGCGCGACGCCCAGGTTGTCGGCCTTGGTCAGCGCATGCAGCCGCGTGTAGGCATCGGGAAAGCGCAACAGCCCGACCGTGCCGGCGAGAAAGAACACCAGGCCAGCGACAATGGCGACAATGCTGAAGACGTCGAGCACAACGCTCACCTTGCACCCTCCGTGGCATCGTCGTCGGCGACTTTCTGGTCCTGGCGCAGTGCGAACTTGACGAAGGCGATCGACGCGAAGGCGGAGAGCAGCGCCAGCGTCAGTGCCACGTCGAACATCGCCCGGTCGCCGGAGGCCGCTCCGAACAGCAGCAGCGCGCTGATGGCGCCGGTGCCCAGCAGTTGCGCAGCCATCATGCGCTCGGCGCGGCCCGGTCCGCGCGCCACGCGCACCAGGCCGACGGCCACCATCAGCACGACGAAAGCCGCCGCGGAGAGCAGAAACTCAGCCATCGCGCGGCTCCGGCTGCAGCGCCCTGGCGTAGGCGCGCTCCTCGGCGGCCAGTTGCTCGACCACCGCTTGCCCCGTGTCGAGGCAATGGAACTCGATCATCTCCGGTGTTCCGTCGCTGGCCACCGTGCCCGGCATCAGGCTGGCGATCAACTCGAAGGCGTTGCGCCCCGCACCGCGTGGCAGCCCAACGGGATAGTCGACGAAGCCCGGCTGCAAGCGCGGCTGCGGTGCGAAGGCGCGGCGCGCGACATCGGTGCCGGCCACCAGCGACTGCCACAGGAAGCGCGGCAGGAGCAGCAGCAGTTGGCCGAGGCGCACGCCGCCGCTGGCCGGCGGCAGCAGCTTGACGCTGGCCCAGGTGGCCGCAGCGCTGGTCAGCAGGCCGAACACCAGGTTCGCCGGCTTGGCGCTCTGGTCGACGACGATCCACAGGGCAAAATACAACACCGCACGCACGGCCAGAGCACGGGTCAGACCACCTCCGTGCACGCCGGTCACCGGACAACCCTCCGCGCTGCGCGCTCCGTGAGGAGTGCTTGGGAACGGCCCGGCGCGTTCATGCGCCCTGCTCCGTCACGGTCCGGGCGCCGTGCCGGCTGAGCGGCATCGCCGCCGGCGGCGACGTCATCACGATTGCTCCACCGCCACGGCATCAGCCATCGGCGTCTTCTCGTTGCCGAAAACCGTCATGTATACCGTGGGCAGGAAGACCAGCGTCAGCAGCGTCGCCACCAACAGGCCGCCCATGATGGCAAAGGCCATCGGGCCCCAGAACACGGTGGGCGCGATCGGGAGCAGGCCGAGCACGGTGGACATCGCGGCCAGCATCATCGGCCGAAAACGGTTGGTGGCGCAGGTCAGAACGGCATCGCGCACGGCGAGGCCGCTGGCGCGCTCCTCCTCGATCGAGACGATCAGGATGACCGCGTTCTTGGCGATCATGCCGAGCAGCGCCAGGATGCCGAGGATGGCGACGAAGCCCAGCGGACGGTTGAACAGCAGCAGCGACAGCACGACGCCGATCAGCCCCAGCGGCAGGATCGCCATCACCATCGCCAGGCGGCGGAAGCTGACCAGCATGACCATCATCGCCAGCAGCATCAGCACGATCATCAGCGGCACCACCGCGAACACCGAGGCCTGCGAGATCTGGCTCTCCTCGAACAGGCCCCCGGTCTCGAGCTTGTAGGGCTTGGTCAGCCTGGCGCCGAACTCGGCGATCTTCGGTGCCAGCGCGGACACCACGTCGTCGGGCAGCACGCCAGGGTTGACGTCGGCGCGTACCGTCAGCGTCGGCACCCGGTCGCGGCGCCACACCACCGGGAACTCCTGCTCCTCGACGAAGGTCGCGAACTGCTGGAGCGGCACCATGCGCCCGCTTGGCGTCGGCACCTGCAGTGACGCCAGCGTCTGGAACGAGGCGCGTTCACCATCGGCGGCGCGCACCACAGCGTTGACCAGATAGATGTCGTCGCGCACCTGCGTCACCGGCGTGCCGGAGATGGCGGCGTTGAGCACACCGGCAATCGCAGCCGAACTGACGCCGAGCTGCCGGGCCTGGTCCTGGTTGATCTTGACGCGCAACTGGCGCGCCGGCTCCATCCAGTCGAAGTGCACGTGCCGCGTGCGCGGGTCGGCGCCGACCACGTTGGCCAGTTCCAGCGAAAGACGCCGCACCTCGTCATTGTCCGGGCCGGAGACGCGGTATTGCAGCGGCCAGCCTACCGGCGGCCCCAGCTCGAGCGGCGACACGCGCGAGACGACGCCGGGGAACTGCTCGGCGAGCACCTTCTCGAGCTTGACCCGCAGCCGCTCGCGCGCATCGAGGTCCTTGGTCACGACGACGAACTGGCCGAAGAAGGGGTTGGCCAACTGAACATCGAGCGTCAGGATGAAGCGGATCGCGCCGCGACCGACGTAGCTGCTGAAGTGGTCGACGTCGGGGTCGGTCTTCAGGATCTCTTCCAGCCGCTTGACCTCCTGCTCCGTCGCGAAGATCGACGCGTTCTGGCGCAGTGTCAGGTCCACCGTCAGCTCGGGGCGGTCGCTGGAAGGAAAGAACTGCCGCGACACGTGGCTCGACAGGTAGAGCGCGGCGACAAAGGCGGCAACCGTGATGCCGATGGTCAGCCACTTCATGCGGATCGCGGCCTGCAGGAAGCTGCTGTACAGCAGCACCAGCCTGCCCGGCTTGGGTTCGGTCTCCTGCTGCTTCGGCGGCTTGAGCAGCGCCTTGCCGATTAGCGGCGCAAAGATCACCGCCACCAGCCACGAGACGATCAGAGAGATGGCCACCACCGAGAAGATCGAGAAAGTGTACTCGCCGGCAGAGCTCTTGGCGAAGCCGATCGGCACGAAGGCGGCGATCGTCACCAGCGTGCCGATCAGCATCGGCGCGGCCAGCGTGCGGTAGGCAAAGGTCGCGGCCTGGTCCGGGCTGTCGCCGGCGCCCAGCCGGCGCAGCATCGCGTCCACCGTGGTCATCGCGTCGTCGACCAGCATCCCGAGCGCGATGATCAGCGCGCCCAGCGAGATGCGGTGCAGGTCGATGTTGGCCACGTCCATCACTGCGAAGACGATCGCCATCGTCAGCGGAATGGCCAGCGCCACCACGGTGCCCGGGCGCATCCCCAGACTGACGAAACTGCACACGAGAATGATGACGATGGCCTGCCAGAGCGAGGTCATGAAGTCGTTGATCGCGATATCGACGGTGACCGCCTGGTCGGCGACCAGCACCGGCTCGATGCCGACCGGCAGGTTGGCCTTGATCTCGGCCATCTCCTTGCGCACGTTCTCGCCGAGCGCCAGGATGTCGCCGGCGTCGCGCATGGCAATGGCCAGGCCGATGGCCGGCTTGCCGTTGACGCGGAACATCGGCTGCGGCGGGTCGGTGAAGCCACGGCGCACCGTGGCGATGTCGCCGAGGCGGAAGATGCGCTCGCCGGCGACGATGTTCACCGCCTCGATGTCGCGCTCCGAGTCGAAGGCGCCGGTCACGCGCAGGAACACCCGCTCCTGCTCGCCCTGGATCGTCCCGGCCGGACGCACCAGGTTCTGCGCCTGCAGCGTGGCGACGATCTGGCTCAGGTTCAGGCGCAGGCCGGCCAGCCGCTCGGTTGAAAACTCGATGAAGATCTGCTCGTCCTGCGCGCCCATGACCTCGATCTTCGACACGTCGGGCACCTGCAGCAGCCGCGAGCGCGCCGCCTCGACGTGGTCGCGCAGTTCGCGGAAACCGAAGCCGTCGGCCGTGAACCCATAGATGATGCCGAAGGTGTCGCCGAAGTCGTCGTTGAGGAACGGCCCGAGCACGCCCTGCGGCAGCGCGTGGCGCATGTCGCCGATGTTCTTGCGCACCTGGTACCAGATGTCGGGAATCTTGTGCGGCGGCGTCGCTTGCTTCAGGTCGACGAAGATCGTCGTCTGCCCGGCGATCGTGTAGCTGCGCAGGCGATCGAGGTAGTCCGTCTCCTGCAGCGTGCGCTCGAGCCGCTCCGTGACCTGCTTCATGGTCTCGTCCACCGTCGCACCGGGCCAGCCGGCCGCGACGACCATCGTGCGCGTGGTGATCGCCGGGTCCTCGCCGCGCCCCAGCTTGAAGAAGGACATGACGCCGGCCACCACGGCCAGGATCATCAGTAAGACGACCAGCGAGCGCTTTTTGAGCGCCCATTCCGACAGGTTCGGTCCGATCACGAGCGGGCCTCCGGTACGCGCACCTTCTGGCCGGGGCGCAGCGCCTGAGCGCCGGCGATGACGACGACGTCGCCCGGGTTCAGCCCCGCGGCCACCTGCACCGTGTTGGCGTCGCCCCCGCCCAGCTGGACGCTGCGCAACGATACGGTGCTCGACGCCCCGTCGACCACCCATACCGCCGTCTTGCCGTCGGCACGGACCAGCGCCGAGGCCGGCACCTCGATGGCAAGCGCCTCGGGCAGTTGCATCTTGCCCGTAACGGTGCTGCCCAGGCGCATGGCCGGCGGCGGGTCGATCAGGCGTACGCGCACGGCGAAGGTGCCGGTCACCGGATCCGCGCGCGGCGAGACTTCCCGTACCCGGCCGGCAACCGTCACCCGCGGGTCGTCGGTCAGTGCCACCGTGATCTCCGGAATCTTCGGCGCGACGTCCTTGATGCGGCCCGGCACGTCGAACACTGCGTCGCGCGCGCCCTCGCGCGCCACTTGGACGATCATCCGCCCGGCCGATACCACTTCACCGGGCTCCGGTCCGCGCGCGGTCACGACGCCAGCCGCGTTTGAAAAGAGCCGCGTATAGCTCAGACGGTTTTCCGCCAGGCTGACCTGCGACTGTACCGCCTCGACCTGCGACTCGGCGGTCTTCAGGAGTGCCACGGCCTGGTCGAACGAGGCACGCGACACGGCGTCCTCGGCCACCAGTTCGCGCATTCGCGCATGATTGTTGCGCGCCTCGACCAACTGTGCCCGTGCGGCAGCCAGTTGCGCGCGCGCCGCATTCAGGCCGCTTTCCTCGTTCTGCGGATCGAGCCGCGCAATGAGTTGACCGGGCTTCACGTTGTCGCCGATATCCACCGTCCGCTCGACCAGCCGGCCGTCGATGCGGAATGACTCGTTGATCTCGGTCTGCGCCTGCACCAAGCCGGTCAGGGAGACGAGACCACCAGCGGAACGAGTTTCGATGGTGATCACCCGCACCGGGCGAATCTCGGGCGCCGCCGCTTCGTCAGCGCGCTGACAGGCCGCCAGAAGCGCCAACGCGGCGAGCGTCAGCAGGGCATTCGTTCCGGACAGAACAGCATTTCGCTTGGTGGCGCGATTCACGAACACGGGGCAGCTCCTTGTCAAAGTTCTGGTGCACAGTTGGCTGGCGCACTCGCTGACGACGGCAGGTATCGACTACGCGATACGAGGGACTACCAACCCGGCGCACTCGCCACCTTGCCGGCGGCGACAGCGCGCTCGAGTTGCGCGTGGTCGCGCTCGTTCTGGTCGGCGTAAAGGCGGGAGAAGTCGCGCAGGGCAGTGGCAAACTGCGAGCCCTTGCCAAGGTACCCGCTGATCGCCACAGCGTCCCCCGAGCGGGCGTGGGCCCGCGCCAGCGTCTCGCCGCAGGCGGCGGCAAACTCTACCAGGCAGGGGGCGAGCAACTTGATGTCGAGGATGATCTTCATGTCACGGAACTGCCGCACATAGTAGTCCCTGCCCTGGAACGAGCCCCAACCGACGAAGATGCCGGTTGCCGTCTGCAGCGCCCGCTTGCCGGCGACCACCCGGGCCCCATGATTGTCGTGCTGGCTACGGCCGAGGTAAGACTCATACACCGACGGACCGGCCTGCTTGATCTGCAGGAATAGCGGGTCGCTGCCGCTGCGGCCCTCGAAGAGGGCCAGATAGACGCGCATGCCGACGCTGCCCACCCCCACCACCTGGCGGACCACGTCAACCAGCGTGAAGCGGTCGAACAGGAAGCGCCGATCCTCCTGCAGGGTCATCCGGTAACCAGTGATGAACTGCTCGGTCAGCGCGTCCTGCTCGTCGTCATCGATGGCGACGCGGAACGGTGGATCCTCGTCGATCCGCGGCCGGCCGTCGACCATCGAGGTGAGCTTGGCGAACGCCCCGAGGTGAGTCCGGTTCCTGGACTCCTTCTCGATGTGCACCGAGATCGGCCCGCGGTCGGCCGCTGTGAAGTAGCTGATCAGACTGTCGACATGCGTGCCGTCGTACCAGAGGCTGAGTTCGCTCATCTTCGCGCAGCGGGCCATGCGGTCCCGATACGCCTCCACTGCCGTAACCACCGCCTCATCCGCCGTCGCCGCCTTGATGCCGTCCTCGCGAGCCGCCACCACCAGGCTCGCGGCGAGTCGTTGCACATCCCACTCGAAAGGCCCGGGCAGCGTCTCGTCAAAGTCGCGCAGGTCAAACAGGAGGTTCCGCTCGGGCGTCGCCCAGAGGCCAAAGTTGAGGACGTGAGCGTCGCCGCAGAGCTGCACCAGCAGCCCGCTGTGAGGCCTGGAGGCGAGATCGGCAGCCATCACCGCCGCCGCTCCGCGGTAGTAGTTCCACGGCGAAGCCACCATGCGGCCATGCCGTACGGGGAGCAGCTCGGGAACCCGGATTGCGTTCTGGGCGACGATCGTGTCGAGCGCGTCGTGCCCGCGCGCGGCCTCGTCCCAGCGTGCAAACGCGCTGCGTGGAGCCCGCTCGCGTGCCGCCTTGCCGGCCGCCTTTCGCTCCTTGACGGTCTCCCGGAGGTCGTGCACCGGCGCCGTCGACGGCGAAGTCGTGCTGGGATCGGTCTCCGGCATGAAGGCAGTCCTCGAAGCGCGTCTGGCGTGCAGCCAAAAAGTTTGCGGTGGAAACATGAACTCCGTGGCTTGGCTGGCCAGCAACGGATACAAAATGCACGGCGTTTCCTCGTGCACGTCCGGCGCAGGATGCCTCCAAGGCGGATGCATGTCAACCCTGAAGATGCAGCGAGGCAAGGCCATTGAGCGCACCTGCGGTCCGTATGCGCACCATCGGCGTGCGGGGCGCGGTGGCCCACTGCAAGGGCTGTGTCAGGGGGGACATGCCGCCGTGGAGCGTCCGTCCGGGTCTCCCCGACCAGGCAAGTGGATCGATCGTTGCCGGGGCAGCCCGGCCTGCAGATGGAGGAAATGCTCCTGCGCGTGGCGTCGGATTGATTTTCCTGCAGAAAGAATGCGACACTCGTCGAGCGCGCTTCGCCTGCAGCGTATGGCAAGGCGCCTTTTTCACTAGAACGCCGATGAGCCAGCAACGACAACGCCTCGACCCGAGGTGGCGACCAGCATCTGGTTCGAGAACCGCTGGCGTTGACCCCGAAAGTGGCGATCAAGGACCACGAAACTGATGCGATGCATGTCTCTTCTGTTCGCTCCTGGCCACCGGTCACCGGGCCGCCGCCGGACCAATCTTCGGCACGCGCGCCATGCATTGATCGATGGCGTCGCTGCGTACCTGGGCGCCAGCCGGGTCGTTGCCGCGAGCAACGACCCGGCGCTCGGCCAAGTCGTCACCCCGCTCGGCTTCGGCTTCATTGCCGGGGCGGATGAATCGGGGTCGATCGACACCAAGGCGCACCGTAGGTATTCATCGGTCTCGCTCGCCGTTGCAGCGGCCCCCCTCGGATGAGTGTCAGAACCGATCGCTGTTGGCTTGCCGTCGGCACGCTGCTGCTGTGGCTCTCGGTCGCAGCAATACCCGCTCGGGCCCAGGCGGTCACCGCCGGCGCCGACTCCTCCCTTGCGCCGACGGATGTCACGCTCCAGACACCAGCCCACAGGTCCGCCGATATCCCGGCCCGCGCCGACGCCGACGAGCAAGACATCCAGGCGATCCTGCACCGCGCCCGGGCGCCGGATGCAGCTCGGCGCTACGAAGAGGCTTTCGCGCGGCATTCAGCGGCCATCCGGCAGCTCGAGGAGCACTCCGGCAAGAGCGATCCGGCCGTGCTGTCGGTGCGCCGACTCGAGAGCCTGCAGCGCCACTGGCTGCTCTACGAGCGATCCGTCGCCCAGACGCGTGCGGAACTGGCGCGCACGATCAACACCCTGTCTGAGGACGTGGCCGACCTCGCGAACCGGCGAGCGGTCTGGCAGGCCACCGACCACACTGTGAGTCTGGCGCCCGCGCTGCGGGAACGTGTCGAGGAGATGATCGCCAGGATCGACGATGCAGAAAAGGTTCTCTCGGTGCCCCTGGCCAGGTTGCTCGATCTCGGACGAACGGGCGGCGCGCTGGCAGCCCAGGTGCAACAGGGAATCGCCTCCGTGTCGAGCAAGGTCGAGGACCAGGACCGGCGACTGTTCAGCATGGACACGCCGCCGCTGTGGCTGGCATTGCGCGACGCCGAAGCACGCGAGCCGGTGACTGCCGGACTGAGCCGTAGCCTCGATATCGAACGTGCGTTCACCAGCAGTTACGACGCCGCCAACGTTCGCTGGCTACCGGCCCTCGCGGCCGGCGCTGTGCTCCTCCTGCCGGCGATGGTCTGGCTGCGGTATCGCGCCCGCCTGCTGGTGGCGACCGGGCAAGCCACCGAGCCGTCGATGCGCGCGCTCTCGCGGCCCTGGGCGGCATGGTTGTTGCTCGTTCTGATCGGCGCCGTGCTATACGACATCCAGGGGCCGATCTTCCGCCAGCAGGCGGTGATGCTGCTCGCCTGGATCCCGGTGCTGGCGCTTGTCCAGCGTCGCGTGCTCGCCAGCGTCGGCCCCTGGGCCTACTTCAGCGCCGTGTTCTACTTGCTGAACACCATGGCGTCGTTGCTGCTTGGTGATCAGTTGCTGTACCGCGGCTTCCTGCTGGCCCTGAACCTGCTGATGTTGCTGACCCTGTCCTGGCGCATGCTGCGCGCACGGCGCCGCGCTGCCGACGATGCCGGACCGATGCCCCTCTGGGCGCTGACTTTCCTTGGCTGGGTCGCCTGCGTTGTGCTGCTCGTATCGGCGGGTTCCAACGTCCTCGGCAATATCTCGCTGGCGACAATGCTCACGGGCGCGCTGCTCGACAGCAGTTATGCCGCGCTGGCCCTGTACGCCGGCAGCACGGTCCTGGTAGCCTTGTTCCAGGTGCTGGTTCCCCGCTCGACGCTGGCGCGCTTCGCCGGGCGGCACTGGGGCTCGTTGATCCCGCTGGCGGCCAGGCTCGGTCGCACCCTGATGCTCCTCGCCTGGCTGATCTACGCGCTGCAGTCGTTTCGCGTGTATCGCCCGCTCTCCACCTCGCTGGTGACGGTCCTCACGCATGAATTCCAGCTTGGCCTGTTGTCCATCAGCCTGGGCAACCTCGCAGCGTTCTCGGTGGCGATCTGGGCCGCCTTCTGGCTGGCCAGAACCATCCGCCTGGTGCTCGCCGAAGACCTGCTGCCCGCGCTAGCCTTGCCACGCGGGGTGGGCGACAGCATCTCGACGCTCACCTATTATGGCATCGTCCTCGTCGGCCTGCTGCTGGCGCTGGCCATGGCCGGCTTTCAGGTGGGGCAACTCGCCATCGTCTTTGGCGCGCTCGGCGTCGGCATCGGTTTCGGCCTGCAGGATGTGGTGAAGAACTTCGTCGCCGGGCTGATCCTGATGTTCGAGCGACCGATCCGGCTTGGTGACGTGGTGGATGTGGCGGGGATGAGCGGCAAGGTCCGCGACATCGGCATGCGTGCCACCATCATCACCACCTTCGACGGTGCCGAGGTGGTGGTGCCCAACGGTATGCTGCTCGCCGACAAGCTGGTGAACTGGACGCTCAGCGGCAGCAGCCGACGCATCCACGTCGGCGTCAGTAGCGGTTACAGCGTGAGCCCCAGACAGACCATCGAACTGCTGGTAAACATCGCACGTGGCGTCGACGGCATCGCCTCGTCGCCCGCGCCGATCGCCGTCCTGACCGGCCTCACCCCGGGCGCTCTGGAGTTCAGCGTGCGTGCCTGGACCACCCCTGGTTCCGACTGGGTGGCGGTGCACAGCGCACTCTCCGTAGGCATTCGCGACGGCTTGGCGGAAGCCGGCATTGAAGTGCCGCTGCCGCAGCGCGAGATGCACCTGCGGAACGCGTCCGGAGCGATGGTGCCGCCGCCAACTGCGGGCAGGTAGTGGCAGCAGGGCCGAAGGTCTGGCCCGATACCGGGTGGATGGACCAACCTTGATCCTTGTCGCTACCGTCTGACCAGTGCCGTGACGGCGGCACAACACGGGCATGGACGAGATCCGCTTGCTTGGCCTAGAATATCTCCATTCTTCGCAACGAAGAGAGTCTCTCAACTGACTGATCGATCGACGCGCAAACCGAAAGCGGTGGCAAACAGCCCATGCTCAACGTTATCCCCCTGCTGCAGATACCCTGACCATGGGTTTACTTGGCATCCTGCTCGGCTTGGGACTGCTCGTCTGGCTGGCTTTTCGTGGCTGGAGCGTGCTCGGGCTGGCACCCGTCGCCGCCCTGATCGCGGCGGCTTTCGCCGGCGATCCGCTGCTCGCCAACTGGACCCAGACCTTCATGGGTTCGGCCGCAGGCTTCATTGCGCAGTTCTTTCCGCTGTTCCTGCTCGGCGCGCTGTTCGGCAAGCTGATGGACGACAGTGGCTCGGTCACCGCCATCGCGCAGTTCATGACCGAGCGACTCGGACCGCGTCGGGCCATCCTGGCCGTGGTACTGGCCGGCGCATTGGTCACCTACGGCGGCGTCAGCGTGTTCGTCGCGATGTTCGTGCTGGCTCCGATGGGCCAGGCCCTGTTCCGCGCCGCCGACGTGCCGAACCGCTTGCTGCCCGGGGCAGTGATGCTGGGCACCGCGACCTTCACGATGTCGGCTTTGCCGGGCACGCCAGCGATCCAGAACGCGATCCCGATGCCGTTCTTCGGCACCACAGCGTTCGCCGCGCCCGGCCTGGGCTTCATGGCGGCCGCCATCATGCTTGGCTTCGGGCTGTGGTGGCTGACGCGCGCCGAGTCTGCCGCGCGCCGCGCCGGCGAGGGCTTCGCCGGCGCGATCGGCTCCGCCTCCGCGGCGGGGCACGACCCGGGGGGGGGCGCGCGCGCCCCGGGGGCGCACGAGTTCGACCCCCCCGATCGGGAAAAAGGCGGGTGGGGGAAAAGGGGAGA
>DDUX01000039.1 GCA_002345025.1 Candidatus Accumulibacter iunctus | reverse complement strand
CAGCGTCGGCAGCCACAGCGGCGGGCGGAGCGGGCTGCCGACGCTGTGGCTGCCGGCGAGGTAGGCGACGATGGCAACGCCGAGCATCGCCATGGCCGCAGCAGCCGCCCAGGCCCAGCGGCCGAACGACCGGCCGGCGATCGGCTGGAACTGTGCATCACGGATCGCCGCCCGCAGTTGCCGGCCCTCGACCTGATGCCGGCCCTCGGCGAATGCCGCCAGCAGCGCCTTGTCGGCGAGGATGTTGATGCGCCGCGTCAGCCCCTCGGAGCTGCGGCTGATGAGCTGGATGGCGCGCCTGCTGAACAGATCGGGGCCGCGATACCCGGCCGCGCGCAGCCGGAACATCAGATAGGCGGCAACATCGCTGCGATGCAGCGGCTCGAGGCTGAAGCTGTGCGTGATGCGGTCGTTGAGCTGCCGCATGGCGCTCTCGCGCAGCCGCTGATCGAGTTCGGGCTGGCCGAAGAGGACGATCTGCAGCAGCTTGTGGCGGCTCGATTCGAGGTTGGAGAGCAGGCGAATCTCCTCGAGTGCGTCGGGCGGCATCGCATGCGCCTCGTCGATGAGGACGACGATCTGCCGCCCGGCGGCATAGATCTCGAGCAGACGATCCTGCAGCGCGCGCAGCAGCAACTGCCCCTGCCCGGCCGGCAGTTCGAGACGCAGTTCGGCGGCGATGGCGAACAGGATCTCGTCGCGCGACAGCATCGGATTGGCGAGATAGACCGTCTCGACGTTCTCCGGCAGGTTTTCGAGCAACATGCGGCAGAGCATCGTCTTGCCGCTGCCGACCTCGCCGCTGACCTTGACGATGCCTTCGTCGTTGGTGATCGCGTAGATCAGCGCTTCGAGCGTCGCCCCCCGGTTGGCGCCGGCAAAGAAGAATTCCGTGTGCGGCGTGATGCGGAAGGGGGCCTGCTGCAGCCCGAAATGTTCGAGATACATCATGCCTCGCGCGCCGCCGCTTCCATGCGGTTGTAGAGCGTCGTCCGGTGGACGCCGAGCAGACGTGCCGCCTGGCTGACATTGCCATGCGCCAGCTTCAGCGCCGCTTCGATGTAGCCGCGCTCGGTCGCGTCGAGCAGGCGATCGAGGCTGAACGGCTCGCGCTGCCGCAGGCGGTGCGTCGCGGCGGCGACGATCGCCTCGCTGGTGCTTGTGTCGACGGCTACCGGCAGGCTGTCGCCACCGTCCGGCGACTCGTCCGGCAGATCGAGTTCGGCCTCGAGTGCCGCCGCATCGACGATCTGTCCGGGATGTCGGGTGGTCAGGCGGATGACGACGTTGCGCAGCTCGCGCACGTTGCCCGGGAAGGCGTAGTCGCACCACAGGCTCTCGGCTGCCGGCGCCAGGACGAAGGGCAGTTGCTGCGTCTGCTCGGCGTAGTGCGCGCGGAAGTGCTCGAGCAGGAGCAGCTTGTCGTCGCCCATCTCGCGCAGCGGCGGGGCGACGATCGAACAGACCGACAGGCGATGGTAGAGGTCGGCACGGAAGCGGCCGGCCTTGACCTCCTTGCGCAGATCGCGGTTGGTGGCGGCGACGATGCGTGCCCGGCTGACGCGCCGCTGCGTTTCGCCGATCCGCTGGTACTCGCCGTTCTCGAGGACGCGCAGCAGCTTCGCCTGCAGATCGAGCGCCAGTTCGCCGATCTCGTCGAGAAACAGCGTGCCATCGGCGGCGTCGTCGAAGTAGCCGGCGCGGCTTGCCGAGGCGCCGGTGAAGGCACCGCGGGCGTAACCGAAGAGCGTCGCTTCGACCAGGCTCGGCGAGATCGCCGCACAATTGAGCGCCAGGAAGGGCCGGTAGCGCCGCCGCGTGTCGTGGTGCAGGCAACGCGAGGCGATGATCTCCTTGCCGCTTCCCGATTCCCCCTCGATCAGCACCGGAAACGGCAGGTCGGCGTACTGCCGCAGCTGCAGCCGCAACTTCTGCATCGCCGGGCTGTTGCCGATCAGCGGCGAAACGGCTTCCCGCTGCTGCTCGTCGAGGGCACGAAAGGCCAGCGCGCCCTCAAGTACCTGCTGCAGGTCGCCGGGGTTGCAGGGCTTGGCGACGAAATCGGCGGCGCCGAGCGTGCGCGCGTGGCGGGCGTTGCCATCGTCGCTCTGGCCGGAGAGGACGACGATGCGGATCGCCGGCGCCAGCTTGATGAGATCGGAAATCAGCGCAAAACCTTCGTCCGGACGATGCGGTACCGGCGGCAGGCCGAGGTCGACGAGTGCCAGTTCCGGCGCCCGGCGCAACTGCCGCAGAAGCTGCAGCGCGTGCGGGCGGGAATGGCTGGTGACGACCTCGAACGGCTTGCTCAGCGAAAAGCTCAGGGTGTCGCAGATCAGCGGATCGTCATCGACGATGAGCAGCAGGGGCTTCTCGGGCAATGCGGTTCCGGGGTGTCTGAGCATGGAAAGGCGGTCGTCACGGGAGCTGATGGCGATCACATCATTATTCCACAATTATATTAACGTCAAGTAATTCACGGTAAGACGATGAAGCGTCGAGTATAATTCGCGCTCATTTTGCTCCCCGGATACCCGCGTGTCTGCCGAAAATCTTGTCGAGATCAGCAGTCTTGATTTTGCCTACGAGGATCGCCCGATCCTCGACGGCATCAGCCTGCGGATCCCGCGCGGCAAGGTCGTCGCGATCATGGGTGGCTCCGGTTGCGGCAAGACGACGCTGCTGCGGCTGATCGGCGGCCAGCTCAAGCCGAGCCGCGGCGAGGTCCTGGTTGACGGGCAGTCGGTGCCGCATCTCGACGAGGAGGAACTGTATGCGCTGCGGCGGCGGATGGGCATGCTCTTCCAGTTCGGCGCGCTGTTCACCGACATCTCGGTCTTTGACAACGTTGCCTACCAGATGCGCGAGCACACCGACCTGCCGGAAGAACTGATCCGCGACATGGTACTGATGAAGCTCAACGCCGTCGGCCTGCGCGGCGCGCACGGGCTGATGCCGGCCGAACTCTCGGGTGGCATGGCGCGACGGGTTGCCCTGGCACGGGCGATTGCCCTCGATCCGATGCTGATCATGTACGACGAGCCCTTTGCCGGTCTCGACCCGATTTCACTCGGCATCATCGGCCAACTGATCCGCAGGCTCAACGACGCGCTGGGCGCGACGACGATCATGGTGACGCACGACATCCAGGAGTCGCTGCTGATCGTCGACTACATCTATTTCATGTCCGACGGCAAGGTGGTCGCCCTCGGAACCCCGGACGAGATCCGCGCCTCGCAGCATCCCTTCGTGCATCAGTTCGTCTTCGCCGAGGCCGACGGACCGGTGCCCTTCCACTATCCTGCCGTGCCACTGGCGCACGAACTGCTGGGGAGCGCGGCGCATGGCGGGCGATAGCCGCGCGACGGGCAGGATCGCGACGATGCTCGGCAGCATCGGCCACCGCGTCACCGACGGACTGATTCGGCTCGGCTTCGCGACCCGCTTCTTCCTCATGATCCTGCTCGGGTCGGGACAGTCGTTCCGCCGCCTGCACCTGACGATTCGCGAGATCTATTTCGCCGGCTTCCAGTCGCTGCTCATCATCCTCGTCTCCGGGCTGTTCATCGGCATGGTGCTCGGAATGCAGGGCTACGAGACGCTGCAGCGCTACGGCTCGGCAGACGCGCTGGGCGTTCTCGTCGCCCTGTCGCTGGTGCGCGAACTCGGACCGGTGGTCGCGGCGCTGCTCTTTGCCTCGCGCGCCGGTTCGTCGATCACCGCCGAGATCGGGCTGATGAAGGCGACCGAGCAGCTCACCGCGATGGACATGATGGCGGTCAATCCGATCGCCCGCGTCGTCGCGCCGCGCTTCTGGGGCGGCGTCATCTCGATGCCGCTGCTGGCGGCGCTCTTCTCGGCCACCGGCATCCTCGGCGGCTATCTGATCGGCGTCGTCTTCATCGGCGTCGACGAAGGCGCCTTCTGGTCGCAGATGCAGGCATCGGTCGACTTTCGTTACGATGTCTGGAGCGGCATCGTCAAGAGTTTCGTCTTCGGCATCGCGGTGTCGCTGATCGCCGTCTTCGAGGGCTACGACGCACTGCCCACCGCCGAAGGCGTCTCGAGCTCGATCAAGAGCACCGTCGTCAAGTCGGCGCTGGCGATCCTCGCGCTCGACTTCGTGTTGACCTCGTTCATGTTCCGGGAGGCTTGATGAGTCGCAAGCTGCTCGACCTCTGGGTCGGTGTTTTCGTCGTCTTGGGGATGGCTGCGATGCTCTTCCTCGCCCTCAAGGTCGGTAACCTGTCGGCAGCAAACTTTGCCGAGACGTACCCGCTGCGCGCCAATTTTGTTAACATCGGCGGTCTGAAGGTGCGCGCCCCGGTGAAAAGTGCCGGCGTCGTCGTCGGTCGGGTGGCCGAGATTCATTTCGACCCCGAGTCGTACGAAGCCGTCGTGACCCTCAACATTGACGGCCGCTATCGTTTTCCGAAGGACACTTTCGCCCTGATCCTGACCGCCGGGCTGCTCGGCGAGCAGTACATCGGCCTCGACCCGGGGGGTGACGAGGTGATGCTCAAGGCAAGCGACGTGATCGCCAAGACGCAATCGGCAGTGGTGCTGGAGAAGCTGATCAGTCAGTTCATGTTCAACAAGGCGTCCGAAGGACAAAGCGACAAATAGAAGGGGAGCAGAGCAATGAGAACGCAGCTTTCGACTCGCATGTCTGGCCTGGCCTGCGCCGCCGCGCTGGTCGCTCTGGGTGGCTGTGCAACGACGGCGAACAATCCGAAGGATCCGTTCGAGGGCTTCAACCGCGCGATGTTCGCCGTCAACGAGGGGATCGACGTCGTCGTCAAGCCGATCGCCCAGGGCTATGACGTGGCGGCGCCGCTGCCCGTCAAGGTGGTCATCGGCAACTTCTTCGGCAATATCTGGGACGCTTGGACAGCCGTCAATAACCTGCTGCAGGGCAAGGGTGGGGACGCCGCGTCCGATGTCGGTCGGGTGCTGATCAACAGCACGCTGGGGATTGGCGGCGCTTTCGACATCGCCGGCGAGATGGGACTGGAGAAGCACTCCGAGGATTTCGGCCAGACTCTCGGCAAGTGGGGTGTCGCTGACGGCCCGTTCTTCTACTGGCCGATCATCGGACCGCGAACGACGCGCGACACCTTCGGCTGGATGGTCGACGTTTACGTCGATCCGGTGTGGCGCGTCGACGACATGGCGCTGCGCAACAGTCTCGTGGCAACACGCTACATCAACCTGCGTGCCAGCCTGCTGCCGTCGGACAAGGTGGTCAGGGAGGCTGCCTTCGACAGGTACGAATACATCCGGGACGCCTATCTGCAGCACCGCCGCAGCGAGATTTTCGACGGCGCGCAGCCGCACGAGGTGATCGTCGACGAACGTGCGCGCTAGACCCCCGAATCAAGAACGCTGCAGCCCGCCAAGCGGCGGCTGCGGCCCGCACCCGTCTGGAAGATGATGATGAAGTTCGCATGCTCACTGCTGTTTGCCCTGTTCTGCAGCCTGACGCCCGCTCTGGCGCAGGACAATGCCCCGGACGCGCTCGTGCGCAAGGTCACCGACGACGTCCTGACCGTCGTCCGCCAGGACAAGGATATCCGCAGCGGCAACACCCGCAAGGCAATCGACCTGGTCGAGACCAAGGTCCTGCCCTATTTCAATTTCCAGCGCATGACGGCGCTCGCTGTCGGGCGCGACTGGAACAAGGCGACGCCGGAACAGAAGGCGCGCCTGGCCGAGGAGTTCAAGACGCTGCTCGTGCGCACCTATGCCAACGCCCTGACCTCCTACAAGGACCAGAAGATCGTCTACAAGCCGACCAGACTGCAACCCGACGATAGCAGCGTCGTCGTCCGGACCGAGGTCGTGCAGCCGGGCAGCGCGCCGGTCCAGCTCGATTACGAGTTGGCGAAGCAGGGCGACGGCTGGCAAGTGTATGACGTCCGGGTGGCTGGCGTCAGCCTGGTGACCAACTACCGCGACACCTTCAGCCAGGAGGTTCGCAGCAACGGCATCGATGGCCTGATCGCGATGCTCAGCAAGCGCAACAAGGAACTCCAGGCAGGAAAGTCATGATTGCCGGCACGGACGGCGGGCTGCGTGTCAGCGCACCGATGGTGATCGCCAACGCGCGCCAGTTGCTCGATGCCGGGCGCAACTGCCTGCGCGCGCGCAACTCGGCAACGCTCACCGTCCTCGACCTGGCCGAGGTCAGCGAGGTCGACTCGTCGGCCGTCGGCCTGATCCTCGCCTGGCTGCGCACGGCCAGCGAGCGCCGTCTCGAGCTGCGCATCGCCAACCCGCCGGCAAGCCTGCTCAGCCTGGCATCGCTCTACGGCGTCGCCGAACTCCTGCCGCTGGCCTGAGCGGGCCCGCTGCTGCCGACATCGACAGCCATGGGCGTCGCGGTTGCCATCGATCGTGTCGAGAAGCACTTCGCCTCGCTGCAGGCGCTCGCCGGTGTTTCACTGCAGATCGAAGAGGGCGAGTTCTTCGGTCTGCTGGGACCGAACGGTGCCGGCAAGACGACGCTGATTTCCTGCCTTGCCGGTCTCAGCCGCCCGGATTCCGGCAGCCTGACGGTGCTCGGCCACGACGTCGTCAGCGACTACCGGGCCGCCCGCCGCCTGCTCGGCGTCGTCCCGCAGGAACTCGTCTTCGACCCCTTCTTCTCGGTGCGCGAGACGCTGCGCATCCAGTCAGGCTACTTCGGCATCCGCAACAACGACGACTGGATCGACGAGATCCTGGCCAACCTGGATCTCGGTGCCAAGGCCGATACCAACATGCGGCGGCTGTCCGGCGGCATGAAGCGGCGCGTGCTGGTTGCCCAGGCGCTGGTGCACAAGCCGCCGGTGATCGTCCTCGACGAGCCGACTGCCGGCGTGGACGTCGAGCTGCGGCAGGGCCTGTGGCAGTTCGTCCGCCGTCTCAATCGCGACGGCCACACGGTGATCCTGACGACGCACTACCTGGAAGAGGCCGAATCGCTCTGTGGCCGCATCGCCATGCTCAAGCAGGGTCGTGTGGTGGCGCTCGATTCGACAGCCAACCTGCTGGCACGCTTCGCCGGGCAGACGGTGAGCCTGCGACTGGCGCCGCCGGCAGTGCTGCCGCAACACCTGGCGGCGCGGGCGACGCTGGTCGACGGAAGCTGTACCTTCCACCTCGCCGGTGCGCGCGATATCGAGCCGCTGCTCGCCGATCTGCGCCAGGCCGGCTGCGTCATCGAGGACCTGCGCCTGACGCAGACCGATCTCGAGGATGTCTTCCTCGGCGTCATGCAGAGCGCCGGCAGCAACCGGAGCCGCTGCTGACGGCCATGACTGTCGCGACACCCCTGAGCATGAAAGTGATGACCGTTGTCATCATCCCCGGCCCTTCTCCTGTGCACGGGGGAAGGGAGATTCGCGAGTCGCAGCCGTGACTTTCACATCGATGACCGGCTTTCGCACCCTCCTCTACAAGGAAGTGCTGCGTTTCTGGAAAGTCAGTTTCCAGACCATCGCCGCGCCGGTGCTGACGGCGCTGCTCTATCTGATGATCTTCTCGCACGTGCTGGAAGCGCACGTGCAGGTGCATGGCATCGCCTACACCGCCTTCCTGATCCCCGGGCTGGTGATGATGTCGGCGCTGCAGAACGCCTTTGCCAACAGTTCGTCGAGCCTGATCCAGTCGAAGGTGACGGGCAGCGTCGTCTTCGTCCTGCTGCCGCCGATCTCCTACGGCGAGTTCTTCCTTGCCTATGTCGTCGCCGCGATGCTGCGCGGCCTGATGGTCGGCGCCGGCGTCCTGCTGGTGACGGTCTGGTTTGCCGTGCCGGCGGTCAAGGCACCGCTGTGGATTCTCGCCTTCGTCGTCCTCGGCGGCGCGATAATGGGAGCGCTGGGGATGATCGCCGGCATCTGGGCCGACAAGTTCGACCAGCTCGCCGGCTTCCAGAACTTCCTGATCATGCCGCTGACGATGCTCTCCGGCGTCTTCTACTCGATCCATTCGCTGCCCGACTTCTGGCAGCAGGTATCGCATTTCAATCCCGTGTTCTATATGATCGACGGTTTTCGCTTCGGCTTCTTCGGCGTCTCCGATGTCGCGCCGGAAGTCAGCCTGACGGTCGTCGGCACGAGTTTCGCTCTGGTATCGGCGGCGACCCTGCTGCTGCTCCGAAGCGGCTACAAACTGAGATCCTGAATCATGATGCACCCTGAACGAGTCCACCAGCTGATCGCCGGCGGCCTGCCCTGCGAGCACCTGCAGGTCAGCGGCGATGGCCACCACTTCGAAGCGCTGATCGTCAGCGACAGCTTTGCCGGCAGGAACCGCGTACAGCGCCAGCAACTGGTCAATCGGATCCTGCAGCAGCATTTCGACAGCGGCGAGCTGCACGCGCTGTCGATGAAGACGCAGACCCCGGAAGAGTGGCGGAGCGTCGGGCGTGGATAAGCTGCTGATCGAGGGAGGCCGGCGGCTCGCCGGCGAAGTCGCGATTTCCGGCGCCAAGAACGCGGCCCTGCCGATCCTCTGCGCCAGCCTCCTCAGCGCCGAGCCGCTGCACCTGCGCAACGTGCCGCAACTGCGGGACGTTGCGACGATGCTGCGGCTGATCGAGCAGATGGGCGTCCAGGTCAGCCGCGAGGGGACTTCCGAAGTCGTTCTCGACAGTCGCAACCTCGACAATCCGCTCGCCCCCTACGACATGGTCAAGACCATGCGGGCGTCGATCCTCGTCCTCGGACCACTGCTGGCGCGGCACGGCGAGGCGCGGGTTTCGCTGCCGGGCGGCTGTGCGATCGGTGCGCGACCGGTCGAGCAGCATATCCGCGGTCTGCAGGCGATGGGCGCCGAGATCCAGGTCGAGCACGGCTACATCCATGCCCGCATTGCCGGTGGCAGGCGACGCCTGCAGGGAACCCGCATCGTCACCGACATGGTCACCGTCACCGGCACCGAGAACCTGATGATGGCGGCGGTTCTCGCCGACGGCGAGACGACGATCGAGAATGCCGCCCGCGAACCGGAAATCGTCGATCTCGCCGACTGCCTCAGCTCGATGGGCGCGCGCATCTCGGGTGCCGGCAGCGACCGCATCCGCATCCGCGGCGTCGAGCGCCTGCACGGCGCCGCGCACACGGTGATGGCCGACCGCATCGAGACCGGCACCTACCTCTGTGCGGCAGCGGCAACCGGCGGCAGCATCCGGCTGACCCACACTTCGGCCGCCTACCTCGACGTCGTCGTCGACAAGCTGCTCGACGCCGGCTGCGAGATCGTCGCCGAGCGCCAGGCGATCCGCCTCGCGGCACCGCGGCGTCTCAAGGCGGTCAGCGTGCGCACCTCGCCCTACCCGGCATTCCCGACCGACATGCAGGCGCAGTTCATGGCCGTCAACTGTATCGCCGAGGGCACGGCGGTGATCCGCGAGACGATCTTCGAGAATCGCTTCATGCACGCCGTCGAGCTGATCCGGCTCGGTGCCGACATCAGGATCGACGCCAGCAACGCGATGGTCACCGGCGTCGAGCATCTGCAGGGAGCGACGGTGATGGCGACCGATCTGCGCGCGTCGGCCAGCCTGGTGATTGCCGGACTGGTGGCGCAGGGAGAAACGCTGATCGATCGCATCTACCATCTCGACCGCGGCTACGAGCGGATCGAGGAGAAGCTCGGCCAACTCGGCGCCCTCGTCAGGCGAATCCGCTGAGCGACGCGGCCGCGGCGACCCGGCACGGCGACTGCTGCCCGCATGCGCTTCATCCACTGCGCTGACATCCATCTCGACAGTCCGCTGCGCGGTCTGGAACTCTACGAAGGCGCGCCCGTCGACGAGATGCGCCACGCCACCCGTCGCGCCTTCGCCAACGTCGTCGACCTCGCCATCGAGCGCGCCGCCGACTGCGTCCTGATCGCCGGCGACATCTTCGACGGCGACTGGCCGGACTTCAATACCGGCCTCTACTTCGCCTCGCAGTTGCGCCGCCTTGCCGCTGCCGACATCCGCGTCTTCCTGAGCTACGGCAACCATGATGCGGTCAGCAAGCTGACGCGCTCGGTACCGCTGCCGCAGAACGTCTTCTGCTTTCCCGCCAATCGTCCGGCGACGCAGGTGCTCGAAGACCTCGGCGTGGCGATCCACGGCCAGAGCTTTGCCAGCGAGGCGGTGACGAGCGACCTCGCCGCCGCCTATCCCGCGCCGCGCGGCGGGCTGCTCAACATCGGCGTCCTGCACACCGCGCTGTCGGGGCGCGAGGGACATCAGCCCTACGCGCCGACGACGGCACAGCGCCTCGCCGACAAGGGCTACGATTACTGGGCGCTGGGTCATGTCCACACCCGGGAGATCGTCCGCGAATCGCCATGGATCGTCTTCCCCGGCAATACACAGGGGCGGCACGCGCGTGAGACCGGCGCCCGGGGCTGCATGCTCGTCGAAGCCGAGGCCGCCCTCGGCATCCGTTCGGTCGAGTTCGTTGCCACCGACGTCGCACGCTGGCAGCAGCTCGTCATCGACATCGCCGGACTGGCGTCGGCGGACGAGCTGCACGCCGCCGTGCAGAACGAGGTGCGTTCGCTGCAGGCGGCGGCGGAGGAGCGGCTGCTGGCGATTCGCCTGACGCTGACGGGGCGCGGGCCACTGCATCGGCTGCTCGTCGCCGATCGCGAAGCGATGCGGGCGCAGCTCGCGGCCTCGGTTGGCGAAGCCTCGGCCGGCCGCGCCTGGCTCGAGAAGGTCCGCATCCGGGTGACGGCGCCGCTCGACCTCGAGCGCCTGGCTGGCCGTGACGATCCGATCGGCCTGCTCCTGCGCTCGCTCGATTCGCTGGCCGCCGATCCGGCGGCGCTGCAGTCGCTCGCCGAAGCCGTGCTCGCCGATCTCGGCCAGAAGCTGCCGCCGGATCTGCGCGGCGCCGACAGTGCCTGGGCGCTGGATGCGGACGCAGCGCTCGCCGACGCGCTGGCGAGCGCCAGGGAACGCCTGCTGGCGGTGATCGGCGCCGAGGACACGCGATGAAGATCGAGCAGATCGATCTCAAGGCCTACGGACACTTCAGCAACCAGCGCCTGAGCCTCGCCGGCGGCGCCAACCTGCACCTCATCTGCGGCCCGAACGAGGCCGGCAAGACCACCCTCTGGCGAGCGATCAACGGGGCCCTCTTCGGCATCCCCGAAACCACCCGCGACGGCTACCTGCACGGCAACCCGAAACTGCGCGTCGGGCTCGTCCTGTCGTCGCGCGCCGGCGAGCGGCTGGCGGTGATGCGCCGCAAGGGTCGCGTCAATACCCTGCTCGCCTACGATCCCGAGACGGCCAGCGAACTGTCGGCGACGGTGCCCGACGAGCGACTCGGCGACTGGCTCGGCGGCCTCGGTCAGGGACTCTTCCTGGCCATGTTCAGCCTCGACCACGCGGCGCTGGTGCGTGGCGGCGAGGCGCTGGCGCAAGGCCGCGGCGATGCCGGCGAAAGCCTTTTCGAAGCCGGCGCCGGACTCGGCTCGATTCGCGCCCTGCGCACCCGGCTCGAGAGCGAGGCGGAAAACCTGTTCAAGCCACGCGCTTCGAAGTCGGCCATCTACCGGGCGCTGGCCGAACACGAGGAAAGCCGGCGGCAGGCGCGTGACGCTGCCGTGCGGCCACTCGAGTGGAGCACGGCGCGATCGGCGACGGAAGCCACAGGCAAGGACTACGAAGCCGCCCGCGCCGAGCAGCTGCGGCTGCACACGGAAGCACGGCGGCTGGAGCGGCTGGCGGCGATCCTTCCGGACGTCGCCGCTCTCGGGCTGGCGCGGCAGCAACTCGGCGAACTCGCCGCCGTGCCGCTGCTGCCGCCGTCAGCGGCGAGCGAGCGGGTGGCGGCAGTGACGCAGAGGGCGGAAGCGCTCGCCGTCGAACGTGCGGCGGCGTCACGCCTGCAGCAGCACCAGAGCGGGCTGGCGGCGATCCGCATCAACGACGCCGTCCTCGCCGATGCCGAAGCCATCGAGGCGATTCACCACGCCACCGCCGCCTGCCGTGAAGCAGCCCTGCAGTCGGCCCGGGCGGCAGCGGCCATCGCCGCGGCGCGCGGCAAGCTCGATCTCGTCAGCCGACAGATCGCCGGCGACGCGGAACCCGCCGATGCGCTGCAGTGGATCCCCGATGCGACGCGGACCGCCCGGATCCGTGCACTGATCACCGAGGGCGCGACGCTCAAGGCCAGGCACCAGGCCGATCTCGCGAACCGGCAAGCGAAGACGCTCGAGGTCGCGCAGCTCGAGGCAGCGCTGCGCGAGCTGCAGCAGACGCCGGCGAGCGACGATCTCGGGAACTACCTCGATTCGATTGCCGACCAGGGCGATCCGGAAGCGCGGGCGCAGCAGCTCGACGACGAGGCGGCGGCAGCAGCGGCCCGGCTCGAAGCCGAAGCCCGTGGCCTGCGGCTGCCGGCGGCGGCCGTGGCGCGGACGACGGTGCCGCTCGACGCCGAGTTGCAGGCATTCCGGCTGCAGGATGAGGAGCTGCGCCGGCGCGAGCGTTCGATCCGCGAGGCGATCGAGAAGCTCGAGGACGATCTCGCCGCCCTGCGCGGCGACATCAAGGGTCTCGAGATCCGTGGCAGCGTCCCGACCAGGGAGGCCATCGCTGCCCTGCGGACCGCGCGCGACGGCCTCTGGCTCGCGCTCCGCCGGCGTTTCCTGCCGGCCGCCGACGCCAGCGTTACGCCCGATCCACCGCCACCGGCCGGAGCTTACGAGCTTGCCGTCAGCCGTGCCGACGAGGCTGCCGACGACCTCTTCGCCGACGCCGAACGCGCCACCCGCTACGCCGGGTTCCGCGTTCGCGAGTCACAGATGGAAAGTGCCCTCGATCTCGACCGCCAACGCGCCGCCACGCTCGCCAGCGACGCGCACGAGCTCGCGCGGCACTGGGCGGCGCTGCTCGCGACGAACGGCCTGCCGCCACTGAAGATCGGCGAAGCGGCAGCCTGGCTGGCGAAGCGGGAAGCCTGGCAGCAGAAGTTCGACGCCAGCCAGGTGCAGCGGCACGAGGCCGAGCGGCTGCGCCTAGTGGCCCAGGACGTCCGCAGCCGGCTCGGCGAACTCTGTGGCCGACCGGAAGCAGCCCCTCAGGCGGCAGGCGAACGCCTGTCGGAAAGCCTGGCGCGAGCGCGGGCGATCAACCGTCGGCACGCCGAGCAGCGCACGCAACGGCAACTGAAGAGCAGCAGCCTGGCGAACGCCGTCGCGGTACTGCAGCATGCCAGGGCCGCCGCCACCGACAGCGGTGCCGCGGTCGCCGACTGGGCGACCCGCTGGGCGGCGGCGATGGCCTCGATCCGGCTCGCCGCCGACGCCAGCGAAGCAGAGGCAACCGCCCGCCTGCAGCAGCTTGCCGATCTCGTCGACGCTCGCGACACCCTCGACCGATCGCACAAGGAGCACGACGACGCCCGCATCCAGATCGACGACTTCCAGACCCGTCTCGCGACGACCTGGCAGCGGCTCCGCGGCGAGCCGCTGCCGGTCGACGGCCGCAGCCCCGACCTCCTCGCCGCCGAGCTCTATCGCGAACTCAACCTGACGCGTTCGCTGCAGGAGAAGCGGAACACCCTGAGCCAGCAGATCGCCGACGACCAGCAGGCCATCGACGAAGCGCGGCTGACCGCCGGCGAAGCGGCGACGGTCCTCGAACGGCTTCTGCGGCAGGCCGGTTGCGACACGATCGAAAACCTCGAACTGGTCGAGGGACTGAGCGCGCAACGCAGCGCGCTGACCGCCGAAGTTCTCGGCATCGAAGCGCGGCTCGTCCGGGCGGCCGGGCTGCCACTGCCGGAAGTCCTCAGGCAGGCGGCCGGCCAGGAACCCGACGCCGTCGCCGAAGGCCTGGCGCGGAATACGCAGGAGAACGAGCGCAACGTCGCCGACGTGCAGCGCTGTCACGAGCGCTACCTCGCTGCCCGGCAGCATTTCGAGACGATGGACGGCTCGGCGGTCGCCGCCGACGCGCAGCAGCGGATGGCGCAGCACGCCGCGCGCATCGCCGAACTCGCTGCCGACTACGCTGCGGCGCGGATCGCCGCGGCGGTTCTGGCACAGGTCATCGACGCGTACCAGAAGCGCAACCAGGCGCCACTGATCGACAAGGCGTCGCGCCACTTTGCCGCCCTCACCGGCAACCGCTACAGCGGCGTCGTCGTCGACTACGACGACGACCGGCAGATCCTCAAGGCAACGCGCGCCGATGGCGAACGCCTGCACATGGAGCAGTTGAGCACCGGCCGCCGCGACCAGCTCTTCCTCGCCCTGCGGCTGGCAGCGATCGAAGGCCATCTCGACAACGGCGAGCCGTTGCCGGTCATCGTCGACGACATCACCATCCAGTTCGACGACGCGGCGGCCGCCGCCACCTTCAGGGTCCTGGCCGAGCTGTCGCAGCGAACGCAGGTTCTCTTCCTGACGCATCACGAGCACCTGCTCGACGTCGCCAGCGCGGCGGTCGGCAGCGATGCCTACCGCTCGCACCACCTGCCGGGGTGACCCCGGCGACTCATGCCGGCGCCGGGTGTGCCGTGGCGTGATCGGGCAGGAGACGCGGAAGTCGGGTGCAGCCTGTCCGCCTGCATCGCTGACGGTCATGACTTTCGACACACCCCCGATGATGAAAGTCATGACCGTTTCCCTCATCCCCGGCCCTTCTCCCGCGCACGGGAGAAGGGCGATTCGCGAGTCGCTGACGCGACTTTCGCGTTAAAGAAATGACTGGAAGCGCAGCATGGAAATCATCATCGAGATCATCCTCAAGGCTGGCCGCTCCGCCATCGAGCTGGTCTTCTTCGTACTCCTGCCGGTGATGGTGGTCATGCTCTGCCTGATGCGCCTGCTGGAAGCCCGCGGCATCCTCGACGCGCTGGTTGTCCGGCTGACGCCGGTGCTGAAGCCCTTCGGCCTCAACGGCATGGGCGTCTTCGCCGCCCTGCAGATCAATTTCGTCAGCTTCGCTGCGCCGATCGCCACCCTCAGCATGATGGAGCAACGCGGCACCTCCGACCGCCACCTCGCCGCCACGCTGGCGATGATCTTCGCCATGGCGCAGGCCAATGCCGCCTTCCCGATGATGACCATGGGCCTGCATCTGGGAACCACGCTGGCCTTTTCGCTGCTCGGCGGCCTGGCCGCCGCCACGCTCACCTACCATGTCTTCGGCCGCCACCTCTCGGCTGCCGAGGAGAACGTCGACGAAAGCCTGCAGCACCCTTCGGCTGCAGGTGCCAAGGGCGTGCTCGACACGATCAACCTCGCCGGCGCCGAGGCGTTCAGGATCGCGGTCGGCGCCATTCCCATGCTGGTGCTGTCGCTGGTGGTCGTCGGCGCCCTCAAGCGGCTCGGCGTCATCGACCTGCTGACCCAGTGGCTGACGCCGCTGCTTGCCCTGGCCGCCATCGAACCGACGCTCATCCTGCCCTCGCTCACCAAGTACCTCGCCGGCGGCACGGCCATGATGGGGGTGATGGACGAGATGCGCCGCGCCGACCAGATCAGCGTCGAACAGCTCAATGCGAGTGCCGGCTTCCTGATCAACCCCTTCGACCTGCCCGGCGTCGCCTTCCTCGTCTCCGCCGGCCGGCGCGTCGGCGCGGTCTGGAAACCCGCCGCATTGGGCGGCTGCGTCGGCATTCTGCTGCGCACCGGCGGCCATGCCTTCTGCTCATGACCGTCGAATCACTGACCCACGACGAAGCCCGGCGCCAGAACATCCCGATCGCGGAGTACCCGGCGATCAGCAGCATGCATCTCGCGAAGGGCCTGGAGTTCCGCGCCGTGGTGGTGATGGCTGGCCTGCGACGGCTTTGACACGTCGCGCACGGTCCATTGCCATTTGCCCCGCCGTTCCTGTTCGCGCTGCCCCGGTGTTCGGGTACGTCTCGCTTGCCGCGGGCTTGGCTGATTTTTCGCGTGCGTGTTGCCCCGATCCCTGTTTGCTCTCTACTCCGTCTCAAAACCCTGACTGGTGAATTTCAGCGTCCGGCTGTTCTCGGTGACTGTGCGCACGACATTGTCCGGCGCGCCGTTCGGGATCTCCGCCTCCACCTCGAGAGTTACCGTCACTCTTGCTCCAACGAGCCCGACCAGGTGCGAAATCACTTCCTCGGCGATGCGGCTGGCGTCGCGGCCGACACGGGTGGCATCGAGGACGGCCGTGCCGTGGAAACGCTTTGCTCTGGCGGCAACGGGCTGAACCTCCTTTGGCTGTTCCCCGTCGCGCGGGGTGACGATGGTTCCGGGGCCGCCCCCGGTCGGCGGTTTCGGTGTGCCCCTCGACCCCAGGTCCGCGCGCTCGCCATCGATCTGCCGCACCGCCACCTCAGGTTTCACCACCAGCCCGGGCGCGTGGGCGTCGCTCAGGATCACCATCTGCCCCGCCCGCAGACCCTGGTAACGGGCAGCCGGCTCGTCGAAACCGTCGGCGAAGGCAAAGCCGTCCTGCATCCACGTCAGCAGATTGATGCCGTCGCTGATCGCGTTCAGCAGCACGCTCGAATCCCTGAGCCGGGGCAGGTAGAGGTAGCGCGCGAAATCCTCGACCAACTGCTTCACCGCCACGTGATCGCCGCGCCAGAGCGGCACGCGCTCCAGTTCCATGCGCAGGCGTGTTGATGCAGAGGTCGTCAGATACAGTTCGTCGCTGCGCAGCTTCCTGCTGACGCGGACGGCCAGCGCCTCCGCCCCGGACAGCCGCAGCGCCTCCCAGGCGATCTGGGCTTGCGGCGTTCCCTGCACCGGCACCAGCAGCCATTGATAGGTCTCCGGCAGCCTGGCGGTGACCGTGCCATCAGCGGCGGTCTTCTGGGTCTCGGCCTGGGTGACCTGATAGGGGGTCAGGTTGAGCTGCACCTTCTCGGTGAGGATCGACTCCCACGCCAGGTATTTGCGCGCCGCTTCGTCGAGATCCTGCAGGCGGGTCTTGTCGGCCGCCAGGAAGACCAGCGTATTCCGGTACAGGCGCGGCGTATTGCCACGCGACTCCAGCATGGCCCGCGCGGCAATCTCGCCGGCGCTGTTCCCTTCCTTGCTGTACGGATGATCGACGCCCAGCACGACCAGCCGTGCATCCAGGTCGTCGGGAATGTCCGCCCCGGTCGCCGGCATCGGATGAATGCGCGCGAAGTCGCCCTTGCGCTCCAGATCCTTGCGCAGGCGTTGTTCGATCTCCTGCGCCACCTTGTCCGGATTGCGCTTGGACTGCTCGGCGCGGTCTTCGGCCAGTTTGGTCACCGTCGGCTGCGTCGAATACCAGTAATGCGGTCCGTCCTGATAGAGGTAGGTCGCCGCGCCGGCCATCCGGCGCAGGGCGTCACCAAACACCGCCGGCGATTCGCCCGGCATCGCGCAGCCGAGTTTCACGCGCCGATCCTCGATCCCCTTGTGCGCGGCGGCGGTGGTCGGCGCCGAGCCCATGTAGATCGCGCGCGCCACCCGCCGGCACGCCGAGACCCGGCCCAGGTTGGGCAAGTCCCGGTCGAGCTTCAGCGGCAGCGAGTTCGGCCCGTCGACATCCTTCTCGATCACCGGCACCCAGTTGTCGGAGAGGTAGCGCGTCAGTTCGGACTGCACGCGCGCGTCGTCGATCGCCACGTTGCCGGGCAGGATCAGCGGATTGCGGTCGCCCTTCTCCCACAGGCTGTGGATCACCGCCGCCATCAGCCGCAGCACGCCGCGCGTGCGCTGGAATTTCACCAGCGTCGACCAGTCGGTATACAGCCGGTCGAAGATTTCCGGGTGGATCGGGTACGCTGCCCGGATGCGTTTCTCGTAGTCGGATTCGCGGCACTCGGGCGGAAACTCCGCCTGCTGCGTGCGGTAGAACTCGGCGAAGGCGCGCGCCACCACGTCCCGGTCCTTGAACTGCGCCGGGTCGGCAAGTGGCTGGAACAGGCGCCGGCGAACGATCTCGAAGCCTTCTTCGGCACTGGCCGGCCGCCACGAGGATTCGACACGCCCGACGACGTTGCGCAGCCGGTCGAGCGCCTCGCGGCCACGCGTGCCGCCGACTTCGACATCGTTCGCCTGCGAGTGTGGCAGATTCTGCGGCGAGCCGGAGGTATCCGACGCCGGCAGGCTGATCACCAGCAGGCAGTTCTTCGCCAGCTTGGCCGATTCCGTCAGCACCTGCGCAAAGCTGAATTGCGTCTCGAAGCCGCCGGCCGGCAGGTCGCTCTGGTCTTGGAGCTGGCGCGCGTAGGCGACCTACTCGTCGACCAGGATCACGCAGGGGCCGTAATCGTTGAACAGCTCGCGCAGCGCGTCGCCGGGGCTGGTTGCCTTCTCGTCGTCAGCCGCCAGCCGCGCGAAGGCTGGTTTGCCGCCAAGCTGCCAGGCCAGTTCGCCCCACAGCGTGCGCACGACCGTACCGTCGGGCTTGGTCGACGGGTTCCCCGGAGAAATCTTGTTGCCTACCAGCACCACGCGCCGGGCCGTCGGAATCCTGCTCGCCCCGGCGGCCGACATCACTTCGTCGATGCCGGCCAGCTCGGTCGGCGCGATGCCCGAGAACAGATGGTAGAGCGCCAGCATCGAGTGCGTCTTGCCGCCACCGAAGTTGGTCTGCAACTGCACGACCGGGTCGCCGCCGCCGGTGGTCAGGCGCTGCACCGCGGCGACCAGCATCCCCTTCAGGCTTTCGGTCAGGTAGGTGCGGCGGAAGAACTCCACCGGGTCCCGGTATTCGTCAGTTCCCTCGCCGAGATGCACCTGCCATAGATCGGCGGCGAACTCGGCCTACTGGTAGCGACCGCTCGCCACGTCGGCATGCGGCATCACCACTTCGCGCCAGGGCTTGAGGTTGCCGGTGACGCCGCTTTCGATCGCCGTGCTGGCCGATTTCCGCTTTTCGCTGCGCGCCTGCTCGTCAAAGCGCACGCGCAGCAATTCCATCTTCATCTTTTCGACGTCGTCCGCCTGCGCGGCCGAAACGGCGGAGAGCAGGCGGCCAGCGGAATCGAGGGCACGGTAGGCGTCGTCGCTGGAGAAGGGTTCCTGATGGGCCCAGGCGTTGCGCACGGTCACCAGCTCATTGACCAGACTGCGCTCGCTCTTGCCGAGAATCTGGCGAAATACCTCGCCCCATTTGCGATCCATGACGACCAGCGAGGCGGCGACGTCCAGTAGCGATTCGCCCTTGCTGGCCCCGAGGCGGGTGTCGGACAGGATATCCTTCACTTCGAAAGCCCAGCCGTTGCCATACTTCGCTTTCAGTTCCCGCTCGATGAACGGCAGCAGGCCGGTCTTCAGAAGCTCCAGCGCCTTGCCGACGCGCTCGTGGTTGGTGATGGCCATTGCGATCCCTATCCGTCGTGTTCGCTTGCCGCAAGCGTTTTCAGTTGACGAAGCAAGGCGGGTATCTCCTCGGTGACCGCCACCCAGACGATGCTGGCATCGATATCGAAGTAGGCATGGACCAGACGGTTGCGCATGCCGATGATGGCCTTCCAGGGAATCGCCGGATGCGAAATTCGTGTTTCCTCGGAGATCTTGCTCGCCGCCTCGCCGATGATTTCAACCGCACGCACGATGGCGAAAACAAGCATCTGATCCCTGTCAAGATCGGCACGCTCGCGACCGGCAATGAATTTCTGCGTGCTTTCGGCGGCCTCGATCATGTGCTGGAGGCGCCAGCGGTCATGCGGCGACATACTGCACCTCTGCCGTGCGCACCACTTCGTCCCGAAAGTAACGGGAGAGATCCTGCGCGGTACGCAAGTCGACCCTGCGGCCCCCCAGCATCTCCGACAGCGTCAGCTCCATCGCGGCGATGCCCAGGAGACCGGGAACATGATCCGGATCGAACTCCACCAGCAGGTCCACGTCGCTGTCCGGGCGTGCCGTTCCCTTGAGTTGCGAGCCGAACAGCGACAGGCGGCGAATGTGATGCGCTTCGCAGAACCGTGCCAGGGCTTCTGCGTCGAGGTTCAATAGTCGTTTCATCAATCGCTCCTTCGCGGCGTCATTCTTCGCTCCCGCATACCCCTCGTCTCGGCCACGAGCACGCAACCGGCGAGCGTGATCAGGTGGCGAAGTCATGAGCCTGCCCCTCCCGATCCGCACGCCAGGCGAGCGTATTGACGACCCGCTTCTGGTGCTCGAAAGTCTCGGCGCTCATGACCACCACAGCGGCCGGAATCAGGCGTTGCCCGAGCAGGGTCGAGAGCCTCGCGATCTCGGCAAAGCGGTCCGCGACCTCGGGCTCGATCGCCAGCAGGTCCAGGTCGCTCTCGTGCCTCGCATCGCCTCGCGCCTGCGACCCAAACACAATCATCCGACTGCCATTGGGCAAGTTTTCAGCAAGACACATCCTTGCCTGGTCAATCCATTCCATCACTGATCTCCCACCACTCCGGAGTATTCAGACGTTCCAGCGTCTTGCCGACGCGCCCGTGATTGGTGAACGCAGGTGAGATCCCTGTGCTGGAGGCGCCAGCCGTCATGCGGCGACATACTGCACCTCTGCCATGCGAACCACCTCGTCGCGGAAATGGCGACTCAAGTCCTGCGCGGTACGCAGATCGACTTTCCGCCCCCCGAGGGCTTGCGACAACTCGATTTCCATCTGCGCCATGTCGAGCAATGTCGGTCGCGCGTCCGGCAGAAACTCGACCAGCAGGTCGACGTCACGATCCGGGCGTGCCGTTCCCTTGAGTCGCGAGCCGAACAGCGACAGGCGGCGAATGTGATGGGCTTCGCAGAACTGCGCCAGCGCTTCTGCGTCGAGGTCCAATAGTCGTTTCATGAAAGGCTCCTTCGCTGCTTCATTCTTGCCCAAACAGGTCAGGCGTACCAGATATCAACGCGCGGGGCTTTTCGGCGGCCAGGCGGGTGATCTCCGGCCAGCTCTGCACGAGACCGTTGTAGGCCATGGCCTCGACCGCGCGCTTCTTGCGCTCGCACAGGGTGTAGAGGCGGTAACAGAGTTCGCGGGCGGTTTCGGCCTTGCTGCCGAGCTTGGCGACCAGCCCGGCGGCGGCGCTCTCACCGCCGGATTCCAGCGCACGAATGAGCTGGTGCACGATTTCCCAGTGCGAAAGCCGCTTGTCGGTCAGCGGATCCCAGTCGGCCGGCAGTTCGTCCGGCTTCAGCAGGCGCACCTTGCCGGCCCGGGATACCAGAATGCCGGCTTCGTCCAGGCCGCCGACGCTGGTGTTCTTGGATTTCGAAAGCTGTTCCGCGACACCGTAATCGCCTTCGGCAAAGCCGGTCTGCTCGAACCAGGTGAGCGCCCACCGGCTGTCAGCATCGAAGTCGCCTTCCTGTTCGGCCAGGGCTTCGTCGAGAGTCTGGTTGATCAGCGCCAGGGCAGCGCGTACCGGCAGCGGTTTGCCTTCGGCATCGAGCACCCTGGCGTAGCGCGTATAGACCGCCATGCCGGGGCCGATCGCCGCTTGCGCCAAGTCTACCGGGGCAATGTAGGTTTTAGGGGATAGCGGATAGGTTGTAGGGAGTTGGCGCGGCGGCAAACCCTGGAGTAGGCGGATGGCGGCAGGCAGTTCGGCTTTGAGGGCGGTGACGAACTCGCGGCGAGTGGCGGTGGGCGCGGTAGCGGGACGCGGCCGGCAGACGAGGACAATGCTGGATGCGAGGGCGTTGGTGCCCGAGCCGATCATGCGGTTGCTCAGTTCGGTGCGCATTGGCCAGGTGCCACTAACGGCAAAACCAGCTTCGATCACCGCAGCAAGGAAGGTGTCCCAACCGGTATTGGTTGTGCCGTCCGCATCGTCAGTTTCCGCCTGTTTCAAGGCGTAGTAGATGGTGACCGGAAACGCCGGGTGTGCCTGTTCGGCAAGGCGATGCATGGCTTTCGTCATGCCATCGAGGAAGAATGCCTCCGCCTTCTGCTTGCTGCCATGGCGGTAGGGCGTGGCCACGAGTTCCTCGGCTTTCGGCACGGCGAGTGTCGCGAAAAGCTCGGGGAAAACGGCCTTGAGCGAACGACGCAGCCAGCCGTAGAAGAAGTCGGAGAGATCGGCGTAGCCGATGTTGTCGTAGTACGGCGGGTCGGTGGAAACGACTTTGCCTGCGCTTACAGATTGCCTTGATGCATTGTCAGGCGTCGCAGTACCGCGAGCAGTACCGCACAAGAAACGGATGGCCGGCTCGATCCAATCCAGGGCACTGTTATAGCCACCGCCGGAGTCGCTGAAAGGATTGGCCTCGCCATAGTCCCAGGCCATCGGTATCGCCTGCCGCGAAAAGAGGTTGCGCAGACTTGCCGTGCGCGCCGATCCGCCAGTGGACGCTCGGGTGCCCACCGGGCCAGGGTCCCATGTACAGATGGAATTATTGCGATCCGCAAACCGGCTGATGGCCAAACCCAAATACACCCCCACCGCATCCGCATACGCCGTGGCGCCAGCGCCGACTTCCGCCAAGGCTTTCCCGTCGTCGGACAGGACAGCGGCGATGGCATCGCGCTTCACCCGCTCGCACGCTTCCTGCACCAAGTCGGAAAAGGTCGTCAGCGCGACGAGTTGTCGGGGGGTGAAGAGATCAGCAAAGGTGTTCAGCCCGTAGTTCGGCGTCTTGAAGTCGCGCGGATTAACCGGCAACGTGGTTTCCGGCCGCCAGATTGGCTGCGCGGTCAGAGCAATGGCTTCCATTTCCGGCGTTGGCGCGAGATAGACCCGCCCGCGTTCGCCCTCGGCAACGATGGCCATCAGCCGTGCGCCCATCCGCCCGGCGTTGGCCTCGCCGTCGATGTGGTCGGAGGCAATCGGCGTGTCCGACATCAGGCACCTGAAGTTCGCGCCGCGCGACAGCTTGGTGCCGTTCTTCGCTCCTTCCACATCCCTCGGCTTGCCCACCTTCACCGAGAAGCGATAGCCGCCGCCCTCGATCACGGGCTCGACATAGGCTTCCTTGCCGGCCTTGGTCGAGAGCATGAAGGTCGAGGCCAGTGGCACATCGACATTGGCGAAGGCCGGGTTGGGGCTCTTCACCGTGCGCGCCCACAACCAGGCGATGACTGTCAAGGGGAGAGGTTCCAGGTTGTGGGGGATAGGGGCGTGGGTTGGGTCGCCGTAGACCTTGCCTGTCCCCTTATCCCTATACCCCGTAACCTTCGGATACAGGTGACCGATGCGCTTCTCGGCCTCGTCACGCATCCACTGGCCGTAGTAGCGCACGTCGGCAGCGAGGCCTTCGGCCCGTGCCAGGTTCTAGGGAATAGGGAGTGGGTTTTAGGGGTTGCCCTATTCCCTATCCCCTGAACCCTATCCCCTACTCCCTGCCCACTATTCCCTGCTCCATCAGTCGTTGCCGCAGAACGGTCAGCATCTTGCCGAGTTCGCTCGTCAAAGACTGTGCTCTGGCCGCCTGGTCTTCCTGGAGCAGGCCCGTTCTCACCGCCAGCAGCAAGAACGTCTCGGTCTCCGCCAGCGATCCCCTCGCCACACTCACGAAGTGCGCGTAGTCTTTCCGCGTTCCCCGCGCGTGTCCCTCCGCGATGTTCGCCGGGACCGACGCAGCAGCTCTCAGCAATTGAGCCGTGAGCCGATACTCCTCCGTCCTCGGAAGTATTCTCGCCAACCGGTACGCTTCCTATGCCAGATCCATCCCCTTCTGCCAGACGTTCAAATCCCGATGCGATTGAATGCGGCCCATCCCTATCCCCTATCCCCAAAAACCTATCCCCTGGATTGACGGGCGCCAGCCCGGCGAACTTCGGCGGTATCTCAATCATCGCCTTGTTGATCAGCACCGCTACCGGGTTGAGATCGCTGGCGTAGCTCTCCAGCCCCAGCCGCTGCGCTTCGAGCGGCAGCGCACCGCCGCCGGCGAAGGGGTCATGAAAAGCCGGCAGCCTGTAGCGGTCGAACAGTTCCTTGGCCCGCGGATGGTCGGCATTCTCGGCGCAGGTATAGCGCCAGCTCTGCCATATCTCGTCGCGCGCCTGCTGCAGCACGGTCTCGTTGGTGGTGTTCTCCCACTTCACCAAGTCCTCGATGATGCGGAACAGCCGCTGCCTCTCCTTTTCCTGCTTCTTCTCGGTAGGAAAGATGTCGGGATGCGCCGACGGGTCATCGACCATCTGCGCGAAAATCACCGCCCGCGCCGCCGCCAGCGGCCGCCGCGCCCACCACAGGTGGAAGGTGCTCGGGTGACCGTGCCGGATGGATTTCTCGCGCCCACTGGCGATGTTGATCGCCTCCAGCGGCAGCGCGACTTCGATGAGCTTTTTCTTTGGCGTCATGGACAAGCGTTCAAGAGTTTTTTGTTCGTGGTCAGAAGATCAATCCCGCCCAACGTCATATCACCGTCGTGGGTGAGAAGTTTCCAGCCATTCAGCCGACAGTTCTGGATCAGCATGGCATCGTTGAAATCAACGGTGCCGCTCTCCACGGCGGCGAGCACCGCAGGCATGTCGATATTTTCCAGATGGGTGTCACGCGATGAACTGTTCTTCAGGATTTGCTTGACCTCGGCCACGGCTGACTGAAGGACATTGGCGCCGTCACTGGATTGCCGAAAGTCCTTGAACCTCGGATAAGCTTTTTTCCATGCCGCGTCGTATTCGATGCGCACGTAGCGGTTGAGGTATTCACTCAAGACCAGAGCATCGACTACCGGCTGCGCCTTTGCCTGCAAGAGACGAGAAAACGTGCCGGAATAGGCGGCCGCCCATGATGGTGTGGGTTGCGACGCGGGCGGCAGCAGGTAGAGCCAAACATTGGCATCAATGAGTATTTGCTCGCCCACCTGGTAAGGGTAGGCCGCCGCGTCGTGCGCACTATTCTTCGTCTTCATCGATGACCTCTTGCCAGGTTTGGTCATAGGCTTGCTGGTTGGCGAAGTAGCGCTTGGCGTTTTCGATGGCGCGTCCGAGCATTGCGCGGTCGTCGTCAGAGATGTCGGCAAAGGCGAGATGTTGCTGCAGGAAGGCTTCGTCATATTGGCCACCGTAGAGCTGACCGATCGCGGCATTGAGAAACGCCGTGATCAGGTTCTCCCGGTTGGCGAACGAAAGCTCGACAGCACGATTGGCCTTGAACGCGGCCACGATCTTGTCGAAGACCTTTTGACCATCGTCGGTGGATACCCATACCGGGCCGCCGACAATGTCAAATATTTTTAGTGTGACGCGATCAGCCATGGTGGCAATCCCCCTGTTCAGTTTTTCGATTCGGCGCGCAAACGATAGCTGCTGGTGTCCGCCGTGTTGATTTCTATATCGATTACGGTTCCCGGGAATGAAGTGTCCATGCGTGTCAAGGTTTCGCCCTGTGGACTGAATTCCCAGTAGCCTCTGTCTGATACGATCTGGATGCGGCCCTTGTTCATGGCAATGAATTCCCGGATCAGCTTAAGGCCGAGTCCTCCGGGGACGCTGCCCTTTCGAGTTGTATTGCCCTCCTGCAAGGCCCATTCGATGGCCTTGTCGGAGTTCATCTTTAGCCCAAGCTCCTTGTAAATCTTGCGGCGAACTCCGAGCCCCGCGTCGGCGACGCAGAAATCGAGGCGATTCTGTTGTGGGAAATACTGGCCGCAGGCAAAGATGCCCAGTTTGCTTTCAGAGTGCATCGCCGCATTGACAAAAATCTCCAGGATGCTGTTCTTGAAACGCTGCGACAAGGCTTCCGACATGATCGGCAGATCCTTGCCACGCAAATGTCTGTTCAGGTAGGCAGCAAAGTAGCGGTCGTCGGTGGCCGAAAAGCGGTGGTACGGAATCGTTGTGCCATGCGTATCGGCTCTTTCTGGAAACCCGAATCCCGTAAGGAAGTGGTTCTTGGCAAGAATGGTTTCGACACCCTGTCGAAGCCCACAAGGCTTCAGCGTGTTCAGGTTATCAAGGGCATGAACAAAGACGACGCCGAGTGGCGCGCTCATGTTGGCGTCGAACCAGGTGCAGGCCGAGAAATCCACGTCGACGATATCTAGCAGATAGCTATCCAGGGCAGCCGCAAGCACTGCCAATCGTGAGAATCCCAGTTCGTTGCTGCGGATCTCGCCCAGAGCCACCTTGGCTGGATTGCCGGTCACAGGAAATCGGCCCGGAAAGCACGGCCGCGGGCGGTGGGCAAGGGATCTCCTTGCAAAAGTCTCAACACTGTTGAGATTATTTCTGGCACGTATCGATTCATACGTCCCCTTCCAGCAAATGGGCCAGTCCGACGCGAACGGCCAAGGCATCGCTGGCCGCGAGCTTCCCGAGCTCGCCGCGCACCAGGCGATGGTCGAGGGTAAAGAGCTTGAAACGCACCATCGACGGCGCTGGCAAGCCGGCGGCAGCGAGATCGGCGAGCGGGCAGTCGAGCGGCCAGGGGGCATTGGTCTGCGAGGTGATCATCGCCATCACCGAATGGCCGGCCGGAGTGTTGAAAGCCGCGGCGTCCGAGAGCACCAGCGCCGGGCGGTTCTTCGTCGCGTTGCGGTCGGTGAAGGGAAACGGCACGCGGACGACCGCGAAGCGTTCAAAGCTCACGATAGGCCTCCTCGTCGGCACTGCCCGACCATTCGGAAAGCGTGCCTTCGACAGCGCGCAGGTACTCGATGTCCAGCGGCTGCACGCGGCGGACGGTCGCCGTGCCGTCGGCGCCGACCTCCCAGGCGATCAGGTCGCCGGCTGTTACGTGCATCGCGGCGCGGACGTCCTGCGGGATCGTGGTCTGGCCCTTGGCAGTGATCTTGGCAACGGCGAGCATCTCGTTCTCCAGTAAGGATTGCATTACATTCTTACTTTACAGCGGGCATTCTCCTGAATCAAGCAAGCAGGAGGGCTTAGCGCGGTGTCCCGGCACGCGCCAGCAATCCGGCAAAGTCGTAATCGACAGTCACTGCGTTGAAATCGGGTTCGCGCTGAAACGGCTGGCGCAGGTAATGCACCTTGTGATTGGTCGCGTCGATGAACTCGACGATGGCGAGAATGAAGTCCTCGGGCTTGTTGAGCGAGAAGAGAATCTCGTTGCGCGTGACGGTGATCGTCGGCGCGCCGGCAACGCGGCCCTTCACTTCGATGAAGCGCAGCTTGCCGGTGCCGGGAACGCGGCTTTCAACGTCGTAACCCAGCTTCTCGAATTCGCGATCGGTGGGATCGAAGCCGAGCTGGCGCTCGATGTCCATGATGATGGCCCGGGCGCGGGCGGCGCTGATCTGTGTGTCTGCGGGCAAAGTGGGTGTGGTCGATGTTTGGCCGGTCATGGCCTTGATCAGGCCGATCGGGACCACCAGCATGCCGCCCAGTACCACTGGCGGCAGCGGCGAGATTTGCGCTTCCAGTTTCAGGTCGTCCAGACGTTTTTCGAGCCGCCCTTGCAGAAGGTCCGCGCGCTTGCGTGCCTCGCCGGAGTTGAGTTTGGCATTGGGTTTCCCGGCCTGCTCCTGCAGTTTGAGTTCTTCGGCACGGTGATCCCACCAGGTGATTTCCTTGGTGAGGCGATCCTTGACCGCGGCTTCAGTTCGGGTGATCAGTTCGAGTTTGCGCCCACGGACCTCGGCAAGGTGTTCCGGCACGACCTGGGTGACGGCGTAGCCCTGAACCTGTTTCTCCAGTTCGCGCGTGATCCACTGGCATTCGGGCCGGTCGAGGATCGATTCGATGCCGGGTTCGCCCGCAACGAATGGCCGATAGTCGAGATAGGGGGGGCGTAGTGCACATGACGTGTGCTGGTGCTGGCGTCCATCTCGACGTAGAGCATGCGTTTCGACACGACCCGACGCTCACCGGCATCGAGTGAGGCCGGCGTCCTGGATGGCATGCTCCAGGTAGAACAGCACACGCGGCTGCATTCCGGGATCGCGCTCATCAACCAGCACGCTGCCGCGTTTCAGCAGATCGCGATGACGTTCCAGCGTCAGGTCGATCACGGCGTCGAGCATTGGATGGCCGAGGCAGACGAATGCCGCCAGCGGTTGGCCCTGAGGCGCGACGAGCGATTTCTCGAAGGCGATTCGTTCATAGCGCGGCAGCACGGGTTCGCCGATGCCGATCAGGCGGTCGCGGTTGCGCACCGGGGCGGGTACGTGGGTGATTTCGTAACGACGGGGCTCATTGATGATCCGGGCCAGGCGGGAGTTGAAACAGCAGTACGACTGCGTCTGTTCGATGCAGGTCCTGATGATCGGCACACGCCGCGAGCAGAACGAACCCACCGCCACGCAGAGATTGGCTTCGCGGTGCATCGCCAGCAGCTTCTCGGCTTCCTCGCACGAGAGCAGCTCCGAGATCAGCTGGATCGCCACGGCGATCGCCAGCGAGTACGGGTCGAAGTAGCAATTGAACGGACCCACGCTTCCGAGCGAATAGATCGGTCCGCCGAG
>DDUX01000095.1 GCA_002345025.1 Candidatus Accumulibacter iunctus | reverse complement strand
GTCGGATCCGTCAGCAGGATCGTGTACTGCCTGGCCGCGCCAGCGGCACATTCGGAACGAACACCCAGGTGTACCGCCGGGTCGGTGACCGCGGCCCTGGAGACGATCGTCAACCTGCCGTTGCCGCCCTCGCGCCGATAGCTCAGGCGGGCGTCGGTGATCCACGGCAGATCGTCGCTGACCGCCTGCGGCCGGAAGAGCTTCAGACAGGCAGGGTCGAAACGCTCGGCCGGGTGCTCGCCGACTTCGATCTCGGCCTGGAGCGCCTGGCCGACGCGCGAGGTGCTGCGAAGCTCACCGAGCACGACGGCACTGGCCGTCGGAACACCCAGTGGAAGCAGCACAAAGCACAGGATCGGCGCGAATCGTTGCATGCCGGCACGCATCAGCAAGGCTTGCGCTGGCGCCGTGGGGCGTCGTGCAGTGGGCTCATTCTCGTCCCGAAAAGAGGGCGTCACCGCTATCCGCGAGCAGTTGCGGTCGATAGACGGCAAGCAGGGTACTCAGCATTCCCGACAGCCAGGCCTCGGAAAAGCCAAGCAGGAAGAAGTAGGGCAGGTACTCGTCCATCAGGTACTGGCCGGGATAGGTGCCGGCGACCGCGAACACCAGGCTCGACGCCAGGCCGACGGCGATCAGTGCCAGCGCCGAAGTGAAGAAGCCCTTGCAGAAAATGAAAACGAACAGGTGAGCCGGCAGCAGGCGGTCGACCAGCCGGTGAGCCGCGTGACTGACGGCGACGCCGACACCGGCCATGAGCAGGGCATTGACGGCGAAGGCCTGCCAGCCGGCGGCGCCGTTCAGCGTGACGCCGAGGAGAACCAAGCTGAGGCCGATGAAAGCCAGTGGCCAGCCAAAGCAAAGGGTGAAAACCGTCGCTCCGAGCAGGTGCAGCGACAGGCCGGGTTTGACCCCGGCCTGCAGGTGCCAGAGCAGGATCAGCGCGACGATCATCGCCAGGAACGCATTCAGACGTGCACTGTCGGTCAGCAGGCGCCACGGCGCGCGCCTGGCGGCAAGAAGAGCCGTCGCAGCGAAGACGACCCAGGCGAAGACCGTCCAGGCCGTGTCGAGCAGACCGTCAGGCACGTTCACGCTGCCTGTCCTGACTGCCCGCTCAGCCGAGTTCCGCCTGCAGCGCCGGCAGGACCTCGAACAGGTCGGCCACCAGGCCATAATCAGCGACCTGGAAGATCGGTGCCTCGGCATCCTTGTTGATCGCGACGATGATCTTGCTGTCCTTCATTCCGGCGAGATGCTGGATGGCGCCGGAGATGCCGACGGCAATGTACAGCTGTGGCGCGACGATCTTGCCCGTCTGGCCGACCTGATAATCGTTCGGCACGAAGCCGGCATCGACCGCTGCCCGTGAAGCGCCTAGTGCTGCGCCGAGCTTGTCGGCCAGAGGTTCGAGCAGGCGGTGGAAGTTCTCGCCGTTGGCCATGCCGCGGCCACCCGAGACGATCACTTTCGCAGCCGTCAGCTCCGGCCGCTCGGACTTCGTCAGTTCGCGGCCCAACAGTCGGCTGAGGCCGAGATCCGGTCCGGCCGGCAGGCTCTCGATGGCCGCACTGCCACCCTCACCTGCCGCCTCGAAGGCCGTCGCGCGTACCGTGATGACCTTGACCGGATCGGCCGACTGGACGGTGGCGACAACGTTGCCGGCGTAGATCGGGCGCACGAAGGTGTCGGCCGACTCGACGCCGGAGATCTCCGAAATCTGCGCGACATCGAGCAGCGCCGCGACGCGCGGCATGCAGTTCTTGCCCCGGGTCGTCGCCGCTGCCAGCAGGTGCGAATAGGCCCCAGCGATGCTCACCAGCAGCGCCGCGACGTTCTCCGGCGACTGGTCCGCATAGTGTGGCGCGTCGGCCAGCAGGACCTTGCCGACGCCGCTGATGCGCGCCGCTGCAGCGGCTGCTGCGGCGCAGTTGCTGCCGGCCACCAGCAGGTGGACCTCGCCACCAAGCTTCGTCGCCGCGGTGACGGCATTGAGGGTTGCCGCCTTGATCGAGCTATCGTCGTGTTCAGCAATAACGAGAATGGCCATGTCAGATCACCTTTGCTTCAGTCTTGAGTTTCAGTACCAGATCGGCGGCATCTGCCACCTTGATGCCGGCGGTCCGCTTCGGCGGCTCTGCCGCCTTCAGCGTCTTCAGGCGCGGCGCGACATCGACACCAAGCGCTGCCGGAGTCGTCGTCTCGAGCGGCTTTCTCTTGGCCTTCATGATGTTCGGCAAGGTCGCGTAACGGGGCTCGTTGAGGCGCAGATCGGTGCTGACGACAGCAGGCAGCACGACCTCGATGGTCTCCAGGCCACCGTCGATCTCCCGCGTCACGGTCGCCTGTTGTCCGGCGACGACGAGCTTCGAAGCAAAGGTCGCCTGCGGCCAGCCCATCAGCCCTGCCAGCATCTGGCCGGTCTGGTTGGCGTCGTCGTCGATCGCCTGCTTGCCGCAAAGGACGAGTTGCGGCTGTTCCTTCGCACACACCGCCTGCAGCAGCTTGGCGACTGCCAGTGGCTGCAGTTCGACGTCGGTCTGGATCAGGATGCCGCGATCGGCGCCAATCGCCATCGCCGTGCGCAAGGTCTCCTGACAGTTGGCTACGCCTGCCGAAACCGCCACCACTTCGGTCGCGATACCGGCCTCCTTGAGACGAACGGCTTCCTCGACGGCGATCTCGTCGAAGGGATTCATCGACATCTTGACGTTGGCCAGATCGACGTCACTCGCATCCGGCTTGACGCGAACCTTGACGTTGTAATCCACCACCCGTTTGACTGGAACGAGGATCTTCACTTTCTTCTCCTTGATCACTACACGCAAAGCAATGCCAGGCGTCGTCCCGCAGGCGACGTTTGACATTCCCGAATTCTGGCCAGACAATGGTCCATACCGAATCGTATGGATTGCGTACGGTACCGTATGGATCGCTGGCTGTCAAGGCTGCGGCCGGAGGCTTGCGGCTCAAGCTGATAATATTGCCCTACGCGCGCGTTTCAGGAAAGGACCAGATGACGATGAAGCACCCGAATACCCGACCGCGTGCCGCTCTTGGCCGCAACGAATGGATTCAGGCGGCGATCGACAATCTCGCCGAGCAGGGAGTCAACGGCATGCGGGTCGAAGTCCTGGCGAAGAGCTTCGGTGTCACCAAGGGCAGTTTCTACTGGCATTTCAAGGATCGCGGCGACCTCGTCGAGGCCGTCCTGCAGGTCTGGCGTGATGGCCGCATCCGTGACATCGAGAAGCAGACCGTCGCCACGCCGGGAACCGAGGAGCAACAACTGCTGCATCTGATCGACATCTACTCGGCCACCCGCAACCGCAAGGGAATGTCGATCGAACTGGCGGTGCGGGAATGGGCGCGGCGCGACGCGCAGGCGGCGGCCGTCGTCGCCGAGGTCGACACATGGCGCCTCGAGGCGACGCGCAAACTCTTTGTCGCGCTCGGTTCCTCCGAGGAAGTGGCGAAAAGCCGCAGCCTTCTCCTCTACGCCTACGTTTTCGGGCAGAGCCTGATGGCGTGCGAAAACTATGATCCGCGAATCGCCGAGTTCAAGCGCTGGATCGCCGAACTGATCGTTCGCCAGCGGCAGCAGCAGCCTGGCGATGCCACCTGAAGTCACCGCCTGCCGTTTTTCATTGCCGGAGGTTGTCCGATGCCGCAAGCCAGCACCAGCCAGCCGTTGATCCTCGCGCTCGACCAGGGAACGACCAGCTCACGGGCGATCCTTTTCGCGCGTGACGGGACGATCCACGGCGTTGCCCAGCAGGAGTACACGCAGCACTACCCGCAGCCGGGATGGGTCGAGCATGACGCCAACGACATCTGGCGGACGCAGCTCGCCGTCGCCCGCGCCGTGTTGCGCGAGAACGCCGTGCCAGCCGATCGGCTCGCCGCCGTCGGCCTCACCAACCAGCGCGAGACCACCGTCCTCTGGGATCGCGCGAGCGGCGAGCCGCTGCATCGGGCGATCGTCTGGCAGGACCGGCGCACCGCCGGCCTTTGCGATTCACTGTCTGCCGCCGGCCATGCCGAGACGTTCCGCGAGCGCACCGGGCTGGTGGTCGATGCCTACTTTTCCGGCACCAAGCTGAAATGGCTGCTCGACCACATTCCGGGGGCCCGCGCCCGCGCCGAACGCGGCGAACTGGCCTTCGGGACGATCGATTGCTGGCTGGCGTGGAAACTGTCCGCCGGCCGGGTGCACGTCACCGACGCGTCGAATGCCTCGCGCACCCTGCTCTTCGACATTCGCCGCAACTGCTGGGATGAAACGCTTCTCGCGCTGCTCGACATCCCGCCGGCGGTCCTGCCGCAGGTGGTCGACAGCAGTGGCCTCGTCACCACCCTCGATGGCGCACTGCTCGGCGCCGAGGTGCCGCTCGCCGGCATCGCCGGCGACCAGCAGGCTGCGACCTTTGGCCAGGCGTGTTTCGAGCCCGGCATGGCCAAGAACACCTATGGCACCGGCTGCTTCCTGCTGATCAATACCGGCCAGCAGGCGATGAACTCGCGCCACCGCCTGCTGGCAACGATCGGTTGGCGGCGCAACGAGGAAACGACCTACCTTCTCGAAGGCAGCGTCTTCATGGGCGGTGCCGTCGTGCAGTGGATGCGCGATGGTCTCGGGATGATTTCCCGTTCGGACGAGATCGAGGCGCTGGCGTCTTCGGTCCCGGACAGTGGTGGCATCTATCTGGTCCCGGCGCACACCGGTCTCGGTGCGCCCTATTGGGATCCCTACGCGCGCGGTGCACTGCTCGGCATGACCCGCGGCACCACCCGTGCTCACGTCGCGCGCGCGGCACTCGAAGCGATCGCCTTCCAGAGCGCCGAGGTTCTCGTCGCGATGGAACTGGACTGCGGTGAGCGTCTGCGTGAACTGCGGGTCGACGGTGGCGCTGCCGCCAACGATCTGCTCCTGCAGTTCCAGTCCGACCTGCTCGGCGTACCCGTGGTCCGCCCGCGCATCACCGAAACCACGGCTCTCGGTGCGGCTTACCTCGCCGGACTGGCGGTCGGCTTCTGGCGCGACGAAGCCGAACTGGCGTCGTTGTGGCAGGCCGAACGGCGCTTCGAGCCCGCTATGTCTGCCGATCAGCGAGCGACACTGCTCGACGGGTGGCGGCGAGCGGTCGAACGCAGCCGCCACTGGGCCGTCGCCGACTGACCGCCGGCAGGCGGACATGGCCCGAAACGTTCACCTCGTCCGGAGTCGCCTGCCGGGTATCGGCCGGCGCAGCCCGACGGTACCCGGCAGCGATCGCGTCGCCGGGCCGGGCGGGAGCGTCCGGGCTCCCGCCCGCCACAGCATCAGGGCTTGCGACCCCGGGCCAGCCACAGCGCGGCGGCGGCTGTTGCGAACAGCGCCAACGACTCCGGTTCGGGAATCGTGCTGGCGACCGCAAACGCGGGGGCAGAAACCGACAACAGAAGCGCAACCAACGACAGAGCACGCATAGGAACCTCCTCCTCGAAAAATCGATGAACGACCACCCCTCCGAACCGAGCATTGCTCGCCGGAGCACAAGCAAGAATCGCACCGATTCCATTACCCGATCCATTTAACAAACTTTTTTCCGCGAGGGGCGACGCCGCCCGAACCCGAATGTAAAATTTTCCGACAGTCGGCAGGCAGCCAGTCATGCACCGAGCCGGCGCCAGCGAGGTGACGGTCGATGGCACGGGCGCTGGCGGTTGTGAGGAGCAGCAAGGCTTGCTGGTGGGCATCGAGCCTGCCGCGGCCGCTGCCTCTTGGCCCATCTTTAACATCCCATA
>DDUX01000047.1:2094-35658 GCA_002345025.1 Candidatus Accumulibacter iunctus | reverse complement strand
GCCATCGGCCGCAGCCACGCCGGCACCGGTGCGCACCTGCACCGGGCGGGTCGGGAACGACGGCGCGGTCGAGGCCGCCGATGACAGGGAAGCGATCATGCGGGTTTCAGATCTGGCCGGACGAGAAGCGAAGTATAGGCGGTCTGTGCTGCGCTTGCGCGGCGACAGGTTGTTCGGGCAGGCGGATTCCCCATGCGGGGCGGGCCCGGATTACCCTCCGTGTGTCGCTGCGGCCGCCCGAGTATAAGATTGCTTGTCTTGTAGAAGAAAACTTCCATGCCAGAAGCTGTCCTCGTTTCCTGGATCGGCCGTACCGACTTGCGAGCGGCAGCCGGCGAGACGGCAGTCGGCATTGGACCCCTCGCGCAGGCTGCGCTGGCATCGGACTACCAGCAGATCGCTGCTGCACCAGGAGATCGACGGCGTCGAGATTGCCAATCGCCGCATCCAGGCAGGAATCCCGGGTGAGTTCCAGGGCGACGAGCGGGACATCATCTTTCTGTCGCTGGTCGATGGTCCTCCGCGCGAGGGATTGCTTCGCGCGGTCCGTGAGGGCGCTTTCGAGCTGATCAAGAAGCGCTACAACGTGGCCGCCAGCCGGGCGCGCGATCAGTTGTGGGTGGTGCACTCCTTCGATCCGGAACATCATCTGGCGCCGGACGACATTCGGTTCAGGCTGCTGCAACACGTCCGGAACCCTCTGGCCTACCTGCGGGCCAACGCGCGTGAGGTCGGCAGGACCGAGTCGCCGTTCGAGAGAGAAGTGTTGCAGCGCCTCACCGACGCGGGTTTCCGCGTCAGGTCGCAGTGGCCGGTCGGCTACTACCGCATCGACTTGGTCGTCGAGGGCGCAGGGCTGCGTCTGGCCGTCGAATGCGATGGCGATCGCTACCATCCCATCGAGAATCTCGCCGAAGACATGGATCGGCAGGCGGTCCTCGAACGGCTTGGCTGGCGGTTCGTGCGCATCCGCGGCAGCGCGTTCTACCGCGATGCGGAGCTGGCGATGCGGCCGGTTTTCGATCGCCTGCGGGAGCTCGGGATTCCTCCGGAGGCGAATCGCGTCAGAGACCCCGCAGCCCGCCCCGAAAACGCGACGGTCGACGAACTGGATGCGCTGATCGAGCAGGGGAATGCACCGGGCCATAACCCTCTCGACCCCCAGGCAGCGCCGATCGAGCCAGTGCCGGCAGAGCCGCATCCGTTGCCAGCCGACGACCCGACAGCAATGCCAGTGGAGGGCACTGGCCATCGGCAAGTGATGGCACTTTTGGGCGGTAGATCTGCGCCGTATGAGCAGTTCCTCCGCGAGCTGGCACGAGCGCGGGGTTGCCAACGATTGGGCCGAAAAGTGCGCGAGGGTCTTGAAGCGGAACTGGCGCTGCTGGCAGGGCAGGGGAGACTGGAGATCCGTGACGGCGAGATACGGCCGCTCTGAGTCGGCGATCGGCGGCTGCACGCGGCGCCAGATGGTCGCTACTTGGTCGTTCAGGGCAACGCCAGCCGATGCGCCGCGATGATCCGACGATCCCCTGCTTTCAGGTCGGCTTCTTCCTGTTCTTCAGACTGGCCGGCATCGCCCTGCCGGGGAGCAGCGGCTTACCCGGAGAGCCGCTGATCATCGCCATCAGGGCTGCCTTGATGCGTTCCCCGGCTTTCCGGGTCGCGGGCACCAGGAGGTCAACGTCCGTGGTCGCGCGGTGGTAGCCATGCGCAAACAGGGCGTAGCCGCCGATCCGCAGGTACTCGGCCTCGTGCCGATTCAGTGACGAAACCAGGGCCTTGAGGTCTGCCAGCGTGGCTGGTCGGCTGTACTGCTGCATCAGCGACGCGCCAGGGCCGCTTGGGTCATGGCTTCGACCAGGCAATCCACTTGGTGGCGATTGGCGTCTTCATTCGTCTTGAAGCGGAAGATGCCTTTCGGAATGAAGGTCGCGTTGCCGGTGGGCAGGCGATGAATCTCGTCGTTCAAGCGAGCACCCTCAGCCAACAGGACTGCGGAAGCCGAGAAGCTGATCGGATGCCCCTGGCGATGGCCGACGGTGCGCATGATTCCCCTTTCTTGTCCCAATGACGTTCGTAGAACAGAGCTTGGCCAGCGCCATTTTGCCGCATATCATCGCGACTGGGCACGCCGCTGACGGCACCGTCGCCAGCGCGCGCGGACCTGTGTTCAGCGGCCAGAACGCAGCAGCCTGCCGCGCTGCCGCCGGGGACGCCGCACGGGGATCGATCGCTTTCACCCGGGCGATCGATCGTAGGCGCTCGGTCGGCTGGGTTGGCAGCGCAGGGGCAGCGCCTTGGTCAGCAGGAGCCGTCGTCTTCCATCGCCCTGGTGGTCACGCTCTTGCCGCTTTGCGGTGGGCAGGGCGCTTTTCGCGGCGGCCTTGCCCACGGCGGCTGTTTTCAGGAGCCGTCCGGGGGAGTATCCTTCGTCCTCATGCCGCTGTGGTAGGCGCAGTGGCTTCCCGCGACAGCGAAAGGCGCTTCATGAACCTCGAGAAGGTGGTCTTCGGTTTCTTCATCGTGCTGGCGGCGACGCTGAACTTCGGCTTCTTCATCGGCGACATCGACGAGCCCCGGCATCACCACATCTACGAGCTGTTCGCGGCAATCGTCGTCAACCTGATCGCGACGGTGCTGAAGTTCGGTGACCGTACGCAGATCGGCGCGGTGCACCTGTCGACCAGCCTGGTGGCCGACCTGCAACTGGTGGCGGCGGCCGTCGTCTGGGCGATCGCCGTGCATGTCACCGGCGAGGGGATGTCGGCCGACGTCACCACCAGCGTCGTCTCGTTGAGCGGCGGCGCGCTGTTCGCCAACGTCGTCTCGGTCATCCTGCTGATCGTCGAAACGGTGATGCTGCGGCGCTGACGCTCGCGCGACGCAGAACCGATGAACGCCAGCGTCTTCTTCCTCGCCCTGCGGCGGATGCGCGCGCCGCTGATCGTGCTGATCGTCATCTACGCGGTGTCGACGCTTGGTCTGACGCTGATTCCCGGAGTCGATGCCGAAGGCCGGCCGGCTCCGCCGATGAGTTTCTTCCACGCCTTCTACTTCGTCAGCTACACGGCGAGCACGATCGGTTTCGGCGAACTGCCGGGAGCCTTTTCCGAGGCGCAGCGGATGTGGGTGACGGCCGTCATCTTCCTCTCGGTGATCGGCTGGTCGTACTCGATCATCAGCCTGCTGACGCTGGTGCAGGACCGGGGATTCCAACAGGTCCTCCTGAGCGGGCGTTTCGTGCGCCGCGTGCGGCATCTCGGCGAGCCGTTCTACATTCTTTGCGGCTGTGGCGAGACCGGCCTGCTGATCGCGCGCGCGCTCGACCGCGACGGCGTTCGCGTCGTCGCCATCGAGCGCAGCGAGGCGCGCATCCAGGAACTCGAACTCGAGGACTTCGCCGCCGACATTCTCGTCCTCGGCGCCGACGCGGCGCAGCCGCAGAACCTGCTGCTCGCCGGCCTGCAGCACCGCAGTTGTCGCGGCGTGCTGGCGATGACCGACGACGACGGTGTCAACCTGGCGGTGGCGATCGCCAGCCGGCTCATCAACCCGCGGCTGATGGTCGTTGCCCGCGTTGCCAGTCCGTCGGTCGAGCGCAACATGATGTCCTTCGGCACACACTACGTCGTCAATCACTTCGAGAAGTTCGCCGACCATCTGGCAGAAGCGATCCATTCGCCGAACTGGTACCGCCTGGTCGACATCCTGACCGGTCTGGCCGGGCAGGAACTGCCGGCGCGGCACGATCCGCCGGCCGGTGACTGGGTGGTCTGCGGCTACGGCCGCTTCGGGCAGGCGGTGGTGCGCAACCTCGAGCGACAGGGAGTGAGCCTGACGGTCATCTCGCCCGAAGCCGAGCTGCCGATCGACATCCGGCACGTCGTCGGCCTCGGTACCGAGGCGGAGCCGTTGCGCGCGGCGGGAATCGAGAGCGCGGTGGGCATCGTCGCCGCCGGCGACAACGACACCAACAACCTTTCAATCGCCATCACGGCGAAGGAACTCAACCCGGATCTGTTCGTCGTCGTGCGCCAGAACCGGGTTGCGAATCAGGTGCTGTTCGACGCCTACGATGCCGATTTCACGATGGTTCCTTCGCGCATCGTTGCCCGCGAGTGTCTCGCGCTGATCACTTCGCCGCTGCTGAGCCGCTTTCTGCGCCTCGTTCGGGCCTGGCCGGAGGAGCGCGCGGCGGTCGTCGGCGGACAGCTCGAACAGCTCTGCGGCGGCCGCGTGCCGCTGCTCTGGGGCGTCCGCCTGAACGCCGCCGAGGCGCCGGCGGCGCACCGCCTGCTGATGATCGAGGAGGGAGCGATCCGGCTCGGCATCCTGCGCCGCGATCCGGCCGCGTACCAGGAAGCGCTGCCGCTGCTGCCGCTGCTGCTCGTTCGCGACGGGCGCGATCACGAGCTGCCGGCCGACGAGCTGCTGCTGCAGCCGGGCGACGATCTCCTGTTTGCCGGTACGCGTGCCGCCAAGCTGGCGCAGAACCTCGCCCTCGACAACCGCAACGTGCTCGACTACGTGCTCACCGGCCGCGATGCTTCGGGCTGGCTGTGGCAGGCGCTGGGGCTCGCGCGCCAGCCGGCGGCGGACAGCGGCGGTGGCTGAGGGCGGCGCTTGCCACGCCTGGCAGCGGGCGCCCTGGTGATGGCTGATCCGGCCGCCCGCAGGCGCCTCGTCGGCTGCGCCTGCATCGTCGCCTCGGCGGCCGGCTTCGGTGCGATGCCGATTCTCGGCAAGCTCGCCTACGCCGAGGGCGTCGATCTGCCGAGCATGCTGTTCCTGCGCTTCGCGCTCGCCGGTGTGCTGATGGCTGTGCTGATGCACCTGCGTGGCATGCGCTGGCCGCGCGGACGCACCCTGCTGCTGCTGGTCGCGATGGGCAGCGTCGGCTACGTCGGGCAGTCGTTCTGCTATTTTGCTGCGCTGCAGCACGCGACGGCCGGGTTGACGGCCTTGCTGCTCTACCTCTATCCGGCGATCGTCACCGTCCTCGCTGCTCTTCTCGCCCGCCGCCGGCTGTCGCTGCTGCGCCTGCTGGCGGTGGCGGCGGCATTGCTCGGGACCGGGCTGGCGATCGGCGGCAGCCTCGCCGGCAGCCCGCTCGGCATCGTCCTCGGCGTCGCCGCGGCGTTGATCTACTCGATCTACATCCTGGTCGGCGAGCGGGTGACGCCGCTGGCCGGAGCAATGCCTTCGGCGACGGTGATCATGCTTGCCGCGGCGGCTGTCTTCGGCCTGATGGTCTGCTGGCAGGGCCCCGCCTTTCCGGCTTCGCCGGTTGCCTGGGCGGCGGTTGGCGGCATCGCCCTGTTGTCGACGGTGGTCGCGATGATCACCTTCTTTGCCGGCATGGAACGTCTCGGTGCCGCCGACGCGGCGACGCTGTCGACGCTCGAACCGCTGGTCACCGTCGTCCTGGCTGCGGTCTTCCTCGGTGAGCAGATTGGCGGCTGGCAGCTCGCCGGCGGTGCGATCATCCTTGCTGCGGTGATCGTCCTGGCGCGTTCGCAGCCGGTGGCGCAGTAGTCGCGGCGGCGGCGACCCGCGGCAGGAAGCGCAGCAACTCGGCGACGACCGCCTGCGGCTTCTCGTTCATCATCGCGTGCCCGCAATCGGCAATCTCGACGTAGTGCGCCTGGCGCAGCGCGGCCTGCAGCGGCGGCAGGTTGCGGCGCGGCGTCATGCGGTCGCGGCGGGCGGCCAGCAGCAGCGTCGGACAGTTCACGCGGGCCGCCGCTGCGAGGCCGTGCAGATAGTCGTTGCAGTTGGCGAGGTCGATGGCGAGGACGCCGCGCGGGCTGCGGCGCATGATGGCCAGGTTCACCCCGGGTCCCCAGATGCCGTGGCCGCCGCCGCCGGCCAGCAGGAAGCGTGGCGTCAGCGAATACTCGGTCATCATCCGGTAGACGCTGTCGGGCGCGCGGGCAGCGCGGCCGAGCAGGGCTTCGGCGACCGGCATCGGCGCCGAGGTGCCGAGCAGCGCGAGCCCGCTGCAACGCTGCGGATGGCGGGCGGCACCTTCGAGTGCGACGAGTGACCCCATCGAGTGGCCGACGAGGACGGCGCGGTCGACGCCGGCGGCATCGAGCAGTGCCGGCAGCCAGTCGGCGAGCGCCTCGATGCTCGGCAGCGGCGGGCCGCCCGAGAGGCCGTGACCCGGCAGATCGGGGGCGAGGACGCAGCAGCCGGCAGCGGCGAGGCCGGCTGCCACCTGCTGCCAGGCATCGCCGTCGTTGGCGGCGCCGTGGATCAGAAGGAGCGGCGGCGACAGCGGGTCGGTCGGCCGCCACGGCCGGCCTGCCGTCGCGAGGTGACAGCGGTAGCCGGCGACGTCGAGCTCCATGTCGTGAGTGCGGGCGGTCGCGGTCGCTGCCGCGTCAGGCGAGGACGTCCGGCTGCAGCAGGTGCTCGAGCGCGACGATGCGGTCCTTGAGCAGCAGCTTGCGTTTCTTGAGCCGGCGGATCAGCAGGTCGTCCGCTGGCGGGTTGAGCATCAGGTGGTCGATGACCAGGTCGAGATCGTGGTGCTCGACCTGGAGTTCGCGCAGGCTGGCGCGGGTTTCGGCGATCTGTTCTTCGGTCAGCATGGTTGGCGATATCCCTCGGGTGGTTTTTGCGGCTAGCCGAGCAGGGCCTGCAGCGCCCAGAGGGCGAGCATGCCGAGAACGACCGTTAACAGGGTGCTGCGCGTCCGCCAGGCAATCAGCGCCGCCAGTGCGGCGGCCGCCATGCGCGGCAGGTCGGGGACAATGTTAGGCGCGCCAACGGCAAAAAACAACGGCGGCGCGATGATCGCCGCCATCACCGCCGCCGGAACGAAGCGCAGCGCCTGCTGCAGCCAGCCGGCGAGTTGCAGCCGCGCGAGCAGGGCGAGCGGTGCGAAGCGCAGGAGGAAGGTGATGACGCCGATGCCGATGATCATCGACCAGATGAAAAGCTCACTGCCGGGGGCGAAAGCGCTTGCGTTCAGCGGCCGCCTCCGAACTTCTCGGCGACCATGCCGGCAGCGACACCGAGCAGTGCCGCGGCGATGAGGTTGAGCTGCAGCGGCAGCAGCAGAAGCACCGCGGCACCACCGCCGGTGGCGGCGGCGAGTACCATCGGGCGATCGCCGAGCAGCGGCACGAGCATGGCGATGAAGGTCAGCGGCACGATGAAGTCGAGCGACCAGCTCGGCGGCACGAGGTTGCCGAGCAGGACGCCGGCGATCGTCGCCAGTTGCCAGCAGACCCAGGTGGCCCCGGCCAGCCCGAGGTAGAACCAGTGCAGATGCGCCGGCCGCTGGCTGCCGCTACGGCGGATGATCGTCAGGGCGTAGGCCTGATCGGTCAGCAGGTAGGCAATCGCTGCCTGCCAGCGGCGATCGAGGCCGCCGAAGCCCTGCGCCAACGAGGCGCCGTACATCAGGAAACGCAGGTTGATGACCGTTGCCGTGGCGAGAATGACGAGCAGCGGCGCGCCGCCGGCGAAGAGCTGGGTGCTGGCGATCTGTGCCGAGCCGGCGAAGATCACCCAGCTCATCGCCAGCGCCTGCCCGGTCGTCAGCCCCGCGTTGCTGGCAGCGGCGCCGCACACCAGCCCGAAGGGGAGAATGCTCATGCTCATCGGGACGAATGCACGCAGGCCGTCAATAAACTCTGCGCGCTCGCTTGGGACTTGCGGCACGGGGCATTTTTGCGAATAGAATAGAGGATGAAATTGTAACCTTGCGAGAGCCGGAAGGAGGCAGATGGTCTATCACATTATCGTTTCGTTTGGGCGGGAGCGAGAGTACGAGTACAAGTTCTCCCGCACCGAGCTTGCTGCCGGCTCTCCCGAAGAAGCGCGCCGCTGGTTTGACAAGGAGTTCGCCGATCTCGAATGCGAACCCAGCAATCCGATGGGCAAGGTGTTGATCATCGACAAGATCCTCAACGTCGCACGCTATGGCGGCGAACAGCGTTTCAGCGAGGGGCGGGACTGGGCGACCCGCTTCGCCCGCTACACGGCGCTGGCGCTCGGTCGCGACACCGTCCGCATCGATGTCGAGGCGTTCAACATCGGCTACTGATCGGTCCGCGGGTTCGCGGCGCGGCGCAGGTTGCAGGGCCTGCGCCGTTTCTTTTTTGCTGCCGGCGCCAGCGCGGCCCGAGCGCCGGGTTGGCGGGCGGCAGCGGACACGGGTTGCCGTGCGCGGCGCGTCGGCGGCCGGGGAAGCGGCCGAGGCTTTGGTGATCAGGGGGCTCGACGGTCCATGACCATCCGGGGTGACAGGCGATGAACAAGGCTTTCGTCAGGGAAGCGGCAGGCGACGACGACAACGACGAGGACGAGGCCCTCGATTCCGCTCTGCGGCTGCCACAGGGTACCCGCAACTACATCACGCCCGCCGGGCACGCGCGCCTGCGCGCGGAACTCGAGCAGTTGCTGCGCGTCGAGCGTCCGCAGGTGGTCAGCGTCGTCCAGTGGGCAGCCGCCAACGGCGATCGCTCGGAGAACGCCGACTATATCTACGGCAAGCGGCGGTTGCGCGAGATCGACCGGCGCATACGCTTCCTGACCCGGCGCCTCGACCTGGCGGAGGTCGTCGATCCGGCACGGCGCGAGGACACCGAGCAGGTGTTCTTTGGCGCCACCGTCACCATCTGCGACGAGCAGGGAGCCGAGAGCACCTACCAGATCGTCGGCGTCGACGAGACCGAACTGGCGCGCGGACGCATCACCTGGGTGTCGCCACTGGCGCGCGCCTTGCTCAGGTCTCGCGCCGGCGATACGGTGCGCTTTCACAGCCCGGCGGGATGGCGCGAGGTCGAGGTGCTGGCCGTCGAGTATCCGGGAACCGGGCCCTGAGCGGCGCGCCGCGGCCGACGCCACGCCAACGGCCATGCCTGTCGAGACACCCCTGATGATGAAAGTCATGACCGTTGCCCTCATCCCCGGCCCTTCTCCCGCGCAAGGGAGAAGGGAGATTCGCGAGTCGCTGACGCGACTTTCAGGTTAAGCCGGCAGGGCTTGAAATGGCGCTGATCGTCCCCAATTGCTGGTCCATTGGTCGCGGCGCGCCTGTGGCGCTGCTTCGTCTTTTCCAAACCTCATTCACGGAGTTCTTGCATGGGCGCACAGAAGGAAACACTCGGTTTTCAGGCAGAGGTCAAGCAGCTTCTCAACCTGATGATTCACTCGCTGTACAGCAACAAGGAGATCTTTCTCCGCGAGCTGATCTCGAATGCTTCCGACGCCTGCGACCGGCTGCGCTTCGAGGCCTTGAACAATGCCGCCCTCTATGGTGACGACGGCGAGCTGAAGATCCGTGTCTCCTTCGACAAGGAGGCGCGCACCCTGAGCATTGCCGACAACGGCATCGGGCTCTCGCGCGATGAGGCGGTCGAGCACCTGGGGACGATCGCCAAGTCGGGGACGCGCGAGTTCTTCTCGGCTCTGACCGGCGACCAGGCCAAGGATGCCCACCTGATCGGTCAGTTCGGCGTCGGCTTCTACTCGTCGTACATCGTCGCCGACAAGGTCACCGTCGTGTCGCGTCGTGCCGGTCTCGAAGCGGCGCAGGCGGTGCGCTGGGAGTCGTCGGGCGAGGGCGACTTCACCGTCGAGATGATCGAGCGCGCGCAACGCGGGACCGAGGTGACCCTGCACCTGCGCGAGGGTGAGGACGAGTTCCTCTCGAGCTGGAAGCTGCGTGAGATCGTCCGCAAGTACTCCGACCACATCACGCTGCCGATCCTGATGACGAAGGAGCGCTGGGACGAGGAGAAGAAGGAGCAGGTGCCGACCGACGAGGACGAGACGGTAAACCAGGCGTCAGCGCTCTGGAGCCGCCCGAAGTCGGAAATCAGCGACGAGCAGTACAACGAGTTCTACAAGCACGTCGCGCATGACTTCGAGGATCCGCTGGCGCATGTGCATGCGCGTGTCGAGGGCAAGCAGGAATACACGCAGCTGCTCTACCTCCCGTCGCGGGCGCCGTTCGACCTCTTCGAGCGGACGGCTCGTCACGGCATCAAGCTTTATGTCCGCCGCGTCTTCATCATGGACGACGCCGAGCAGCTGATGCCGCTGTACCTGCGCTTCGTGCGCGGGGTTGTCGACTCGAACGACCTGCCGCTGAATGTCTCGCGCGAGATCCTGCAGCAGTCGCGCGACATCGAGTCGATTCGCGGCGGCTGTGTCAAGCGCGTTCTCGGCCTTCTCGAAAGCCTTGCCGACAGCGAGGACGAGGCGGCGAAGGAAAAGTACGTCCGGTTCTGGAAGGAGTTTGGCCGCGTCCTCAAGGAAGGCGTCGGCGAGGACTTCGCGAACAAGGAGCGCATCGCCAGACTGTTGCGTTTCGCCTCGACACGCGCCGATACGACTGAGGAAAGCGTCTCGCTCGCCGATTACGTCGCGCGGATGAAGGAGGGTCAGGAGAAGATCTACTACGTCACCGCCGAGACCTTCACTGCCGCGAAGAACAGCCCGCATCTCGAGATCTTCCGCAAGAAGGGGATCGAAGTGCTGCTGCTGTCGGATCGCGTCGACGAGTGGGTGACCGGTCATCTCACCGAGTTCGACGGCAAGCCGCTGCAATCGGTTGCCAAGGGCGGGCTCGATCTCGGCAAGCTCGAGGATGTGGCCGAGAAGGAAGAGGCGGAAAAGGCCGCCGACGAGTACCGGGAGCTGATCGACAAGGTGAAGGCGACGCTCGGCGACAAGGTGAAGGACGTTCGCGTCACGCATCGTCTGACCGATTCGCCGTCCTGCCTGGTCGCCGACGACTACGACCTTGGTGGCAACCTGCAGCGGATCCTCAAGGCCGCCGGACAACAGGCGCCGGCGAGCAAGCCGATCCTCGAGATCAACCCGAAGCACCCGGCGGTGCAGCGACTGAAGTACGAGGAAGCACGTTTCGACGACTGGGCCAACCTGCTGCTCGAGCAGGCGACTCTGGCGGAGGGTGGTTCGCTCGAAGATCCGGCCGGTTTCGTCAAGCGCATCAACGATCTGATGCTGGCGCTGTCGCTCGCTGGCGGTCGCTGATGGGGGCTGGCGGGCCGGAGCTGCTGCACGGCCTGCCGCCGATCATCGATGCCGGTGTCAGGACGCTGATTCTTGGAAGTTTTCCCTCGCCGGCATCGCTGGCCGCAGCACACTACTATGCGCACCGCCAGAACCAGTTCTGGCGCCTGCTCGGAGCGCTGCTTGACGAGCCGCTGCCCGCGCTCGACTACGCCGGCAAGCAGGACTGTCTGCTGCAGCACCGCGTCGGGCTCTGGGACGTCTATCGGCAGTGCCGGCGCCGCGGTGCTCTCGACGCCGCCATCGAGTCGGCGGTGCTCAACGACTTCTCGCGACTGCGCGTCGTGGCACCACAACTGGCTCGTGTCTGCTTCAATGGCCAGACGGCGGGCCGTTTCGCTGGCTGGTTCCGGCAGCAGGGCTATGCGACGCAGATCCTGCCGTCGACCAGTCCGGCGTACACGCTGGCCTTCGAACACAAGCTGGCGGCATGGCGGGCGGCGCTTGCCGGCGCCCAGCCGGTCGGCTGAGCGCGCGGGCGGCGCCAGCGGTCATCGCAACGCGTCGCGCGACCTACCTGGCGGGCGGTGCCAGTGCGTCGCGCAGGCACTGCCGATGCTCCGGTCCGATCCTGTCGCGACACAGTTCGCGCGCCTTCTGGTGGCGCTGGCAGCGCGCCGGATCGGCTGACTTGCTGCAATCGGCGGCCGGCATCTTCTCCTGCACGCAGCGCTTGAAATCCGGACCGCTACGCTCCTGGCAGGCGGCGTAGGCCTGCTTGCGCGCCTCGCACTGCTGCGGATTGCGGGCGCTGGCGCAGTCGGTCTGCTGCGCCTGCTGATGCAGGCACTGGCGGCGCTCGCTGCCGCTCTTGTCGCGGCAGGCGGCGAGCACCTTCTGGTGCGCGGCGTGGCGGGCTTCGCACTGCTGCGGGTCGGCTGCCTTGCCGCAGTCGGCCGGGCGACCCATGCCCGGGCCGCCGCCGCCTCCGGGCATTCCCGGACCCATGCCGGCGGCGGCGGGCTGGGCGGCTGCCGGCATCGCGAAGAGAGCGCCGGCGAGGGCGACGATGATCAGAGAGCTGGTGTGCATGGCTTCCTCCGCAGGTCTGGTTGGCGGCCGCCGGCGCGCGGCCCGGTCGACGGGCTCGGTGCGCGGCGCAGGCGAGCGTGCATCTTACACCGTTGCGGCGCGACCATTGAGTCGCGACGCCGCTCTCCGGTATAGTGCTCGTACCCCCCCGCGGAAAACTGCACATGCTGCAAGCAGCGGTCAACACCGTTCATGAACATCGCCTGGCCCTGGCCGAGGTTCTCGGCTGGCTGGTCGCCGATGGCCTGGTCGGCGCTGCCGATGCCGACACCCTGCTCAAGGAGAGCCGCCTCAAGCGCGTGGTGGCGCATCCGCTGGTGATCGTTGCCGACCAGAAGTGGAAATCGCAACAGGAACCGTACCGCCCGCTGACTCTCGATGATCTGGGTGAGTGGCTGGCGCGCCGCGTCGGCCTCGAGTATTACCACATCGATCCGCTGAAGGTCGATTTCACGGCCGTGACCGAGGTCATGTCGAGTGCCTACGCCACGCGTTTCGGCGTCCTGCCGGTTGCCGTGACGACGCGTGAAGTCCTCGTCGCGACGAGCGAGCCCTTCCTGCGCGACTGGGAGAAGGAGATCCGTGCGATCAGCAAGAAGGAGATCAATCGCGTCCTGGCCAGTCCGGTCGATGTCGCGCGCTACCTCGTCGAGTTCTACAATCTGGCGCGGTCGGTCAAGAAGGCGGCGCAGCTTGGCGGTCCGACCGGCAACCTGTCGTCGTTCGAACAGCTCGTGGAACTCGGCCGCACCAATCGACAGTTCGACGCCAACGACCAGCACATCGTCAACATCGTCGACTGGCTGTGGCAGTACGCGTTCGAGCAGCGTGCCAGCGACATCCACATCGAACCGCGGCGTGAGATCGGTATCGTTCGCTTCCGTATCGACGGCGTGCTGCACCAAGTGTACCAGATCCCGATGAGCGTCCTGGCGGCGATGATCAACCGGGTCAAGATTCTCGGCCGCATGGACGTCGTCGAGAAGCGCCGCCCGCAGGACGGCCGCATCAAGACGCGCACCGCTGACGGTCAGGAGGCCGAACTGCGCCTGTCCACGCTGCCGACGGCCTTTGGCGAGAAGCTGGTGATGCGCATCTTCGATCCCGAAGTGCTGGTGCGCGGTTTTCCCGAGCTGGGTTTCTCGGACGACGATCAGGGGCGCTGGAAGGCGATGGCCGAGAGGCCGAACGGCATCATCCTGGTTACCGGGCCGACCGGATCAGGGAAGACGACGACGCTCTATTCGACGCTCAAGCAGCTCGCGACGCCGGCAGTCAACGTGTGCACCATCGAGGATCCGATCGAGATGGTCGAGCCGGCTTTCAACCAGATGCAGGTGCAGAACGTCATCGACCTCGGTTTCGCACAGGGCGTCCGCGCGCTGATGCGGCAGGACCCGGACATCATCATGATCGGCGAGATTCGCGACCTGGAGACCGCCGAGGTGGCGATCCAGGCGGCGCTGACCGGTCACCTCGTGCTGTCGACGCTGCACACCAACGATGCCCCGTCGGCGATCACGCGCCTGCTCGACCTCGGCGTGCCGTCCTACCTGCTCGGCGCCACGGTGCTCGGGGTGATGGCGCAGCGCCTGGTGCGAATTCTCTGTCCGCACTGCAAGCAGGTGCATCCGGCAAGCCCGGTCGAGGAGGCGATGTGGGATCAGCTGGTGGCGCCGTGGAAGTCGAACCGCCCGTCGCGCTTCTACCGGCCGGTTGGTTGCCTCGATTGCCGGATGACCGGCTACCTCGGGCGCGTCGGGCTGTACGAGATCCTCATGCTGTCGCCCGACGTCAAGCAGGCGATCAGCGAGAACAAGGATATCAGCAGGATTCGTGAACTGGCGTTTCGCGAAGGGATGAAACCGCTGCGCATCTCGGGGGCGATGAAGGTTGCCGCCGGGGTGACGACGCTGGCGGAGGTTTTCAAGGTGGCGCCACCGATCGAGCAGAACTGAGCGGGCGCCGCGGCCCGCCGTGCGCTGCCACGGCTGCTGCAGAAGGGCCTAAAGTTGCAGGGCTGTCGTGTCGTAGCAGAGGACATGGGCCGGCAGCCGGCGAGGACGGCTTGCCGGATCGTTGCCATCAATCAGTCCTCGTGGCAGGTGTCGGAATGGAAAACGCTCGGGGTAGCGACAAGACGTTGGCGACTGCTCGTCTGAGTGGCGGGCGGTCGCGGGCGCGACAGCATCGCCTGTGGGGATGAACGAATGCGCAGCCCGGTGAGCGAGGACCCGGACCTCTTTCCCGCACTGCTGCAGGCTGATGCGCTTGCGCCGGCGCCTGCTGCCGGCAGCCCCTGGAAAGTCCTCGTGGCTGACGACGAAGCGGACGTACATGCGGTGCTCCGTCTCGCCTTGCAGGAGGTGGTGATCGAAGGCCGCGGGCTGCAGTTGCTCGACGCTTTCTCGGCCGATCAGGCGAAGGAGATCCTGGCGGCCAGCCCGGACATCGCCCTGATCCTGCTCGATGTGGTGATGGAGTCGGAGCGGGCGGGCCTCGACCTCGTTCGCCATATCCGTGACGAGCTCGCCAACCGCACCGTGCAGATCGTCCTGATCACCGGGCAGCCGGGCTACGCGCCGCAGCGCGAGGTCATCAGCCAGTACGAGATCGATGGCTATCGGCTGAAGTCGGAACTGCACGGCAACCAGATCTTTTCCCAGGTCCACACGGCGATCCGCACCTATCGCCTGATGCGGGAGCAGGAGCAGTTGCAGCACGACCTGCAGTTGAAGCTGCGGCAGCTCGACGAGGCCGTCGGCGCATTGCGCGAGAGCCAGGCCAACTTCATCCGGGCGCAGTCGGTGGCGCACGTCGGCAGCTGGAACTACGAGCTGGCCAGCGACGAGATGCATCTGTCGGCGGAGACCTGTCGCATCTTCGGCTTGCCCGAGGGTACCGTCGGCAGCTCCCGCGCGTGCCTGGCACGCGTCTGCGTCGAAGACCGCGCCGCTCTCGAGGCGGCGTGGCAGCGTTTCCTCCTGCTCGGCGGCTCGTTCGAGCACGAACATCGCATCCTTGTCGGGAGCGCGGTCCGTCACGTTCGTCACCGGGCCGATCTGAGCTTTTCTGCCGATGGCAAGCCCCTGCGCAGCCTCGGAACGACACAGGACATTACCGAACGCAAGCAGGCTGAGGCCGAACTCCGGCGTTCGAACGCCGAACTCGAGCAGTTCAGCTACGCCATTTCACACGACTTGCGGCAACCCCTGCGGATGATCGCCAGTTACCTGCAACTGCTCGGCACCAGTCTCGCCGGCGAGTTGAACGATGAACAGAGCAGCTACTTTGGTTTCGCCATCGATGGCGCCAAGCGCCTCGACCGGATGCTGGTGGCGCTGCTCGAATACTCGCGGGTCGGTCGCCTGGGTGAGCCGCCGACGTGGATCGAAAGCCGCGCGATACTCGAAGAAGCGCTGCTTTTCCTGCAGCCGACGATTGCCGAGGCCGGCGCGACGATCAGCATCTGTGGCGAGTGGCCGCGCGTCTTTGTTCGCCCGGACGAGATGTTGCGGCTGCTGCAGAATCTGATCGCGAACGCGGTCAAGTTTCACCTTCCGGGGCGGCAGCCGGAGATCACGGTGAGCAGCCGCATCGCGATTGCCGAATGGTGTCTGGTGGTCGCCGACAACGGGGTCGGTATCGCGCCGGCGCAGCTTGGTCGGCTGTTTCAGGTCTTCCAGCGGCTGCAGAGCCGTACCGCCTTCGAGGGCAGCGGCGTCGGCCTCGCCCTCTGCCGCAAGATCGCCGAGCACCATGGCGGCCGCATCTGGGCGGAATCCGGCGGCGACGGTCGGGGCAGCCGGTTCTGCGTGTCCCTGCCAATGTCCTGGGCGGCCGCCTGATGTCGCCGGCAGCGCCGTCGCCAGGCGACCGCGAGTTCAGGGCCGCCCGCGTCGGCAGCAGTCTGGCCTGTCGGCCGCGGGTCGTCGCGCTGCTGGCTTTCGTGCTGGCGGGCGGACTGGTCAGCGGAGTGATCTGGCGACACGAGCAGCAGCGGCTGCGCGAAGCGCGCAGCCAGGCAACGAGCGTCGCTGCCGAGCGCGCGCACGACATCCAGACCAGCGTCGAGCGGGCATTCGGCCCGATCTATGCCCTGGCAGCCATGCTGCAGCCGGGAAAGGAACTCATGCCGGGGTTCGCGGTCTCTGGCGACCGGTTGCTGCGTTATTTCCCGGAGGCGTCAGCGCTGCAACTGGCACCGGCCGGCGTGGTGCGGCAGGTCGTCCCGCGGGCCGGCAACGAGAGCACCATTGGCGTCGATCTGCTGCGCGACGCGGACCTCGGCCGGCAGGCGCGGCAGAGCCGCAGCAGTGGCACGCCGTTGCTGGCCGGGCCGTTCAGAATGGTGGCGGGCGGTTACGAGGCTGCTGGGCTGTTGCCGATCTTCGTTGACAACCAGAGCGACGGCCGCTCATTCTGGGGCTTTGCCGTCGTCCGGATTCCTTTCCCTGAGGTGCTTCGGGAGAGCCGTCTCGCCGATCTGGAAGAGCAGGGTTACGCCTACCAGCTGTTCCGTCGCGATCCGGAGACACGCGAGAAGCACCTGCTGGCGGCTTCTTCGGCGGTGGCACTGGTCGAGCCGGTGGAGAAGGAGCTGGCAGTTTTCAACGCATCCTTGATCCTCAGCGTCGCGCCGGCTACTGGCTGGTCGGATCGGCGTGGACTGCTGTTGCAGGTCGCTGCCGGTTTGCTGTTCTGCCTCGTGCTGGCCTGGCAGGCGGCTTGGCAGGCGAGACTGGTGGCGGCTTCGCGAGCACACGAAAGGACGCTGGAGCTGCGGGTCGCGCAGCGGACCGCCGATCTGCAGCGTTTTGCCGAAGTCAGCGCGCACCATCTGCAGGAGCCGGCCCGCCGCGTCGCTACCTATGCCGGTCGCCTGCGCAGCCAGCTTGCCGGGCGCGTCGACGATCCCGAGGTGCAGTTGTCGCTCGACTTCATTGCGCAGCAGTCTGGGCGACTGCAGGAACTGCTGCGTGACGCCGAACTCTACCTGTCGGCCGACCAGCCACGCGGACCGATCGAGTGCTGCGACGCCGAAGCCGTCGTCGAGTCCGTGCGGACGCGGCTTGCCGGGCCGATAGCCGACGCCGGCGCAGATCTCGGCATCAGCGGCTGCTTGCCACCGGCCCTGATCGACCTGCCGCGGCTCGGCGACCTTTTTCGCGTGGCCATCGAGAACGCGCTGCGGCATGGCCGCGGAACCCAGGTGCTGCGCATCGACGTTGCCGGCGAGCGCAGCGACGAGTGGGTGGTCTATCATGTCAGCGACAACGGACCCGGTGTCGAGGAGGGGTATCGCGGACGAGTGTTCCGCGTCTTCGAGCGGCTGTCGTCGAGTGGCGAGGGAACGGGAGTGGGTCTGGCGATCGTTCGCCGCATTGCCGAGAGTTGCGGTGGTCAGGCGTGGATCGAGGAGGCGCCGGGCGGCGGCTGCCGGCTGGCACTGCAGTTGCCGGCGGGCGAGCGGCCCGCCGGCGTCGGGAGGACGGTATGATTGGCGCGTCGACGACGCTGAGCGCTGAATCGGGCGAAAGCGGCGGCAGCCCTTCCGGCCTGCTGATCCTGCTCGTTGAGGACGAGCCGGCCGACGCCCACCTGTTGCGGGTGGCGCTGAGCGAGAGTCGCATCGATGCGCAGCTCGAGCACGTCTTCGATGGACGCGAAGGGCTGGAGTACCTGCGCCGACAGTGCGGACACTCGCTGCGGGCGAGGCGCCCCGACCTGATCCTGCTCGATCTCAACATGCCGCGAATGGATGGCCGCGAGTTTCTCGCGGCGGTCAAGGATGATCCGTCGCTGTCCGACATCCCGGTGGTCGTTCTGAGCACTTCGATCGTCGAGCGCGACGTTCTTGCCGCCCGCCGTCTCGGCGCCGTCGACTACATCGCCAAGTCAGCCGATGTCGACGTGTTCATCGAAGAGATCCGGCGGCTCGGCGAGTACTGGTCGCGCGTGGCGTTCCTGGCGCACAATGGCAAGCGGACCGGCGAGACGGTCGAAGCTACGGAGAAGAGGAAATGAGCGAGTCGACGCCGCAGATCTCGATCCTGGTGATCGAGGATGACGCAGGCGACTTTGGCCTGATCCGGGCGAGCATCCGCCGCGCCGGGCTGCGTCGCCGGGGGGGCAGCGAGTCGCTCGACTGGGCGTCGACCCTGGTCGATGGCGTGCGCATGGCAACGGGAGCGAAACCTGACGTCGTCCTGCTCGATCTCTCACTGCCGGATTCGACGGGAATTGCGACCGTTCAGATGATGCGCTCGGTGTTGCCCGATGTGCCGATCATCGTCCTCACCGGTGCCGACGACCATCAGCTGGCGGCGGCGGCGCTCGAGGCGGGAGCGCAGGATTACCTGGTCAAGGGGCAGTTCGAGCACGACGCGCTTGGGCGGGCGATCCGCCATGCCGTCGTGCGCCAGAAACTGGAGTCACGCCTGCGCCTGTTCGAGGCCGCACTGAACTCCGCGGCCAACGGCATCGTCATTACCGACGTCAATGCGACGGTGGTGTGGGCCAACCCGGCGTTCACCCGGATGACCGGCATCAGCCTGGCGGAGGCCGTCGGCAACCGGCCAATCGAGATGCTCAATACCGGCCAGCAGGACGAGGACTTCTATCGTCGCATGTGGGAGACGATTCTCGACGGGCGGGTATGGAGCGGCGAACTCGTCAACCGTCGCAAGGACGGCAGCGTCTACGACGAAGCGCTGACCATCTCACCGGTCACCGACATCAACGGCCGCATCCAGCACTTCGTTGCCATCAAGCAGGACATCTCGGAGCGCAAGGCGACCGAGGAACGGGTCCAGCATCTGGCCCATCATGATCAGCTCACCGACCTGCCGAATCGCGCGCTGCTCAGCGATCGCCTGGCGCAGGCGCTGGCGCAGGTGCGGCGGGATCGGGCGACGCTGGCGCTGATGTTCCTCGATCTCGATCAGTTCAAACCGGTCAATGACACGCTCGGGCACGACATCGGCGACCTGCTGCTGAAGGAGGTGGCGCTACGCCTGAAGAGCTGCGTCCCGCGCGAGACCGACACCGTGGCGCGTCTCGGCGGCGACGAGTTCGTCATCCTGCTGGCGCAGATCGAACGGGCGATGGATGCCGTTCTCGTCGCCGGCAAGGTCCTGGCGGCGCTCAGCCGGCCCTTCGTGATCGGTCCGCACACGCTCGACATCTCGGTGAGCATCGGCATTGCCGTCTACCCGCAGCATGGCGAAGACGTCGGCCAGTTGCTCAAGAGCGCCGATACGGCGATGTACTACGCGAAGAAGGCGGGTCGCAACTGCTACCGGTTTTTCCGCACAGTCACCGAGTCGGCCGGAGCGTAGCGCGTGGCAGACAGTCGCCCAGCAAGCCGTGACGAGCCCAATCTCTCGCGTGCACCGGCGATCCCTGCCAGCGCAGACGACGATCAGCCGCTGTACTGGGCGCCTTCGCTCGCCTTCCTGAAGTACGCCGGCTGGGCGATCCTGCTCACTGCCTGCGGGGTTCTGCCGACGATCCTGTTGCTGATTCCGGATCAGCCGCTGCGCTCGCTCGGGCCGGCTGTGATGATCGTCGTTGCGGCTGCGACCCTGCGGCTCTTGGCGATCGGGCGGCTGCGCGCCTCGCTCACCGTTCTCGTCTGGGGCACCTGGCTGGCCGTCGTCGGCATTACCGTTTTCTACGGCGGCTTGCGCGGCTCGCTGGTGATCCTCTATCCGCTGCTGATCATGACCGGCGGCTGGCTGCTCGGCGCGCGGGCAGCGCTCGCCCTGGCGGTTCTGAGCGGCGCGCTGATCAGCGCTCTCCTGCTTGCCGAATGGCTGCACTGGTTGCCACCGCCGCCGCCGACGCCGGCGCTGATGTATGGCCTGATTCAGCTTTCGGCGGTGATCGTCGCGCTGCTGCTGATCAGTTTCCTGTCGCGCTCGTACCAGCGGCGGATCGCCGAGGTGCAGCGCCTTGGTCAGGATCTCGGGCAGCGCAGTGCCGAACTGCTGGCGAATGAAGCCGAACTCAGGCGGGCGCAGCGGGTGGCGCATGTCGGCAGCTGGGTCTGCGACCTCGCCAGCGGGACGATTCGTCCGTCGGCCGAAGCCTGCCGAATCTTCGGCGTACCGGAGGGCTCGACCGGTACGCTTGCCGGGTTCATGAAGCGGGTGCATCCGGATGATCAGGGCATTCTGCAGCAGGACATCGAGGCGGCACTGCGGGGTGAGCCTTTCGACAGCGAGTTGCGCATCATCACCGACGGTGGCGTGCGCTGGGTGGCACAGCGGGCCGAAGTCGAGTTTGCTGACGATGGCCGGGCGGTGCGCAGCCTGGGAACGACGCAGGACATCACCGAGAGGAAGGAACTGGAAGCGTCGCTGCGCGAGCAAAAGGAGTTCTTCCAGCTGATCTCCGAGAGCATCGGCGAACACATCGCCGTTCTCGACCTGCGGGGACGCCGCCTCTACAACAGTCCTTCGTACCGGCAGTTCTTTGGCGACACCAGCGAGCTGCCGGGGACCGACTCCTTTGTCGACATTCATCCGGACGATCGGGAAAGGGTGCGGGAGGTGTTCCGGCAGACGGTGCGCAGCGGTGTCGGACAGGAGATCGAGTACCGGCTGCTGCGACGGGATGGCGGGGTCAGGTACATGAGCTCGGTTGGCCGGGTGATTCGCGACCAGCACGGGCAGCCGCAACGCATTGTCGTCGTCTCGCACGACTTCACTGACCGCCGCCACGCCGAGCAGTGGGAACGCATCGCCGCCGCCGCGTTCGAGTTGGAGCAGGGGATGTTCATCACTGACGCCGACGGCATCATCCTGCGCGTCAACCAGGCGTTCACCGCCATCACCGGCTACACCGCCGCCGAGGCGGTCGGTCAGACGCCCAGGCTGCTGCGCTCGGGTCGTCACGACGCGCTCTTCTATGCTGCGATGCGTGACAGTCTGGCGCGCACGGGCGCCTGGCAGGGCGAGATCTGGAATCGGCGCAAGAACGACGAGATCTATCCCGAGTGGCTGACGATCTCGGCGGTCAGCGACAGCCAAGGCAGGGTCACGCACTATGTCTCGATGCTCACCGACATCACGCTGCGCAAGGCGACGCAGGAGGAAATCAAGCAACTGGCGTTCTATGATGCGCTGACCGGCCTGCCGAACCGGCGCCTGCTGCACGACCGCCTGCGCATCGCCATGGCGGCAAGCGCCCGTCGGGAGCGGCAGGGAGCCCTGCTGTTCATCGACCTCGACAACTTCAAGACGCTCAACGACACGCTCGGCCACGAAAAGGGCGACCTCCTTCTGCAACAGGTTGCCAGCCGGCTCAGCGAATGCGTTCGCGAGCGCGATACCGTTGCCCGTCTGGGTGGTGACGAGTTCGTGGTCATGCTCGAGGATCTCGGGGCGCGGCAAGAGGATGCGGCAAGCCAGAGCAGGATCGTCGGCGAGAAGATCGTCGCCGTTCTCAACCGGCCCTACGATCTTGCCGGCCACGAGTACCACAACACGCCAAGTGTCGGCGTCACGCTCTTCGATGGCCAGCGGGACAACATCGACGAACTGATGAAGAGGGCCGATCTGGCGATGTACGAGGCCAAGGCGACCGGGCGCAACACCTTGCGCTTCTTCGATCCCCGGATGCAGGCAGTGGTCACCGCGCGCGCCGCTCTCGAGAGGGATCTGCGACAGGCGCTGCTGGCGGGCGAGTTCTTCCTCTGTTATCAGCCGCAGATCGGCAAGGACGGCCGCCTACTGGGCGCCGAGGCGCTGCTGCGCTGGCAACACGCGCAGCGCGGGCTGGTTTCGCCGGGCGAGTTCATTCCGCTCGCCGAGGAGACCGGGCTGATCCTTCCCCTGGGCCAGTGGGTCCTGCAGACCGCCTGCGCGCAGGTCGCGCTCTGGGCGGCGCAGGCGGGGCGGGCGGACTTCTCGCTGTCGGTCAATGTCAGCGCGCGTCAGTTGCGGCAGGCGAATTTCGTCGACCAGGTCCTGGCAGCGCTCGACGCCTCCGGTGCCCGGCCGCACAACCTCAAGCTCGAACTCACCGAGAGCATGCTGCTCGACAACGTGCAGGAGATCATCGCCAAGATGACGGCACTGAAGGCGCGTGGCGTCGGCTTCTCGCTCGACGATTTCGGCACCGGCTATTCGTCGCTGTCGTACCTGAAGCGGCTGCCGCTCGACCAGTTGAAGATTGACCAGTCCTTCGTCCGCGACCTGCTCAACGACGCCAACGACGAGGCAATCGCACGCACGATCGTCGCTCTGGCGCACAGCCTCGGACTGGAAGTGATTGCCGAGGGTGTCGAAACCGTCGCCCAGCGCGACGCCCTGGCGGGGCACGGCTGCCATGCCTACCAGGGTTACCTGTTCAGCCGGCCGCTACCGCTGGCCGAGTTCGAGACCTTCCTCGAGCGCTACTGAGCCGCCGTCCCCGAGCCTCAGGTGGCGGCTTTGATAAAACGAATCACTTGTCTGTCTGCTCTTGATTGCCCAGGGCCATTGGATGTCTGCATTTCAGCCCCTTGTGGCGACCCTGGGCCCGATACGCGCGGCAGCGGAGCCGCGGCAGGCGGCCGGCTCAAGTCGCGCCTGGTGGGCGGTCGTCGGACTCGTCTCGGTCGTCGCGCAGCGTCTGCTCGAGGCTCGCGAGATCCTGTCGGTTCTGCCGCAGGAAGAAGAGCAGGCCCCAGAGCAGCCCGGCGGCGACACAGATTCCCAGGGCAACGGCGCCCCAGTCGATTGCTGCCGTTGCCGTGTCCATGATCGTCTTCCCGCAGGTGGTGGAGCGGGCATTATGCCACCAGTGCCGCGCCGGGAAGTGTCTGCCAAACGGCGGCGCGGCGGCGTTTCGCCGCCGCGGTACGCCGGCGGAGCGGTTGCCTGCGAGATCGATTGTCCTGCCCGCTCTGGCACGCGACGAGAAAATCAATTATTCTCGCTCCTCAACAACGCAAACCAGACACGGATGGAGCTTCAAGGATGACGAACAAAGGGCAACTCTTACAAGACCCGTTTCTGAACACGCTGCGCCGCGAGCGCGTGCCGGTTTCGATTTATCTGGTGAACGGGATCAAGCTGCAGGGACAGATCGATTCCTTCGACCAGTACGTCGTCCTGCTCAAGAACTCGGTGACCCAGATGGTGTACAAGCACGCGATCTCGACGGTGGTTCCGTCGCGGCCGATCACCTTGCCGCACGAGAACGACAGCGAGGGGTGACCGGTTTGACGATGTGCTGGCGCGCGGCCACCTGGCGGCGCGTTGCCGCTTGCGGGCAGAGCTCCGCGGTGGCCACTTCTTGAAGGCTGTCCCGGGCGATGGCTGGCGCTGAGCCTCATGCCGCTTGCGAGCGCGCGGTCATCGTACAGCTCGACTTCGGTGGCGATGATCTCGCCGAGCAGATCGAGGAAGTGCGCCTGCTGACCCGATCGGCCGGCGCCGAAGTGTGCGCCGTCGTGCAGGGCCGGCGGCACAGTCCCGATGCCGCAACCTATGCCGGCAAGGGCAAGGTCGAGGAGATCGCTGCCGAACTGGCGGCGCACGACGCTGATCTGGTCATCTTCAACCACGAACTGAGTGCTGGCCAGGAGCGCAATCTGGAACGGGTGCTGCAGTGCCGCGTCATCGACCGGACGAGCCTGATACTCGACATCTTCGCGCAGCGGGCGAAGAGTTCCGAGGGCAAGCTGCAGGTCGAGCTGGCGCAGCTCGAGCACCTGGCAACCCGTCTCGTGCGCGGCTGGACGCACCTGGAGCGACAGAAGGGCGGCATCGGCTTGCGTGGTCCGGGAGAGACCCAGCTCGAGACCGACCGCCGCCTGCTCGGCATCCGCGTGCGCACGCTCAAGGGACGACTGGCGCGTCTCGAGCGCCAGCGTGGCGTGCAGCGCAAGGCGCGGGCACGCGGCGAACAGCTCAGTGTCTCGCTGGTGGGTTATACCAACGCCGGCAAGTCGACCCTGTTCAACGCGCTGACGCACGCCGGCGTCTATGCCGCTGACCAGTTGTTCGCCACCCTCGACACGACGACGCGCAAGCTCTGGCTGCCGGAGGCGGGGCACATCGTGCTTTCGGATACCGTCGGCTTCATCCGCAAGTTGCCGCATTCGCTGGTGGCTGCCTTCCATGCCACCCTCGAGGCAACGGCGGAGGCAGACCTGCTGCTGCATGTCGTCGATTCGGCCAGCCCGGCGCGCGACGATCAGGTGGCCGACGTCAACCAGGTGCTGGCAGAGATCGGCGCCTCTGGCGTGCCGCAACTGCTGGTGCTCAACAAGCTCGATCTCACGGGCCTGCCGCCGGCGGTCGAGCGGGACGAGTATGATAGAATCTCGCGCGTTCGCGTCAGCGCCATCGGCGGTCAGGGCCTGCCCCTGCTGCGCGGAGCGCTGGCCGAGATCGCTCTGCTGAAGACGGGCGGGACACGCCGGGGCTCCTCGAGTGCCGCGGTCCTGCAGGATGTAGATTGGCATCTTGACTCGGATGGTTCCCCATGATTTCTAGCCTTGGTATGCTGATGTCGCTGAATGACCCGCAATGGGGCAACCGCGGCGGTGATGATGGCGGCGGTCGTCGTCCCAACCAGGGGCCGCCGGACCTCGAGCAGTTGTGGCGCGACCTCAATCGTCGCCTGTCGGGGATTTTCGACCGCAAGCGCGGCGGCGGTGGTGGCGATCGCGGTGGTGACCGCGGCGGCGACCGGCCGCCGATGCAGTTCAATCCGCGCTTTCTCGGCGGCGGCATCGGTCTGCTGCTGGCGCTCGTCGTCGTCGTCTGGCTGGCGAGCGGCTTCTACATCGTCGACGCCTCGCAGCGCGGGCTGGTGCTGCAGTTCGGCCGCTACAAGGAGAGTACCGACCCCGGCCTGCGTTGGCGGCTGCCGTATCCGATCCAGTCGCACGAACTGGTCAACGTCTCCGGTGTGCGCACCGTCGAGATCGGCTACCGCGGCAGCGAGAAGAACAAGGTGCTCAAGGAAGCGCTGATGCTCACCGACGACGAGAACATCATCAACATCCAGTTTGCCGTGCAGTGGTTCCTCAATGATCCGGTCGAATACGTGTTCAACAACCGCTCTCCCGACGACGCAGTGATGCAGGTGGCGGAAACCGCCATCCGCGAGATCGTCGGCAAGAACAAGATGGATTTCGTCCTCTACGAGGGCCGCGAGCAGATCGCGGCAGTGGCCGCGCAACTGATGCAGGAGATTCTCGACCGCTATAAGACGGGCATCCTGATTTCCAAGGTGACGATGCAGAATGCACAGCCGCCGGAGCAGGTGCAGGCGGCCTTTGACGATGCCGTCAAGGCATCGCAGGACCGCGAGCGGCAGAAGAACGAGGGCCAGGCTTACGCCAATGACGTGATTCCAAAGGCACGCGGTACGGCGGCAAGGCTCCTCGAGGAAGCCGAAGGCTACCAGAAGCGCGTCACGGTCAGCGCCGAGGGTGATGCCAGCCGTTTTCGCCAGATCGTCACCGAGTATGCCAAGGCACCGGAGGTGACCCGCAGCCGGATGTATCTCGAGACCATGCAGCAGGTCTACTCGAACACCAGCAAGGTGCTGATCGATGCCAAGGGGCAGGGCAACCTGCTCTACCTGCCGCTCGACAAGCTGCTGCAGGCGGCCGGAGCGGTGGCGGCTGCCCCCGCCGCTGCTGGTGCCGAAGCACCGCCGGTGTCCAGGCCGTCGCCGGCGGTTTCCAACGAAGTGCCGCCGCAGATCGTCGAGAAGGGGGGCGAGACGCGTTCACGCGAGACGCTGCGCCAGCGTGATCGGGAGGCCCGCTGATGAGAACCGGAATGAACGTCGTCGTCGCCGCCTTCGTCGGCCTTCTCGTCCTGCTCGGCGCGACCATCTTCACCGTCGACCAGCGCCAGAGCGCGATCGTCTTCCAGCTCGGCGAAATCCGCGAGGTGATCGAGGAGCCCGGACTGTACTTCAAGTTGCCGCTGATCCAGAACGTGCGCTATTTCGACCGCCGCATCCTGACGCTGGACAATCCCGAGCCGGAACGTTTCATCACCTCGGAGAAGAAGAACGTCCTCGTCGACTCGTTCACCAAGTGGCGCATCGTCGATCCCAAGCTCTACTACATCTCGGTCGCCGGCGACGAAGGGCGTGCCAAGACGCGTCTGTCACAGACCGTCAATGCCGGTCTGCGGGAGGAGTTCGGCAAGCGGACGGTGCATGACGTCGTTTCCGGCGAGCGCAACAAGGTCATGGAGCAGATGCGTGAGAAGGCCGACCTCGATGCGCGCAAGATCGGTGTGCAGATCGTCGACGTGCGCGTCAAGCGCGTCGAACTGCCGAGCGACGTCAGCGACTCGGTCTACCGCCGGATGGACGCCGAGCGCAAGCGGGTGGCCAACGAACTCCGTTCGCAGGGCTTCGCCGAGGCGGAGAAGATTCGCGCCGATGCCGACAAGCAGCGCGAGGTGATCGTCGCCGAGGCGTACCGCGACGCGCAGAAGATGAAGGGTGAAGGCGACGCCAAGGCCACCGCCACCTACGCCCAGGCCTTCGAGAGCAATCCCGAGTTCTACGCCTTTTACCGTAGCCTCGAAGCGTACCGCAACAGCTTCCGGGGCAAGAGCGACGTCATCGTCGTCGAACCCAATTCGGACTTCTTCAAGTACATGAAGAGCACGGGACGCGGCGGCGACAAAGCGGGTAAATGATCGACAATCTACTGCTGGCGCTGGCCCTGATGCTGGTGATCGAGGGGCTGTTGCCCTTCGTTGCCCCGGCCACCTGGCGCGAGACCTTCCGCCGCCTGATCCGCTTCAGCGACGGGCAGATCCGTTTCGTCGGCCTGACTTCGATGATCGTTGGCCTGGTGCTGCTGATGCTCTTCCGATGAACTGGCTGCTGCCCGAATACATCGCCGACGCGCTGCCGGCCGAGGCAGCGCGGATCGAGACCCTGCGCCGCCGGCTGCTCGACCTGTTTCGCGTGCATGGCTACGAACTCGTTCTGCCGCCGCTGCTCGAGCACCTCGACTCGCTGCTCACCGGTTCCGGACAGGATCTGCGGCTGCGCACCTTCAAGCTCGTCGATCAACTCTCCGGACGCACCCTCGGCGTTCGTGCCGACATGACGCCGCAGGTTGCGCGGATCGATGCGCACCTGCTCAACCGCCAGGGTGTCACCCGCCTGTGTTACTGCGACAGCGTCCTGCACACGCTGCCGGCGGCGCTCGGTGCGAGCCGCGAGCCGATCCAGCTCGGCGCCGAGCTCTATGGTCATGCCGGGGTTGCTGCCGATCGCGAGGTGATTCGCCTGATGGCCGCCACCTTCGCCGCGGCCGAAGTCAGCGCGGCACGCATCGATCTTGGCCATGTCGCCGTCTTTCGAGCGCTGGCCGCCGCTGCCGGCGCCGACGGCGAACTCGAGGCGACCCTGCTGCTGCTGCTGCAGGGCAAGGACCTGCCAAGCCTTGTCGACACCTGCCGCCGCCTCGACGAGCCATGGCGCAGCGCGCTGCTGGCGCTGCCCGAACTCTACGGTGGCGTCGAGGTCCTGGCGCGGGCGGCCAGCGAACTGCCGGCCTTGCCCGAAATCGTCAGGGCGCTGGCGACGCTGCAGGAATTGCAGGCCGCGCTCGCCGATCTGCCGCTGTCCTATGACCTCGCTGACCTGCGCGGCTACCACTATCACAACGGCGTCGTCTTCGCCGCCTATTGCCCGGGCTACGCGACGGCGATCGCCCGCGGCGGCCGCTATGACGGCGTCGGCAGTGTCTTCGGCCGGGCGCGGCCAGCGACCGGCTTCTCGCTCGACCTGCGCGAGCTCGCGCGGTTGACGGCGAGCGCGCCGCAGCCGGGGGCGATCCTGGCGCCATGCGCAGCGGCCGGCAGCACCCTGGCGCAGACGATCGCCGCGCTGCGCGCGCAGGGCGCCGTCGTCGTCGAACTGCTGCCGGGCGAGAGCGGCAGCGAGGGGCCGCCGTGCGACCGGCGGCTGGTCGAGAATGACGGGCAATGGCTGCTCGAGAATATCAACAGGGACGGATCAGTCTGATGGCCAGGAATGTGGTGGTGGTAGGAACACAATGGGGCGACGAAGGCAAGGGCAAGATCGTCGACTGGCTTACCGATCACGCCGGCGGAGTCGTCCGCTTTCAGGGCGGGCACAATGCCGGGCACACGCTGGTCGTCGGCGAACAGGTGTACAAGCTGAACCTGGTGCCGTCGGGAATCGTTCGCCAGGGCGTCGAGTGCTTCATCGGCAACGGCGTCGTCCTCGACATCCACCATCTGCTGAGCGAGATCCGGCTCCTCGAAGCCGGCGGCATCGACGTCCGCGCACGTCTCCGGATCAGCCCCGGCTGCCCGCTCATCCTCAGCTACCACGCCGCGCTCGACAACGCGCGCGAAGCCGCCCGCTGCGCCGACCTGCGCATCGGTACCACCGGCAAGGGAATCGGTCCGGCCTACGAAGACAAGGTCGCCCGGCGCGCGCTGCGGGTCTATGACCTTTTCTTCCCCGACCGCCTGGCGGACAAGCTCAGGGAAAACCTCGACTATCACAACTTCGTTCTGACCCGCTATCTCAACGCGGCGGCGGTCGACTTCGACAGCGTCCTGGCGCAGGCGCTGGCCGACGCCGAAGAGATCAAGCCGCTGGTCACCGACGTGTCGGCGGCGCTGCACGCCCTCAACCAGGGTGGCAGCAACCTGCTCTTCGAGGGCGCGCAGGGGGCGCTGCTCGACATCGACCACGGCACCTACCCCTTCGTCACCTCGTCCAACTGCGTCGCCGGACAGGCGGCGGCCGGCTCGGGAATCGGGCCGGGAATGCTGCACTACGTCCTCGGAATCACCAAGGCCTACTGCACGCGCGTCGGCAGCGGTCCCTTCCCGAGCGAACTCGACATCGAGACCGAGGGCCGGCCGGGTCACCAGATGTCGCAGAAGGGTCGCGAGTTCGGCACCGTCACCGGCCGCAAGCGGCGTTGCGGCTGGCTCGACCTGGCGGCGCTGCGGCGATCGATCCAGATCAACGGCGTCACCGGCCTGTGCATCACCAAGCTTGACGTCCTCGACGGCCTCGATGAACTGCGCATCTGCACCGCCTACGCGCTCGGCGGCAAGCGGGTCGAACTGTTGCCGATGGGCGCCGACGAAGTCGCCAACTGCCAGCCGATCCTCGAGAGCATGCCCGGTTGGACCGCGTCGACGGTCGGCATGGCGACGATGGATGCGCTGCCGGTGGCGGCGCGCGCCTATCTCGAGCGGATCGAGGATCTCTGCGGCGTGCCGATCGATATCGTCTCGACCGGTCCCGAGCGTCGCCAAACCATCGTTCGCCGCCACCCGCTGGCCTGAGCGCAGCGGCAGCGACACGACTGCAGTCGCCGCAGAGGCCTGGCGGCACACCCCGGGGCTGTTTCCTGGGCGTCGTGGAACAAGCCGCAGCCTTCGAGCAGGGCTTGCTCGACGCTGATAGGCGGCGCTGGGAAGCGGCGGACTGAGGGGAGCTGTCAAGCGACCGTACGATCGAAGAGTGATCGTCGAGCAGAGCGCACTGGGCGTTGTTCGACCTGCTGGCTGTGTCCTCGACGGGAAGCCGGCAGTACGGTGCCACCACCCATCGCTCATGAAAGCGGATTGCCATGAAGCCTGAAATACGAACCGACGTTGCCATCATCGGTGCCGGTAGCGCCGGCTTGTACGCCATGCGCGAAGTTCGCCAGGCGGGCCGCTCCTTCGTGTTGATCGATCACGGCCCGCTGGGCACGACATGCGCCCGGGTCGGTTGCATGCCGTCGAAGGTCGCACTGCACGCCGGTGGCCTGTGGGCTGCGCGCAAGGAAATTGCGGGCGTCGGCGGCGTCGAGACGCTCAGCCTCGATACTGCCCAAGTGTGGGCTGCACTGCGTCAGCAGCGTGACCGGTTTGCCAGCCGGCCAGAGAAGGCGGCACGTGCGCTGGCGGGAGAGTTCCTGCTCGAGGGGCCGGCCCGTTTTCGCGAACCGGGCGTGCTCGAGATCACGCTGGGGGACGATGTCCAAATCGTCCGCGCCGGGGTCGTGGTCATCGCCACCGGTTCGCGTCCGGTCCTGCCGGGTTGGCTGGCGGCAGTGGCTGAGCGAACGGTGACGACCGATCAGCTTTTCGAGTTGCCGGTCCTGCCGAAGCGCGTTGGCGTGCTCGGCCTTGGGGCGATTGGGCTGGAAATGGGTCTGGCAATGTCACGCCTTGGCGTCGAAGTGATCGGCGCCGATGTGGCGAATACGGTGGCCGGCATCGTCGACCCGGTGATCGGCGAGCGGGCGGTGGCCCGTTTCATGCGTGAAATCACCCTCTGGCTGGGTCGCGAAGTGTCGGTGTCAACAAGCGGTGACGAGGTGCTGATGCGCTCCGGCGACCGTGTGGTCAGCGTCGATCTGTTGCTTGCCGCGCTCGGACGGCGGCCGAATGTCGACAGCCTGAACCTCGAGGCGGCGGGCATTGAGGTCGACGGACGCGGCATGCCGAAATTCGATCCGGCGACGATGCAGATCGGCGATTTGCCGGTATTCATCGCCGGTGACGCCAATGGCGACCGGCCACTGATGCACGAGGCCGCCGACGAAGGTGCGATTGCCGGTTACAACGCGGCGCGCTCCGAGATCACCCGGTTCAGGCGCAAGGTGGCGCTCGGCATCGCTTTCTCGGATCCGGATGTGGCCGGCGTCGGCGCCCGGCTCGACCAGCTCGACCCGCAATCCATCGTGATCGGCAGAGCCGGAGGGGACGGCAACGGACGGGCCAGGATACTCGGCGGCGAAGACAGTCTACTGCACGTCTATGCCGATGCGCGTGACGGCAAGTTGCTTGGCGCCGCCATGGTGGCGACTGGCGGTGAACACATAGCGCATCTGCTGGCCTGGGCCATTCAGCGCGGCGAAACGGCTCAAAGTCTGTTGCAGTTGCCGTTCTATCACCCGGTCGTCGAGGAACTGCTGCAAACGGCGCTGCAGGGGATCGCCGAGAAGTTTCCGGACGGCCTGCCTTCCGGTCTCGCGCGTACGGCGACGGGCGCGGACACTTGAGCCGCCGGTGTGGCGCAAGATGCGAGCGCCCTTTGACCGACAAGGGCGCTGCACGCACCTGGCAGCACGCGGTGACTGCGCGAACAAGCTGATTCGCTACCCCGCAAGACGTCTTCGTCTCGCCAGACTGCCCTGCCGCGGTGTGCTTGCGCCGGAAGACGCCGGGGCGATGGTGAGCCGCGAGCAGGGTGGCGGCTTCTCGTTCGACCCTCGTGCGCGGATCGGGGAACTCCGTCGCGCGCCGACCGACATCGTCTCCGCTGGTCCGAAGCGCCGCGAAACGATCGTCCAGCCGCCACCCGCTCGCCTGATCGCGGCGGCTCCGGCACTGTCGCCGCCGCAGCCGAAGGCTTGGCCGCGCGCCGGGTCGCTGTTAAGATGCTTCGCCGCAACCTGCTGACGGAGGCGCACCAACAATGGGAATTCTCGACTGGTTCAAGAACCGGCCGGCGCAGTTCGATGCCGACGGGGTCTCCGCTGAACTGATCCGCAGCGCCGTCGACAAGGCGATCACCCTCACCAACCCCCGCCTCGCCGTCCTTCCCGGCTGCCACAAGCGGCTGGCGCCGGCGGCGGAAAAGGCGATCGAGTTCCTGCGCGCGATGGTCCAGGAGATGCCGGCATCGCGACCGCTGTCGGTCGACAGCTGGTCGGCCGATCCGCAACTGCGTGCCTTCTTCGTCGCGCCGACCGACATCGCGGCGGTACTGGCGCGCTCGGACAATCTGCGCACGCTGTTCGACAAGTTCATCGAGCTCGATGAAGCCTTGGTTGTTCTCGGCATGAGCTTCAACGAACAGCGCGTCTTCGGCATGGCGCTGCAGGGCGATCTGGTGCAGCGCGACGTCGCACAGACCAGCGTCAGCTTCTCCGATCACCGCGCCCACCTCTGTGGCCGCGACGAGTCGCGCCTGCGCCGGGCCGTCGGCACGCAGGCTTTCGAATACCTGCTGGCGCAGGCGCTCGCCGAGATTGGCGAGGAGCGCGTCGAGCGCCAGGAACTCGAGGCCAACCGCTCGCTGCTGCGTTCCCGTCTGCGCCTGCTGCGGCAGCAGGGTCCGGGGCTCGGGTCGATGTTCGGCAGCTCGTCGCCGGCGCCGAGCAGCGAGCAGGCGCGGCTCGAGGCCGAACTGCTCGAGAACGAGCGACATCTGGCGGCGATTGGCGGCAGCGAGTCGGTTCTCGAAATGGAACTGGACAGCCTGCGCGAGGTACTGGAGAATCCGCAGCGCTACCTGCGTGTCGAACGCCGACACTTGCGGCTGAACCCGATGAACATCATCGTCGAACGCGAGAACGGCGAACCGGTCGTCGACCTCGACCTCCATCTCGCCGACCTCAGCGGCGCGACGCCGGTCCGCCGCGCCGTCGTCGTCGCGCGCATCGGCCGCGAGCAGATGGCGCCGGCGCCGACGCTGAATCTTGCCGATGCTGCCCGCTACCTGTGAGCCATCGGCACTTGCCCGGCAGCCAGCCGGGCGCGCAACACCGCACCACCACCAACCAAGGAGAAAGCAGCAATGAATCGGGAAGAAGTTCGAGATGAGTTGCTGGCGCCGGTCCTGCAGTGGATCCGCGTCGGGCGTCAGAGCAGCCGGCTGCTGGTCGGCTCGATGGAAGTCGTCGGCGAGCGCAGCCAGCAACTGCTGCGCGGCGCGACGCTGCGGCAGCGGCACGACTGGAGTGAGATGGGCGTCATGACTCGCGAGAAGGTCGCGGTGCCGCTCGAAGCGGCGGTGGCGATGGCGTCGGCGGTGCAGAGCGAGACGCAGGACTTCGTCGCCGAGGCCGGCGAAAAGGCGATCGCCCTCGCCGGCAGCGTCGCCGCCCTCGCCGGCAGCCGCAGCGGCGAAGACTTCAGCGCCCGCCAGGCGGCCTTCGGCGAGGCACTTCTGGCCAGCGCACTGTGCTGGTATCAGCTCTGGGGCCGCGCCGCCGAAGTCGTCGAACAGGGAATGCGGCCGATCCTGCGCCAGGTCGAGGACAACGCCGGCCGGCTGGGAACGCGCTAGGCGGGTGCGGGCAGCGGCGCCGGCTCCCGGCCGGCTGCCGCGAGAAAGAACGATGAGCATCTGGGACTACCGCCGCAACTTCGCCTACGACGAGCCGCTCGACCCCGGCGACGAGAGGCTCGTCGCGCTCAACGAGGCCCGTGGCGACTACAGCAGCAAGCGCTTGCTGCGCAAGCTCGGGATCGACGTCGTCCACGATACGCTGCGCGATCCGCCGGCGGGTGCGTGCATCGTCTTCGGCGGCCACCGCGGCTGCGGCAAGAGCACCGAACTGCGTGCGCTCGCCGCCGAACTGCGGGGCAGCGAGCGTTTCCACGTCGTCCAGATCGACGCCCTGCAGGCGCTCGACATCAACAACCTGAGCTACGCCGACGTCGCGCTGGCGCTTGCCGAAGCGCTCGCCGAGCGTGTTGCGGCGGCCGGCATCGAGGT
>DDUX01000047.1:503-1899 GCA_002345025.1 Candidatus Accumulibacter iunctus | reverse complement strand
GAGCTACGCCGACGTCGCGCTGGCGCTCGCCGAAGCACTCGCGGAGAGCATCGCGCAGGCCGGCATCGAGGTGCCGCAGGTGTACCTGACGCCGCTGCAGGAGTGGTCACGCCAGGTCAGCCACCAGATCAGCCGCAGCAGCAGCGTCGAAGGAGCGCTCGCGACCGGTGCCGAAGTGAAGACCGGACTGCCGCTCGTCGGCTCGCTGTTCGCCCGCCTGACCACAGCCATCCGCAGCAACAGCACCTGGAAGACCGAGATCCGCGAGCAGGTGCGCAACTCGTTCACTGACCTCGCGCACCGCTTCAACCAGCTCCTGTCCTTCGTCGAGAGCGAGTTGCGCCGGCAGGGCAGGGCGAGGGCACTGATCTTCGTCGTCGACGGCACCGACCGCCTGCGCGGCGACGAGGCCGAAGCCTTCTTCATCCGTGACATCCACCAGCTCCGGCAACTCCGTGCCAACAGCATCTACTGCGCACCGATCACCATCCTCGACGAACAGGGAGCGGTCGGCCAGAATTTCGACGCCATCGTGCGCCTGCCGATGCTCAAGCTGGCCGACAAGGGCAGCGCGAAGGGCAACGAAATCGCCTGGCAGCGGCTGCGCGAGTTCGTCTACAAGCGACTGCCGGCGGAGAATTTCGACCACGAGACCACGCTGGATGCCCTCATCGCCCACTCCGGTGGTCATCCGCGCGACCTGCTGCGGCTGGTCAACCTGTGCTTCCAGGAGATCGACGAAGGGCCGATCACGCAAGCGGTGGCGGCAACGGCCACTCGCCGTCTGAGCAACGAGTACCGCCGACTCGTGCAGCCCGCAGACTACCGGCTGCTCGCCGATATCGACCGCGCGCCGCCGGCACATACCCCGGTCACCATGGAGACGCGGCGTCTGCTCTATGACCTGGTCCTTCTCGAATACAACAGTTACTGGTGGCAGACGCATCCGGCGGTGCAGGCACTCGAAGGCTACCGCAGCGCGGCGCGAGCTGAAAGCGCCGCCGCCGATGGTCGTCTCGCCGGCTGAACCGGTGCTCGCCGGCGCGGCTACCACTGCCTCCGGCGAAGCCCCTGCCAGCCAGCTCGACGGCCGGCACAGCGGCGACCTGCTGCGCCTGCATCGACTGCTCGAGCACGGCGACGGCTTTCAACTGGTGTTCGCGCTCTGCGTCTCGATCACCTACCGGCAGCTGATCATCGAGCACTTCGGACAGCACCATCAGGCGGCGACGATCATCGACCTGCAGCAGGCGAGCGACCCGTCGGCCCTGTTCGACGCCCTGCGGCAGCGGCCAGCCGGGCAGGAGCCGATTCACCTCGTCGGCGTCGAGGGCTGGCTGCACGGAGCCGGAGCGGAGGCGTTGCGGGCGCTCAACTACCGCCGCGAATCGCTCGC
>DDUX01000047.1:0-228 GCA_002345025.1 Candidatus Accumulibacter iunctus | reverse complement strand
CAACTACCGCCGCGAATCGCTCGCCGCCGCGCGACGCGGAACCCTGGTCGTCTGGCTCGAGCCCGGAACGGTTGCACGCTTTGCCCACGAAGCGCCCGATCTCTGGGCCTGGCGGGCGGCAGTGCTCGACTTCTCGCACCCGCCGGAGCAGCGCGCGGCGGTACACGAGCAGCCGCTGTTCATCGGCGCCGCCGAACGCGACGCGCGCGAGCGGCGGCTGGCCGAGAT
>DDUX01000027.1:27431-32739 GCA_002345025.1 Candidatus Accumulibacter iunctus | reverse complement strand
CGGCGCCCACCGAAATCCACCCTCTTCCCCTACACGACGCTCTTCCGATCTATCGACAGCCGGACGCAGTTGATGGATGCGGCGGCGAGCCGGCTCGCCTTCGAGCAGGCTGCCGTTTATCGTGATCAGATCCAGTCGCTGCGCCAGGTGCAGGAGAAGCAGTACGTCGAGAGCGGCAGGGACGGCGACGTCGACATCGTCGCGGCTGTGGCCGAGGACGGCCTGAACTGCGTGAACCTGGCCATGGTGCGCGGCGGCCGCCATCTTGGCGACCGCCCACAGTTTCCCGCCAATGCCGCCGATTCGTCGCCGCTCGAGGCGTTGACGGCCTTCCTCTACCAGCACTATCTGGCGCACCCGATGCCGCCGCGGATCCTGCTCAACCTGGCGCTGCCTGACGGCGAGGTCGCCGCGTCGCTGGCCGCCATGGCTGCCGTCCGCGTCCGGGTGAGTCAGGCGCGCTTCACCGTGCAGCGCATCTGGGTCGAGATGGCGGAGCAGAATGCCCGCCTGGCGATCACGGCGCGACGCGTCGCCCTGTCCCGGCAGGAAGCACGTCTGGACGAACTGTGCCGCACGCTCGGACTGGAGGTCGAGCCCGGCCAGGAAGCGCGAATCGAGTGCTTCGACATCAGTCACACGCAGGGCGAGTGCACGGTCGCCTCGTGTGTCGTCTACCAGGGTAGCGGCATGCGCCGGTCGGAGTACCGCCGCTTCAACATCGCCGACGTTCAAGCCGGCGACGACTGTGCAGCCATCCGGCAGGCGGTGCAGCGGCGTTACGAGAAGCTGTCGGCGGGCGAGGGCGTGCTGCCGACACTGGTGCTGATCGACGGCGGCAGTGGCCAGGTGGGTGCGGCTGCGGCGGCGCTCGAGGAACTCGGGCTGTCGCACTTGCCGTTGCTCGGCGTCGCCAAGGGCGAGGCGCGCAAGCCCGGCCTCGAAACTCTGGTTTTCGCAGACGCCCGCAAGCCGCTACAATTGCCCCCGGGGAATCCCGCGCTGCATCTGATTCAGGAGATTCGCGACGAGGCGCACCGTTTCGCGGTCACCGGCCACCGGGCGCGACGCGGCAAGGCCGGCAGGAGTTCCAGCCTGGACGAGATCAGTGGCATCGGACCGAAGCGACGCAAGGCCCTGATCGCGCGTTTTGGCGGGCTGCAGGGAATCTCGGATGCCGGGGTTGACCAACTCACCGCAGTTCCCGGAATCAGCCGGGAACTGGCAGAGAAAATCTACGCGGCTTTGCATTGATGCCATTCAACATACCGATCCTGCTGACCTGGCTGCGGATCAGCCTGATTCCGCTGCTGATTGCCGTCTACTACCTGCCGGAGTCGTGGCTGCAGCTGGTCGGGCGGGACTTGGCAGCGACGCTGATCTTCGTCGTCGCTGCCGCCACCGACTGGCTCGACGGTTATCTCGCCCGGCGCTGGCATCAGACCTCGGCCTTTGGTGCCTTTCTCGACCCGGTCGCCGACAAGCTGATGGTGGCGGCCACGCTGATCGTCCTTGTCCAGCTTGGCCGCCTCGATGCCATTCTGGCAGCGATCATCATTGGTCGCGAGATCACGATCTCTGCCCTGCGCGAATGGATGGCACGCATCGGCGCCCACCGCAGTGTTGCCGTGTCGATGATCGGCAAGGTCAAGACGACGGCACAGATGATTGCCATCCCGATGCTCCTGTATTACGGGCCGCTGCTCGGCGTGAGCGTCTTCGAGGTCGGTACCTGGCTGATCTACATCGCGGCGGTGCTCACCTTGTGGTCGATGGGGTATTACATGCGAATGGCCTGGCCACACCTGATCGAGGAGGACCGCCGGCGTTAGCTGCGGTCGGTGAACGCAGCGCTGGCGGCGCGTCGCTCGACGAGAAGCACGGCCAAGAATGCGTTGACAGCCCTCGGCAGGCCTTTATAATGCGCACTCGCTTCAAGCGGGAATAGCTCAGTTGGTAGAGCGATACCTTGCCAAGGTATAGGTCGAGAGTTCGAGACTCTTTTCCCGCTCCAGGTCTTCTGCACGGCAGTCGGATTTCTCCGGGTCAGCCGTATCGCCTAGCAACCAATAGGCGTGGCGCGATAGCAAAGCGGTTATGCACCGGATTGCAAATCCGTGTAGGTGGGTTCGACTCCCGCTCGCGCCTCCAAATAAAGTCAAATCGTTCCATCCGGTGTCCACGGCCTGTCAGCGCCAGGTCCTCCAGCGCGACCGCTCGTGGCGTGTAGCACGCGCTCGACCACGTCAGCCCAGGGAAGCGGCACTGTTGCGACCGCCGGGCGTTCTTGGCTCCGGTCAATCATCGCCCGTCGCCCAGGAGGCCCGCCTTGGCGAGCGCATGTTTAAGGGGTCGCCTTCCAGCGTCAACTGTCCGATCTTGGCGCGCGGCTTCGTCACGTCGGGGTCTGGCTTGTCGGGCGACGAGCCAGACGGGGCAGCAGCTCGCAAGTCCGTCTGGTCGCGGCAATGGCGGCGGGATGTCGATTTCCGCATGCTGCAACGGCCGGTCCAGGCGGATCAGGGCGTGTCGGGCGTCCAGATTTCGAGGATGTGCTTCTCGCTCAATACGATCGAGCTTGATGCGCTGAAGCCCGCAGGTTTCCAGCCGGGGTCTGCGGACTCGTGACCGGCGGTGCTGCGCGTGGTCACCAGGACGGATCGGGCTGGCCGGGCGATGCTTCGCTCGCTGAGTTCATCGGGTAGCAGGACAACCGGGATGTCGAGCAGGAATGCCGCAAACACGCCTGCCTCGTATGCGGTCGCGTCCGCCCACAGCGTGCCGACCGCCGGCTTGCCGGCGAGGAGTTCGCCCAGGGCGCGACCCGCCCGATACTGCTCCCTCTCGCGGATCAGGTCCTTCGACCCGGGTTCGGGCTCGACGTTCTCGATGATCTGGTAGAGCGTGCGATTGCCGGGCGATGGGCCTCTGGTGGCATGGTTGATGGGTCCCGAATTGGAAAAGGTCAGTCGCTCGTGGTGTGAGGAGAGGGCGGCGACCCACGGCACGGCAACGACCGCGAAACCGATGCCGGTAAGGAGGGTGGCCATCGCCACGCGCCTGAAATCATTGCCCAGGCGCAGACTTCTGATTGCCACGAGGAGCAGCATCAGCACCGATATCGGTAGTGCAACCGCTTTCGCCAGGTACGCCAGCGCGAGGAATGCGCCAGACAGCGTCGGGCAGAGCCTGCTGCTGATCCAGGCTCCGGCAAGTGCTGCCGCAAGGCCGATGGCGAGCAGCCCGGCCACGAGAATGTCGGCCGTGAGCAGTTCGGCCCACACGAGCCCGAAGGCCATTGCAACCCAGCTGGCAAGCAGGAGGTCGATGGCGCGCAGGCCGCGATACCGATGGTTCGTGCGGGGCGCGTTTCCATTTCCTGCCGATAAACCTGTGCGCTCGTGCGTAGCGGTTGCCGCCGGGACCTGCGGAGCGATGAAACCCGGCCGCTGCCGCTCGCGGCGGCCGGGGTGCTTGCCTGTTACTGTTGCAGGACGTAGGTTCCGGGCGCGTCGCAGAGTGGCTCGTAGCCTTTCCCGGTGGCACCCATCGCCGGTGCCGGCTCGCTGCCGGTCGAATGGCCGACGAGCCACTGCTGCCAGGCCGGCCACCACGAACCCTGATAGCTTGGCGTCGCTTCCTTCCAGGTGGCTGCGTCGAGAAAGCGTTCGCCTTCGCGACAGACGCTGAGTTGGTACGAGCGGCGCGGATGTCCAGGTTCGTTGACGATGCCGACGTTGTGGCCACCGCTGGTGAGGACAAAGGTCAGCTCGGTGGCATCACTCTGCAAGTGCAGTCTATAGACCGAGTGCCAGGGTGCGACATGATCGGCAGCAGCGGCGACGGCAAAGATCGGCACGTGGATGTTGCTGATCGAGATGGCGCGTCCGCCCACCATGTACTTGCCCTCGAAGAGCTCGTTGTCCACGTACAGGCGGCGCAGGACCTCCGAATGCTGGCGATACGGCATGCGCGTGCCGTCGGCGTTCCAGGCCATCAGGTCGAACATCGGCTCACGGTGCCCGAGGTAGTACTCGCGCACCATCTTCGACCAGATCAGGTCGGCCGACTTGAGGAGCTGGAAGCCGCCGGAGACCTGCTTGTGTCCGAGATACCCCTTCTCCCACATCATGTCTTCAAGCAGCGTGACCTCACTGGCGTCCATGAAGACGTTGATCTCGCCGACATCGGTGAAGTCGGTCATGGTGGTGAACAGGGTGATGCTGGCCAGCCGGTCGTCGCCTTCGCGGGCCATGGCAGCAGCGACGATGGTCAGCAGGATGCCGCCGAGGCAATAGCCGACGGTGTGAATCCTGCGGCCGGGGAGGATCTCGGAGATCGCGTCGATGGCGGCCATCGTGCCGAGCTTGCGATAGTCTTCCATGCCGAGGTTCCGGTGTTCCGCGCGCGGGTTCATCCAGGAGATCATGAACACCGTATGGCCGCGGTCGACGAGGTACTTGACCAGCGAGTTGTGCGGCGACAGGTCGAGGATGTAATACTTCATCATCCACGCCGACTGCATCAGCACCGGTTCGCGCTGAACGGTGTCGGTGGTCGGCGAATACTGGATCAGTTCCATCAGCAGATTGCGATAGACGACCTTGCCGGGGGTGACGGCGAGGTTCTCACCGACGCGGAAGGCCTCGACGCCGGCCGGTTTTTCGTCACGCAGCGAGCGGCGCATGTCTTCCTGATAGAACTCGGCGCCACGCGCGAGGTTGGCGCCGCGCTCCTGGATGGTCGTCTCGGCAATCTCCGGATTGAGGAAGGGGACGTTGCAGGGGGCGGTCATGTCGAGAATCTGCTTGGCGGTGAACCAGACCGCCGCTTCGGCATGTTTGGAGACGCCACGGATGCCGGTGGTCGCGTTGTGCCACCATTGCTGGTTGAGCAGGAAGGCCTGCGACACGACGTTGTAGGGATAGCGCTCCCACCCCGGATGATCGAATCGGTGGTCGCCGGGGAGGGGTTTGATGCACGGTTCTGCATTGCCGGTAACTGCCGACGACAGGGCGTAGGCGCCGAGACGCATCGCCTTGCGCAGCGCCTTGGCGCCGAGCTGGAACTGCTTGCCGGGCGACGACGCGAGGTGCACCGTCCAGTCGAGATAGGCCATGGTCAGCGATGCCGGCGAGATGCCGCCGCTCATCTGGCCAAGCGCGATGTTCGTCATGCGGTCGATGTTCTCGAGTGCATCGGAGTCGAGCAGATGGCGGTCGCCGAGTCGGCGGGAGAGATCGCCAGGTAGCGGCCGTTGCGCCGCAGGTGTTGCCGCAGGTGTTGCCGCAGGTGCTGCCGCAGGTGC
>DDUX01000027.1:13385-27141 GCA_002345025.1 Candidatus Accumulibacter iunctus | reverse complement strand
CGCAGGTGCTGCCGCAGGTGCTGCTGCTTCGACTGCCGCTGGCGCGGCGGCCGGGGCCGGCGGTTGGTCGACCGGCTTCTTGCGGCTGCCGGCGGATGTGCGCGCGCGCCGTTTTGCCGGAGTGGCGGTGGATGTACCGGGGCTGGCCTCTGCGGCGGCGTCTGGTGGAACTTGTTCAAGGGTCTGGACCATGGGGATTCTCCGTTATGCGCTGTAGCAAGCGTCCTGCGTGCGCGCCAGTGTGCGCGCCTGACACGCCATCCTAAGGCATCGCCGGAACGTCGTGCTGATCCATGTCAACAGCTGCTGCGGGAGCACCGGCTGTCCACCGGCGGACGCCCGGCAGTCGGTTGCCGGCCCGCTGTCGTGGCAGTCGGCCGATCCTCCGTCCGCGTGCCTGCCTGCCGGCCCTGTTGCACTGCGCCTGGCGCTTGACTCGACGGTACTCAAGGTTCGACAATGCCGGGATTGCTCGCAATGGCTGCAGTAACGTCCGCAAGGAGTGGCGCTGACGACAGCCCCGGGACGCGCAACGCCGGGCTCGCTGTTGCGGGGCAGCATGTCCAGGCGGCTCCCGTCGCCACGACGCCAGACCACGCGAGGAATGGCGGGGCAGGCAAACCAGGCACGCAAACGAGGCACGCAATTTCCTGTGACGACGAGGGGCTTCGAGACTCCTCAGAGCAGTCGTCGGCACAGGCCAGGAGCGCGGCATCGCGTGATGTCGCGATATTTTTTTGGGGGTTAACATGCAAATCAATGGCAGTGTGTTTGTGGTAACTGGAGCAGGGTCGGGTCTCGGTGCCGAAACGGCGAGCGGTCTGGTCAGCGCTGGTGGAAAAGTGGTGATCGTCGACGTTGACGCCGGGGCCGGCGAGGCGCAGGCCGCCGCGCTGGGTGCGAACGCGCGTTTCGCCAAGACCGACGTCACCGACGAGGCGAGCGCACGCGCCGCCATCGACCTCGCGGTCAGCGAATTCGGCGGATTGCACGGCTTGGTCAACTGCGCCGGCGTCGCGCCACCCAAGAAAGTGCTCGGCCGGGAAGGCCCGCATGACCTCGCGACCTTTGCACGAGTGGTCAGCATCAATCTGGTCGGCACCTTCAACATGATTCGCCTGGCTGCCGAGGCCATGGCGCGCAACGAACCCAACGAGGGCGGCGAGCGTGGCGTGATCGTCAATACGGCATCGGTCGCGGCCTACGACGGTCAGATCGGCCAGGCTGCCTATGCCTCGTCGAAGGCGGGTGTGGTTGGCCTGACGCTGCCGGTGGCCCGCGAACTCGCGGCGCATGGCATCCGCGTCGTCACCATCGCTCCCGGCATCTTCGAAACGCCGATGCTCAAGGGCCTGCCGCAAGCCGCCCAGGATTCGCTGGGCAAGATGGTGCCGTTCCCGTCGCGGCTGGGCAAGCCAGCGGAGTACGCGGCGCTGGTGCGCCACATCTGCGAGAACGGTTACCTGAACGGTGAGGTGATCCGTCTCGATGGATCGATCCGGATGGCCCCGAAGTAAATACCGGCAAGCCGACGATCAACCAAGCGGGCAAGAATCTGCTGTTTTCAAGGAGTGTCTTATGAGTGAGTCAGTTGTCATTGTCGGTGCCAAGCGGACGCCGGTGGGTTCCTTTCAGGGCCAGTTCGCCGCACTGAGCGCGCCGCAACTCGCGGCCGTTGCGATCAAGGCCGCCGTCGAACAGGCGGGGGTCAAGGGCGAGGATATCGATGAAGCGCTGATCGGCTGCTGCCTGATGGCCGGTCTGCGGCAGGCGCCGGCGCGGCAGGCAGTGCTCGGGGCCGGTCTGCCGACGTCGGTACCGTGCACCACGCTGACCAAGATGTGCAGCTCGGCGCAGAAGACGATCATGATCGCCCACGACGAACTGCTGGCGGGTTCCATCAATGTCGCCGTCGCTGGCGGAATGGAGTCGATGACCAATGCGCCGCACGTGTTGACCACCGCCCGTTCGGGTTACCGGCTGGGCAATGGTGTCCTGCATGATCACATGTTCCTCGATGGCCTCGAGGATGCCTATGAGCAGGGCAAGCTGATGGGTGCCTTTGCCGAGCTGTGCGTGGACAAGTACAGCTTCTCGCGCGAGGAGATGGATGCCTTCGCAATCGAATCGGTGACGCGGGCGCAGAAGGCAGTCACGGCCGGCGTTTTTGCTGCCGAGATCGCGCCGGTGACGGTCACCACGCGCAAGGGCCAGGATGTGATCGCCCTCGACGAAACACCGATGAAATGCGACGCGTCGAAAATCAGCAAACTGAAGCCGGCTTTCAAGAAGGATGGCGCAGTGACGCCGGCCAATTCATCGTCGATCTCCGATGGTGCGGCGGCCTTTGTCCTGATGCGCGAGTCCGATGCCAAGAGCGCAGGGATCAAGCCGCTGGCGCGGATCGTAGGTCATGCGACCTTCGCGCACGACCCGGCCTGGTTTACGACTGCGCCGGTGTTTGCCTTCCAGAATCTGCTGAAGAAGGTCGGCTGGCAGACCACCGACGTCGATCTCTGGGAGATCAACGAGGCGTTCGCGGCAGTGACGATGGCTTCGATGCGTGACCTCGGCCTGCCGCACGACAAGGTGAACGTCAATGGAGGTGCGTGTGCGCTCGGCCATCCGATCGGCGCCACCGGTTCGCGGATTCTGGTGACCCTGCTCTATGCGCTGAAGGCGCGTGGCCTCAAGCGTGGCATCGCCGGGCTGTGCGCCGGTGGTGGCGAGGCAACCGCCATCGCCATCGAAGTCCTCTGAGCCAGTCGCCAACCCATGCTCCCACCCCGCACGCCGGGGTGGGCCAGGAGTGAATTCGATGTTGATCGACAAGAAACATATTGGCATGAAAGTGCCGCCACACTCGGTAACCCCGACGGCGTGGCAACTCAAGTGGTTCGCGAAGGCGACCGGGGAAACCAACCCGATCTACTTCGACGACGCGGCCGCGGCACAGGCGGGACTGCCCGGCGTTCTCGTGCCGCCGACCTTCTTCTTCTGCATGGACATGGACAAGGACCATCCCTTCGACTACCTCGAGACGATGGGCTGCGACCTCGGCAAGATGCTGCACGGCGAGCAATCGTTCGTCTACCACAAGCCCGTCCATGCAGGTGAGAAGCTGGACTTCGATGGCGTCATCACCGACATTTACGACAAGAAGAACGGCGCCCTGCAGTTCGTCGTCAAGGATGTCAAGGTGCGTCGCCAGGGCGAACTGGTGTGCGATGTGCACTCCGTGATGGTCATTCGGGCATAGGGGAACGTCGATGACAAAACCGAATTATGATGCTCTGAACGTCGGCGATGCGATCCCGTCGTTCACCACCGAGCCGGTGTCGCGGCTGACACTCGCACTGTACGCCACGGGTTCGGGTGACCACCATCCGCTGCACCTCGATCAGGACTACGTGCGCTCGAAGGGGATCCCGGACGTCTTCGCGCACGGCATGCTCGGCATGGCGTATCTCGGTCGCCTGCTGACGCAATGGGTGCCGCAGGCGGCGATCCGCAGCTTTGGTGTTCGCTTCACGGCCATTACCCAGGTCGGTGAGCGCATGGTTTGTACCGGCAAGGTGGTCGAGAAGCTGGAGCACGCCGGAGAGAAATGTGTGCGTCTCGAGTTGACCTGTGCCAATGAGCAGGGCGAGGCGAAACACAAGGCAGATGCAGTGGTGGCCCTTGCCTGATACCGTACGGGCCGGTACATCTGCATGATCGCGGCCGTCGTCAGACGGCCGCAGTTTGGTTGTAGAGTGCACTCAGTCTACCGCCGGGCATCCGCCTGCCGTGCCGGCAGGTGTGTCCGACACACTGAAAGGAGATCACAGGAGTGGAAAACAAGAATCCGAATGACCAACTGGGCGGCGTCGTCAACGCTTGGGCTGACATGCAGAAGCGGATGTGGGGCGACTGGGCCTCGATGCTGCAGAATCTCCCGGGGGGCGAGGGTGGCCCTGTCGAGGCGGTGAAGAAAGGCGTCGTTACCGCTACCAAGGGAACGAACGAAGCTGCCCGCATGCTGATGGATCGCATGACCGGCAGCCAGACCGCGATGAATCGCGTCATGGATTTCTTCTTCAAGTCGATGAAGGTCGTCGCGCCCAATATCGATGCCGACAAGGACTGGCGTCCCGACCTCAAGAGCTTCGCCGACCAGTGGGCCAAGGAGTCGACGGCCATGCTCGAGCGCAGTTTTGGCCTGGGGTCGCACGTCGGCGCCCTGAGCGGAACGCTGAGCAAGGATCTGCCCGAGGCCTTTGGTCCGTGGTTGTCCTTCCTGATGCAGGCTGCTTCTTCGGGTCACGTCGGCGAAGCGATGCTTGGCGGTACCGCCGGGCTCAATCGCCTGCTGTCAATGGAGGGCGATACCAGTGCGCTGGCCGGCGTCGGGGAAATCCCCCTGTTCGGTGCTTCGCGCGAGAAGAATGCGAAGCTGTTGCGCCTGGTCGACGCTGTCGTTGATCTGCGCAAGAATAGCCTGAGCTTCCACACGGCTTTCGCCGAAGCGCTGGCGCGGGCCGTTGAGGCGACCGTCGAGGAACTCGCCAAGGTGGCTGCCAAGGGTGAGAAGATCAGTTCGGTGCGCCAGGTGATGGGTCTCTGGTACCGGACGGCGGACAAGTCGCTGCTGGTCACCTTCAACATGCAGGAGTTCCTCGACAAGCAGAACGCCTTCACCAGGGCGCAGCAGCAGTTCAAGCTGGCGCAGCGCGCGGTCGTCGAGGACGTCTTCCGCGGCCTGGACATGCCGACGCGCAGCGAACTGGATGAGGCCTACCAGGTCATCCACGAACTCAAGATGGAGGTCCGGGCTCTCAAGAGGGAACTGCTTCCCGCAGCAGCGGCAGCAGGCAAGGCCAGCACTGCGCCGCGCAAGGCTGCGGCAGCGCGTGCCAAGAGCGAATGAGCCAGAAGCCTGAATCTCGTTTGCCGGCTGACAAGCTAATAGACCTTTAGGAGGGTGCTACTGATGTTTTCTTTCCCGATCCAGATTCTCCCCGCCGACGTGGCGGAGGAAACCGCAGCCTTGAACGCGAAGCTCGCCAAGGGCATCAACAATCTCAGCAACCTGACTGACGACGATATCGACATCGGCAGCACGCCGAAGGACGTCGTCTTCGCGCAGGACGGAATCAAGGTCTATCACTACCATCCGTTGGTCGAGAAATCGACGATCATGAAGACACCGCTGCTGATCGTGCCGCCACTGATCAACGGCTACGAAGTAGCGGATCTGCAGCCCGATCGCTCGCTGGTGCGCAACCTGTTGAATCAGGGTATCGACGTCTACCTCAATGACTGGGGCTACCCGCGTCAGGTCGACAAGTACCGCACCGTTGACGATTACATCAACGGCTACCTCGACGATACCGTCGATTTCATCCGCAAGCACCATGGGGTCGACAAGATTGCCCTCTTCGGCATCTGCCAGGGTGGGACGATGTCCACCACCTACTCGTCGCTCAATCCGGACAAGATCAGTCACCTCACGCTGACCGTCTCGCCGATCGATTTCGACGCCTACAAGGCGAACCACAAGCCGCACGAGGGCTTGATGTTCACCATGGGTGCCGACGCCGATGTCGAGAAGATGGTTGCCGTGCATGGCAACGTGCCGGCATCGGTGCTGAACGAGTCCTTCATGATGGCCTCGCCGTTCATCCTGAACTACGGCAAGTATGCCGACGTGATCGATATCCTCGATGACCGGGCCGCCCTGCAGAACTTCCTGCGCATGGAGAAGTGGCTGTTCGGTGGTCCCGACGCCGTCGGCCAGACCTTCAAGGAGTTCATCCGCGATTTCCTGAAAGGGAACAAGCTCGTCAAGGGAACGCTGGAGGTCGGCGGTCGCAAGGTGGACCTCAAGCAACTGACGATGCCGATCCTCAACATCTTCGCTGAAAAGGACCACATCGTCCCGCCACCATGCACAGTTGCCCTCGGCAAGCATGTCGGCAGCAAGGACTACACCGAGTTCGCCATCAATACCGGCCACATCGGCATCTACACGGGTGGTCTGGCGCAGAAGGTTCTGGCACCCAAGGTGGCCAGCTGGATGCGCGAACGCGGCGCCTGAGTCAAGCGATGCCCCCTGACCGGGGCCCGCCATGACTGGTGCGAACGCCCCGAGCGTCGCCTGGCTGCGTGTCTGCAGTCACGGCGGCGTGCGGGGCGTTTCTTTTCGGCAGCAGCGGCGCCAGGTCTGCGCGAGTGCGCACGGTTCAGCGACCGGAGAAGGCGGCCGCTCTGCGTTCCTGGGGGCTCTCGCCACGCGGCGGGGGCAGCTTCTCGCGGCGAACCCTGCCGCGGTGCCTCCACGCCGGATTCAGCGCGCCGCCCGGCTTGCTCCTTGTGGCATGGAACGAGGGACCACTCGCATGCGGTGCGCGCCATGACTCTGAGCTTCGACCTGAAGAGCGCCATCCTGGCGCTCTCCGACGCGCTTGATCTGGTCGGCGTCAATGATTTCCAGCATGGCAAGCGGGTGGCGATGATCGCGCGCGAAACGGCGCTTGCGCTCGGTCTGCCGGAGCAGCGCCTCGACCGCATCGTTTGCGCCGGCCTGCTGCACGATCTCGGCGTCTCTTCGACGGCGGTGCATCGGCGATTGCTGCGCCAGACCGACTGGGACGATCGCAAGGCACATTGCGAAACAGGTTATCGCCTGCTGCGGCCTTTTGCCCACCTGTCGCTGGTCGCCAACGCCGTGCGCCACCATCACACGCCATGGTGCGAACTGCCGGCCGACCTTGCCGAGTCCGATGCGCTCGAAAGCAACCTGATCCAACTCGCCGACCGGGTGGACGGGATGCTGCTGCGGCGCGGTCTCGACAATCCGCTGTTCAACAATGGCGGCATCATCGATGCGATCAGCGCGCTTGCCGGCAGTGTCCTGTCGCCGGACGTCGTACGGGCCTTCGCCGCGACGGCCGCGCGCGAGGCCTTCTGGATCGCTCTCGCGCCGCGCCATGTTCTGCGCTATCTTGGCGACCTGACGCTCAGAGACTGGCGGATCACCATCGACTTTCCGCAGTTCGGCCACGTTGCCCGGCTGATCTCGAGCATCGTCGATGCCAAGAGCCCGTTCACCGCTGCCCATTCGCTCGGCGTTGCCCAACTGGCGCGCCACCTCGGCGAGCACGTCGGTCTCGACCTCGATCGGCTGGCACAGATCGAGGTCGCAGGTCTGATGCACGATGTCGGCAAGCTCTGTGTGCCGGACGAGATCGTCGACAAGCCGACGAGCCTGACGCCGCGCGAGTTCTCGGTCATGGAAAGGCACGCCTTCGAGACCTACCAGATTCTCCGCCACATTCCCGGGCTCGAGCAGGTCGCGGAATGGGCAGCCTTCCACCACGAGGCGCTGAACGGTCACGGCTACCCGTTCCGGTGCGACGCCGGGCGGCTATCGACCGAGGCCCGCATCGTCGCGGTGGCCGACGTCTTCCAGGCGCTGGCGCAGGAGCGTCCGTATCGTGGCCGGCAGCAGGCAGAAGAGATCCCGCGCTTCCTCGACGACTTCGTCTGCCAGGGGGTTCTCGACGGCGACCTCGTCGCCGTCGCCACCAACGACCTCGACGGATGCTGGCTGGCAGCGACAAGGCCGCTGGCAGACGATGGGGCTGGGTGAATGGTGGCCGGCAGCGCTACTGTGGCGAGGATGTGTGCGGTCAGCGAAGCGAGTCGGGGGCGACCGGCAGGCGGCTCGAGCGTCGCATCCGGCAACGGCATGCTTGCGCCGGCGAAAGGACAGGCGGCGGCTGAGTGCCAGCGGCAGCCGCAAGCGAAGGCGGGCGATCGCCCGGTCGGCTGCTCGCCACCGCTGCGCCGCGGCGTCGTGCGGTCGCTGTCGCTGGCGGGAACTTGGCTGCGGGTGCCAGCGGTAGCCACCCTGCCGTTCCTCGCCAGCGCGGCTGTCGCCGCCACGCCGTTGTGGGTCGGGCGTTTCGACGGCAGTGCCGGCGGCCTGCCCGCCGGCTGGAAGATCGAGCACCTGAATCCCCGCTTCGCGGCAACCGAGTATCGCCAGCGCGTCTGGGATGGCGTTGCCGCGATCGAGGCGACGGCGGTGAAGAGCATGGCGTTGCTCGCCCGGCCGCTGACGGTGGATCTCGAGAGCACACCGGTTCTCTGCTGGCGCTGGCGTATTGACGCACCGCTGCTCACCGCAGACCTCGACAGCAAGGCCGGTGACGATTATGCGGCGCGGGTGTACCTGAGCTTCAGCGTGCCGCCGGCAGCACTCGGTCTGGCAACCCGCAGCAAACTGGCACTCGCGCGCAGCCTCTGGGGCGCCACAGTGCCTGACGCGGCGATCAATTACGTCTGGGACAACAAGCACCCCATCGGCACACTGCAAGCCAGCGCCTACACCGATCGCGCGCAGCTCCTGGTGATCGAAAGCGGTGCCGGGAGGGCCGGCCGCTGGGTGAGCGAAAGGCAGGACGTCGCCGGGGATTTCCGCCGCGCGTTCGGCGACCTGCCGGCGAAGCTGACCGGGCTGGCGATTGCCAGCGACACCGACAATACCGGCGAGTCAGCGCGTGCCGGCTTCGCGGATTTCCATTTCGTTGCCCGCGACGGCGCCTGCGCGTTTCCCTGATCTGCAGGACGTGAGCGGCAGGGCGAACCCACCGCCTCCCGCTCACTGGCTGCTGGCAAGCACCTGCGCCAGCGGCAGCCGGGTTGCCTGGCGCGCCGCCTGCTGGCTGGCGAAGACCGCTGCTAGCAGCGTTGCCGCGGCGCCGGCGAGCAGCGTCAGCCACGGGACCGTGAGCGGCATTCGCCAGTGGAAGGCCTGCGGATTGACGACATGCGTCAGCACGGCGCCAATGGCGATGCCGCAGACGAGGCCGATCAGCAGGCCGACGATCGCGATCAGTGCACCCTCGAGCATCAGCGCGCGGCGCAGCATGCGGCGATCGAAGCCGAGCGCCGCCAGCGTTGCCAGCTCGCGTGCCCGTAACCAGACGCTGGCGGTGAGCGTGACGGCGAGTCCGAAGACACCGATCAGCATCGCCGCCGCCTCGAGAGCGTAAGTGACGGCGAAGCTCTTGTCGAAGATCGACAGACTCAACTGGCGGATGGCTGCACTCTCCGCGACCTCGAGCCCGTGCGCGAGGGCGTGCGGCGCCAGCCACTCGCCGGCAGCGGCTTCCTGGCCGGGCCGGGGCCAGAGCGCGAGATCGCTTGGGCGAAAGTCGCCACCGAGTCGCTGATAGTCGTCGCGGCTGATCACCAGGGCGCCGAACTGTCTGGCGTAGTCGCGCCAGACGCCGCCGACGAAAACCTCGACTTCACGTCCCAGCAATGGCAGGCGCAGGGTCTGCCCGGGAGCCATGCGGTAGATCTCGTGTGTCGCTTCGCTGATCCACACCACCGGCAGATCGGCCGGTGGGGCGATCAGGGCTCCGCTGAAGGGGAGGCGGGCGGCCGGGTTGCTGCGCTCGATCTCGCGCACCAGCAGCGCCACAGGCGGGCGCTGTGGGTCGAGCGTCAGGGCGCCATGCGCCGACCGCTCGACGCGCACGAACGGCGTATCAGCCCCATCGAGCGCCGTCAGCAGGTCCTGCGGCAGAGGGCTCGCCTTGCTGCGCACGTAGAGCGGTGCCGGCAGGACGTGGTCGAGCCAGTGGTCCACCGCGACACGAAAGCTCGACACCATGATCACCATGCTGGCTGTCAGGGCGAAGCTGACGATCAGACCGGCAGCGGCGACCTGTGCCATCAGCGGTGCCTGCGCGACGTTCTGCAACGCGATTCGCTGCGGCGCCGGCAGCTGCCAGTCGGCGACCCACCTGAAGACCTGTTGCGTCACGAGGGGTGCACCGGCGATGCCGATCAGCAGGACGAGAGCGATCGCCGCGTAGGCCGCCAGCGGCAGTCCGAAGAGCGCTGGCAGCTGCAGCAGCGCGCCCGCCAGCAGTGACAGGGACAGCGGCAACACGAGCTGCCGGCGCCGGTTGCGCACGACCTGTGGGCGGGCGCTGAAGCCATTGCTGAGCGCTTCGACCAGTGGTTGCCGCAGGTTCAGGTACGCCGGGTAGGCAGCACCGGCCAGGCTGGCGGCGCAACCGAGGAGCAGGAACCCGCACGCCGGCGCCACTTGCGGCACGATCACCGGCGCACTGCCGGAAAAGTAGCCACCACCAAGGTCCGCGCCAAGCAACTGCGTGAAGGCCAGCGCCAGCGCGTAGCCAAGGCCGAGGCCGAGCAGTGCTCCCGGCAGACCGATCGCCAGCCCTTCGAGCAGCACCTGCAGCAGGCGCATGCGCGGCGGCAGGCCGAGGACGCCGAGCAGCGCGAACTCCGTCGAGCGCTGCGCCACCGCCGTCAGCTGGGTCGCAAAGACGAGAAAGGCACCGGTCAGCAGCGCGACGAGCGCCAGAACGTTGAGGTTTACCCGGTAGGCGCGCGAAAGATTTGAGGCGCGCTCGCTGTCGTCTGCCGCCACGCGCAGCAGCAGACCCGGCGGCAGAAGCGCAGCGACGCGTGTGCGCCAGCCTGCCGCATCAGTGTCGGGGGCCAGTCGCACACGGATTTCACTGACCGCGTCAGGTGGTCCGAAGTGCTCCTGCACCCAGGCTATGTCGGCCACCAAGAGCAGGTCGTCGGGGCCGGCAGCGGGCACGTCACCAGCGATCGTCGCCGACCAGCGCCGGTCGCCCCGCAGCAGGGTCAGCGACGCGCCGGCCTGCACGCCGAGTTCGGCGAGCAGTGCCGGCGAGGCATGGATGCCGCCGTCGAGGATGCCGACACGGTCGGGGCGCTCACTCTCGCGGGGCAGCAACCCGGGCATCATCGCCGCAGCGCTGAAGACGTCGATGCCGATCAGGCGGAACGGTGTGCGCAGGCTGCCGATGCGGACGCGTGTCTCGATCACCGGCGCGGCGACCAGGACCTCCGGGTCGCGCGAGATCTCGTCGAGACGTTGCAGCGGCACGCTGCCGGCACTGTCGCGGGCGGCAATGACCGCATCGGGCTCGCCCTGGACCGTCTTCATCGCGCGCGAGAAGTCAGCCAGTGCGGCTTCGTTGATCAGGTGGATCGAGTAGCCGAGCGCAACACCGAGAGCGATCGCCAGCATCGACAGCAGCGTTGCCGTCCTGCGGCTACGGAACTGCGCGCGGATCAGCCAGGAGACCAGGATTCTCACTGCAGTCCCTGCGGCGTCAGCGTCAGGATGCGGTCGCACGATTCCGCGACGTGCTGCGAGTGGGTGACGATCAGCGCGCTCGCCTGCTGGTCCCGCACCCGCTCCAGCAACAGCGCCAGCACCTGGCTGGCGGTACGCGGATCGAGATTGCCGGTCGGTTCGTCGGCGAGGATCAGCCCTGGCCGGTGCACCAGTGCTCGCGCGATCGCCACCCGCTGCAGTTCGCCGCCCGACAACGACGCTGGCCAGCGGTCGCCGAATCCCGGCAGGCCGACGCGTGTCAGCAGGGTCTGCGTGCGCGACGCGTGTTCAGCCGGCGGTACGCCGGCGAGCAGCAGTGGCACGCCGATGTTCTGGGCGACGGTCAGCGTCGGCAGGACATGAAAGGCCTGGAAGACGAAGCCGATGTTGCGCGCCCGCAGGGCTGCGCGCGCTGCCTCGCCGAGGCGGACGATGTCCACCGCCGGCGCGCCGATCTCGATCGAGCCCCTGTCCGGCGTGTCGAGGCCGGCAATGCAGTTGAGCAGGGTGCTCTTGCCGATTCCGGACTCACCGACGAGGGCGACGATCTCTCCCGCCGCAATGGCGAAGCCCAGATCGGTGAACAGCGCGCGACTGGCCTCACGGTGTCGTCTGGCGAGCCCGCTAACCCTCAGCATCGTCGCTGAGCCGGGCCAGGCCGGCTGCGATTTCGGCGTGGCACCAGGCCGGAGGCCGACGGTTGCCGGCAGGGTACTCGCGAGAGGGGGGGCATCACCGTCGGCCGCGGAATCAGGTCGCTGCGCAGGACCACGCGACCTTGCGATGTGGCAGGAGGTAGTCGAGTTCGTCGACGCTGCGGTCTTGCAGCCGCAGCATGCGGTCAATGACCACCACGTCCTGCGTTGCCAGATCGGCGATGACGGCTTCCCGGTGAGGCACGTCCGGGGCATACACGATCACCTTCGGACACAGCGGCTTGCCGGCCGGCGCCGAACCGACGACGGCACCGACGCGACCGTCGCTGAGTTGCACGATCGATCCAGGCGGATAGACTCCCATGGCCCTGATGAAGAGCTGCAGGAGAGCGCCGTCGAAGCCGTTTCGCTCCTTGGTCCAGAGGACGGACAGGGCCTCGGAAGGCGATAGGGCCTGAGCGGGGTCAAGCGGATTGACCAGCGTGTCGAAGCGGTCGGCGATGGCGACCATCCTTGCCGGTGCCGGGATCGCGGGGCCCTTGAGTCGATCCGGGAAACCGGACCCGTCGCTGCGCTCGTGATGATGGAGGATGATCTCCAGGATCGGCTTGGCCAGCCTGCCGGCACGCATGGCTTCATCATGGCCGCCGCGGCAGTGACTCTGGAAGATCGATTCCTCGTGGCGGTTTCGCTTCGCGTTGCGCAGAATGGACGAGTTGAGCGAGCGCTTGCCGATGTCGTGCAGCAGAGCACCCATTCCGAGTACGCGCAACGCTTCCTCCGGCAAGCGGGCCTGCTTGGCAAGCAGCAGCGAGAGCGTCATCACGGACAGGGCGTGGGCTGCCTGGCCATCGTCATGCCCCTTCTCGGCTATCAGCATGAAGGCACTGTCGGGGTCGGCGAGCAGCGCTGCGGTTGCTTCCGCGCAGACATCCGCCAGCTCGCTGACCGCTGCCTGTGGGCTCGACGCGAAGGTGCGCAGGGCGGCACTCACGGTTCTGGCTGCTCCTCTGTACAGCTTCTCGGCCTTGACCAGACGGTCTCGCAGTTCCTCCACAGTGCGCATTCTCTCGCGCCGGGCGTTCGTACGAGCGGCCTCGATCACGGCCAGGCGCAGCGCATCGTCGTTGGCGCAGGTGGTGGTTGTGGCGGCCGCCTCGCGTTGCGGCAATGGTGGTACGCGGCATCGACTCGGGTCGCAGAACAGGCGTGGCAGCTTCATCGCGGCGATCAGGCGTGCCTGCTCTTCGTCGGCGATGACAAAGGAACTGAACATGAACTGATGCTCGATCCACGGTATCGGCAAGCGGACGTGCACCCCGGCGCGCAGCTGGCAGGCGTCGATCGCGATTTCGCCCTCGTGCGGGGTGCCTTCAAGCGGTGCCGGCGACATGTACTCCTCTCTCCCCGCACTCCGGTAATGCTGCGTTGCCGTGGGGCGCCACACGATCGGGCAGTTCGATGGCAGCGATGTGGGTGGACCGGCAAGCGACCGCCGGCGCGGAAGCGTCGGCAAAGGCAGGTACACCGGCGGCGGTCACTGGCCCGGCGCGGGCGAACGCAGCGCGCGCAGCAGCTTCTGCCCCGCGCGGCCGTCCGCGGCGAATCCGAGGCGCTTCTGCTCGGCCTGGATCGCCTGCCGGGAATTGGCACCGATCATTCCGTCGATCTCGCCGATCGGGTGGCCGCGGGCGGCGAGCAGCGTCTGCAGCTCGCGTCGTTCGCGGCGCGAGAGCCCGGGGTCGTCAGTCGGCCAGGGTGTGACGAAGGGACCGCCGCCCTTGATGCGATCGGCGAGGTGCGCGATCGCCAGAGCATAACTCTCGGCGGCGTTGTAACCGTAGATCACGTCAAAGTTGCGAAAGACCAGGAAGGCCGGGCCGCGCGGACCGGCCGGCAGGAGCAGCCCGGCTGGCGTCGT
>DDUX01000027.1:0-13034 GCA_002345025.1 Candidatus Accumulibacter iunctus | reverse complement strand
GTCCGGCCGGCGACGCCGGCATCGAAGCCGGCTGGCAGGAGGATCTCGTAGCCCCAGGGTTCCCCTGCGCGCCAGCCGGCCCGGTTGAGGAAGTTGGCGGTCGAGGCCAGGGCGTCGGGCACGCTGTCGATCAGGTCACGCTTGCCGTCGCCGTCGCCGTCGACGGCCAGACGCAGGAAGGTCGAGGGCATGAACTGGGTGTGTCCAAAGGCGCCCGCCCACGAGCCGACCAGACGTTCCGGGGCGATGTCGCCGGCATCGAGGATCTTCAGCGTGCTGAGGAACTCACCGCGAAAGAAGGGCTGCCGCCGTCCGTAGCAGGAGAGCGTGGCGAGCGAAGTGAGCAGCGGCCGCTTGCCGAAGTTGCGCCCGAAGTTGCTCTCGACACCCCAGACGGCGATGACGGTGTCCGCGTCGACTCGGTAGCGCTCGGCGGCGGCGGCGAGCGGCGCAGCCCACTGCTGCCGCAACACCAGCGCGTCGGCGACCCGCTCGTCGTCCACCAGGCCGGCGAGGTAATCCCAGATCGGCGTGCGGAACTCGGGCTGGTAGTCGAGGAACTCCAGCACGCTCATGTCCGGGCTCAGCCCTTTCGTCAGGCGATCGAAAGCCGCTGTCGGCACGCCTTTCGCCGCTGCGTCGGAGCGCAATCCGGCCATGCACGGAGAAAAGCGGTCGCCGGTAGCCCCTGTCTGCGCGGCGGCGGTGTGAATGATCAGGCTCAGGCTGGCGAAGAGGATGGTGCGAGTAGTTTTCATGGCCGGATGCAGGGGCAGGTGAGAGGTCGGGGGCGCGGCGGCGGCTGGTCAGCGGGCGCGGTCAGCGGTTGCGTCGTCGGCAGGGCGACCGTCAGTCGGCGGGAGAAGCAGTGCCGCCCCGCCCGTGGCGGCGGATGAGCCGGGCCGGCCCTCGTACTCGGCATCGCCAAGCACTTCGCCGTCGATCACCACCCCGTCGCCATGCGCGCGCTGGTTCGCCGCCTGTTGCATCTGCGCCGCCAGGTGCCGGCGCAGATGGCGGGTTTTCCAGCGCAGGTAAGCGTAGACGAGCAGACCGCCAACCACCAGAACGCCCAGCGCGACGAGCGAGAACATGAAGGCGGCGAGCAGCAGCAGCGCCCCGACGAGCGTCGCCAGAATCCGGCCGACCAGCCCGCCGCCGGGTGTTGTCAGGGGAGTTCCTTGCGCTCGAGGCTTCATCGATGTCCCTGCACTCGCTTTTCAGCATGAATCGGAGCCGGAATTGTAGACCATCCGTCAGGCAAAGAGGCACGATAGCCCGCCGCCCGGGGGTGTCACGCGGCGCGGCCGGCTGGAACTGCTGCCGACCGACCGCAAGGCAGCACTGGCGGCGCCGGCAAGTGGCATGGGGAATGACGCTGGTGGAGAGCCCGGCGAGGGCTGCCCGCTGACGTCGGCAACGACCGTGCGTGCCAGCGGGGTTCTGGATGACTGGGGCGATGTACGGGATTCGAACCCGTGACTCCTGGAATCACAATCCAGTGCTCTACCAACTGAGCTAACACCGCCGTTAGTTTGGCGCGCCCGGCGAGACTCGAACTCACGACCCCCGGCTTAGAAGGCCGGTGCTCTATCCGGTTGAGCTACGGGCGCGAGTGCGACACCTGCAGGCGACTGCATTCCCGGGGTATCGCATCCTGCTGTTTCTGGCAACTGCTGCAAATCCAACTGGTCGGGGCGGTGGGATTCGAACTCACGACCCTCTGCTCCCAAAGCAGATGCGCTACCAGGCTGCGCTACGCCCCGCGAAAGGCGGCATTCTACAGGCTGGCATTACCACGGTCAATGAGCGCTTGACACTGTTCGCCCTCTGCCGACTGGACGGGGCGCATGGCGGTCGCCGGCCTGGCGCGCTGTCGACGACCACTGCGATCAGCGGTTGACCATGGGCGCGGCAAGCGGCATGCTGACAACCGGCCGGGAGTCGAGTCCTGCTCGTCCACGACTGCAGCAGGAGGACTCAACCCGCGTGATCAACCGAGCTGCAGAGGAGAATCAGATGGCAGGCGATCCCCGGACTGAACAAGTGACAACCCCCATCGAAGATGCGGGCGGCCTGCGCTATTGCTGCCAGCCGATAGTCGAGCCGCGCCAGTTCGATCCGGCAGTTGCGCCGGAGCGGGCGCGGGCAATCGTTGCCGGTGGCAAGAAGTGGGTCAACGGAACGCAGCTGAGCTACCACTGTTTTCAGCCCGCTGACGCTGTCGGCGACAGCTGGAAGGGCAAGCCGAGTGACATCGAAGCCGTCCGGCAGGCCTTCGCCGCCTGGTTCGGGCTGGGAATCGGCATCAGTTTCAGGGAAGTCGCGCGAGCGGAAGAGGCCACGCTGCGGATCGCCTTCGATCAGTCGGCAGGATCGTGGTCCTACGTCGGGCGTGACAATCTGGCGATACGCGACCCGCGGCAGCGAACGATGAACTTCGGCTGGCCGCTCGATACGCCCTACGGGCGCGACACGGCAATGCACGAGATCGGTCATGCGCTCGGCCTCGAGCACGAGCACCAGAATCCGTTCGCCGGCATCACCTGGAACACCGATGCCGTACGGCGCTACTTTCAGGGTCCGCCCAACAACTGGGATGTGAAGTACATCGACTTCAACATCCTGCGCCAGATCAGTCCGGCGGAGGTCAAGGGAAGCACCTGGGATCCCGACTCGGTGATGGAGTATGCCTTCGGCGCCGGCCTGATCATCGAGCCGGCCGCGTATCGCGCCGGGCTGCAGCCGAAGGGCGGACTCTCTGCAGCCGACAGGGACTGGATCCGGCAGACTTATCCCGGGTCGGCTGCCCAGCCGGCACGTCCGACGCTGGCGCCCGGTGTGGCGCAGAACCTGCAGTTGGGCGGCGGCGAAACACGCGTATTCGATTTCCGGCCGCCCGAGACACGCAGTTACCGGTTGCAGACCACCGGCAGCTCCGACACCGTGATGGTTCTCTTCGAGCTCACCCCGGCCGGCAACGTGCAGATCGCGGCCGACGACGACAGCGGCACTGCCGCCAATGCACGCATCGACGCCGTCCTGCATGCGGGGCGTCTGTATCAGGTCGGCGTTCGCCTCTACTACGCCGGTGCGAGCGCGCCGACGTCGCTGCTGATCGCCTGAGTCGTCCCTGCCGGTCGTCGATTCGCCGCCGGTGGCTGGTGGCGGTGGTCGCCGGCGAGGATCAGTTGAGGTCGACCGCGTGCCGCTTGAGGTCGTCGAGGCCGACGATCAGCAGGCAGGCCTCATTGGTCGCATTGAGGACGACCAGAGGTGCCTTGCCAGCCTGCAGCGCCTCGCGCCAGCGGGCCGCGCAGAGGCACCAGCGATCGCCCGCCTTGAGGCCGGGAAAAGCGTACTCGGGGCGCGGCGTCGACAGATCGTTGCCGCGCAGCTTCGAGAACTCGAGGAAGTCGGCGGTCAGGACGACGCAGATCGTGTGACTGCCCAGGTCCTCGTCGCTGGTGTTGCAGCAGCCATCGCGGAAGAAGCCCGTCATCGGACGTTCGCTGCACGAGCCCAGTGGACCGCCAAGAACGTTGCGCTGGCTGCCGCCAAAATCGTCGGGCTTCATGCCAACTCGTCGATCCAGGCCTGCTGGATCGCCTCGAGGACCTTCTCGCCACAGTGCCGGGGATCGTCTGCAAAGCCGGGCAGGGCGAGTACCCAGTTCATCAGATCGACGAAGTTGATCCGCAGCGGGTCAACGTCCGGATGCGCATCGGCCAGTTCGATGGCCACTTCATTGATGTCGGTCCACTTCATCGCTTGCCCTCCTTGACCATGTTGATCGAGTAACGCGGGATCTCGATGACCAGCGGTGTCTGACCGACGATCGCCTGGCACGAGAGGCGGGAGTTGGGTTCGAGCCCCCATGCCTTGTCGAGGAGGTCATCCTCCACTTCGTCGGAGGGTTCGAGGGAGGCAAAGCCTTCGCGAACGATGACGTGGCAGGTCGTACACGCGCAGGACATTTCGCAGGCGTGCTCAACGGCAATGCCGTTCTCGAGCAGATTCTGGCAGATCGACTCGCCAGCCCTGGCGTCGAAGAGCGCTCCGTCGGGACAGAGCTCGACATGCGGCAGGACGATGATCGGGGTCATTTCGCTTCTCCGCTTCGCGCCGGCAGGGCAGCGCTCTCGATGTCGCTGATGTTGCGCCCGGCAAAGGCCTGCCGGATCGACTTGTCCATCCGGCGCGCGGCGAAATCCTTGGTGTCCGCCTCGAGATCGTCGATCGCCAGCATGATCTGCCGGCGATTGTCGCCACGCGCGGCGCCTTCGAGTCGCCTGATGTCTTCCTCGACCCGAGACCGTTCGTCGTCAGACAGCAGTTCGCCGTCGCTCGCCAGTGCCGAGCGCACCGCTTCGAGCAGCCGCTGCGCGTCCACCTGCGACTCCTTGAGGGCCCGCAGCGCGGCATCCTCGCGCACGTGCAGCAGCGAGTCCCGGAGCATCAGGGCGATCTCGTCGTCGGACAATCCATAGGACGGCTTGACGACGATGCTTGCCGCCGCTCCCGAGGTCTGCTCGCGCGCGCTGACGGCCAGCAGACCGTCGGCATCGACCTGGAAGCTGACGCGAATGCGCGCGGCGCCGGCGACCATCGGCGGAATTCCGTGCAGCTCGAAGCGTGCCAGCGAACGGCAGTCGGAGACGAGTTCGCGCTCGCCCTGGACGACATGCACGGCGAGCGCCGTCTGGCCGTCGCGAAAGGTCGTGAATTCCTGCGCGCGGGCCGTTGGAATGGTCGAATTGCGCGTGATGATCTTCTCGACGAGGCCGCCCATCGTCTCGATCCCCAGGGACAGCGGAATGACATCGAGCAGCAACCAGTCGTCGCCGGAGCGGCCGTTGCCGGCGAGCAGGTTGGCCTGCTTGGCGGCGCCGATGGCCACCACCTTGTCGGGATCGAGGTTGTTCAACGGGTCCTGGCGGAAGAAATCACCGACTGCCCGCTGCACCTGCGGCATGCGCGTCGCGCCGCCGACCATCACCACGCCCTTGACCTCGCTGACCGACAGGCCGGCGTCGCGCAGCGCCTTCTTGACCGGCTGCATGGTCTTCGCGACGAGGGTGCGCGTAATCTCGGTAAAGGTCTCGGTACTCAACGTCAGATCGACCACTTCGCCGCTGTTAAGACGGGCGTTGATCGGCGCCATGCCATGGAAGCTCAGATACTCCTTGGCTTCGCGCGCGCGCGTCAGCAACATGCGCGCATCCTCGACCGAGAGCGGTTGCAGACCGGCTGCCTCGAGAATCCAGCAGAAGATGCGGTGGTCGAAGTCGTCGCCGCCGAGAGCCGAGTCGCCGCCGGTGGCGAGAACCTCGAAGATGCCGCGCGTCAGCCTGAGGATCGAAATGTCGAAAGTGCCGCCACCGAGGTCGTAGACGGCGTAGATGCCTTCGGCGGCGTTGTCGAGTCCGTAGGCGATCGCTGCCGCGGTGGGCTCGTTGAGCAGCCGGATCAGCGGCACCCCGGCCAGTCGGGCCGCGTCCTTCGTCGCCTGCCGCTGCGCGTCGTCGAAGTAGGCCGGCACCGTGATCACCGCCGCGACCAGTGGTCCGGCGAGCGACGCCTCGGCGCGCAGCCGCAGGACCCGCAGAATGTCGGCCGAGACTTCGACCGGGCTCCTGATGCCCGCCGCCGTGTGTACTCGCAGCATGCCGGGGCGATCATCGAAGACGTAGGGCATGCCTTCATGGTTGGCGATGTCGCTCAGCCCGCGGCCCATGAAACGCTTTACCGAGACGACCGTGTTGCGCGGATCCTCCGCCTGCCGGGCCTGCGCCTCGTAGCCGACCTCGGTATGACCGTCGGGCAGGTAGCGCACGACCGAAGGCAGCAGCGGCCGACCGAGCTCGTCGCCGAGGACGACCGTCAGGCCGCTGCGGACGGTGGCGACGAGCGAGTTGGTGGTACCAAGGTCGATGCCGACGGCCAGCCGGTGCTGGTGCGGCGCCGTCGACTCGCCGGGTTCCGCTATCTGTAACAGTGCCATGAAGAAGGAGGGTCCTGGGGCTGGTTGCGGGTGAGGGGGTTACCGGAGACGCTGCCGCTACTCCTCGCAGGCCGTGATCGCGTCGTCGATCTCGGAAAGCAGCTTCTCCTGAAACATCAGGCGTCGCACGCGGTCGGCGGCCTGTTCGAGATCGTGCTGGTCGTCGAGTAGTTCGGCGATTTCCTCGTGGCGCAGTTGCAGTTCGTGCTGCAGGCGATGATGCAGACGCTCGAGTTCGTGGTGGTCGCCGGCGGCCCGCGCCTCGACAACGGCTTCGCGCCACTCCATCTGCTCGACGAGGAAATCGACCGGCATTGCGCCATTGTCCTCGCTGCCGATCTCGTGCTGCGCGAGTTGGAGCAGGTACCTGGCTCGCGGCAGCGGCTTCCGGAGCGTCTGGTAGGCTTCGTTGACCCGGGTCGCCCATTGCTGCGACAGTCGCCGGGCGCTCTCGCCGGCGCTGGCAAAGCGATCGGGATGAACCTGCGACTGCAGTTCGATGTAGCGCCCGTCGAGCAGAACCGAATCCAGCCGGAAAGCAGGGGGCAGGCCGAATAGCGAGAAATGATCGGCGTCGAAGTCCATCGGTCCCGTGGCGTCAGGCGGGCCGGCGATCAGACACCGGCGGGTGCATCGGGGGTCGTCCCGGCGAGCACGCAGCGGCGCCCATCCGGCCTCATACGTTGAAGCTCTCGCCGCAGCCGCACGCATCCTTGACGTTCGGGTTGTTGAACCGGAAACCCTCGTTGAGGCCCTCGCGCGCGTAGTCCAGTTCGGTCCCGTCGAGGTACGGCAGGCTCTTCGGGTCGATCAGGACCCTGACGCCATGCGATTCGAACTCGATGTCGTCAGGCTGGGTGGCATCGGCAAATTCGAGCTTGTAAGCCATTCCCGAGCAACCACTGGTGCGCACACCGAGGCGCAGGCCGATTCCCTTGCCGCGTTTGACGATGTAGCTGGCGACATGCGTCGCCGCCCGCTCAGAAAGCGTCACTGCCATGAAGTCAATCTCCTCTTGTACCGGTCCCGGACTGGTCAGCCCTGCTCACCGTGCTTTTTCCGATAATCGGCCACCGCCGCCTTGATCGCGTCTTCCGCAAGAATCGAGCAGTGAATCTTCACCGGCGGCAGAGCCAGTTCCTCGGCGATCTGCGTATTGCGGATGTCCATTGCCTGATCGATCGTCCGGCCCTTGACCCACTCGGTGACCAGGGACGACGATGCGATCGCCGAACCGCAGCCATAGGTCTTGAATTTGGCGTCCTCGATGATGCCACCCTTGCCGACCTTGATCTGCAGCTTCATCACATCGCCACAGGCGGGCGCGCCGACCATTCCGGTCGCCACCCCTTCCTCGTCCCTGGCGAATGAACCGACGTTGCGCGGATTCTCGTAGTGATCCAGAACCTTGACACTGTATGCCATCTCGTTACTCCTTCAGTACTTCATCAATGAGCGGCCCACTGGACCGTACTCAGGTCGACGCCTTCCTGGACCATCTCCCAGAGCGGCGAGAGTTCGCGCAGGCGGCTGATCTTCTCGTGCAGCAGCCTGGTCGCGTAGTCGACCTCGTCCGCAGTCGTGAAGCGCCCGAGAGTGAAACGGATCGAGCTGTGCGCCAGTTCATCGTTGCGACCGAGCGCGCGCAGGACATACGAGGGCTCGAGCGACGCCGAGGTGCAGGCCGATCCCGACGACACCGCCAGATCCTTGATCGCCATCAGCAGCGACTCGCCTTCGACATAGGCGAAGCTCAGGTTGAGGTTGTGCGGTACGCGATGCTCCATGTCGCCGTTGATATAGACCTCGTCGATGTCCGAAACACCGCGCAGCAGGCGGTCGCGCAGCATGCGGATGCGCTCGTTCTCGACACCCATCTCCAGGCGGGCGAGGCGAAACGCCTCGCCCATGCCGACGATCTGATGCGTTGGCAGCGTGCCCGAGCGAAAACCCCGCTCGTGCCCGCCACCGTGCATCTGCGCGTTCAGGCGGACGCGCGGCTTGCGTTGCACGTAGAGTGCGCCAATCCCTTTCGGGCCATAGGTCTTGTGCGCGGAAAAGCTCATCAGGTCGACCTTCAGCGTCGCCAGGTCGATGGCCACCTTGCCGGTCGCCTGTGCCGCGTCGACGTGCAGCAGGATGCCGCGGCTGCGGCAGATCTCGCCGAGTTCGGCGATCGGCTGGATGACGCCGATCTCGTTATTGACGAACATCACCGAAGCGAGGATGGTGTCCGGGCGCAAGGCGCTGCTGAAGGCCTCGAGGTCGATCAGGCCGTTTTCCTGGACATCCAGGTAACTGACGGCGAAACCCTGTCTCTCGAGCTCGCGACAGGTGTCGAGGACCGCCTTGTGCTCGGTCTTGACGGTGATCAGGTGCTTGCCCTTGCCGCAGTAGAACTGTGCCGCTCCCTTCAGCGCCAGATTGTTCGACTCGGTGGCGCCGGACGTCCAGACGATTTCCTTGGGATCCGCATTGACCAGATTCGCCACTTCCTCGCGCGCCTCCTCGACCGCCGCTTCGGCTTCCCAGCCGAAGGAGTGCGAGCGCGATGCGGGGTTGCCGAACTTCTCGACCAGATAGGGAATCATCTTCTCCGCCACACGCGGATCCACCGGGGTGGTGGCCGAGTAATCGAGGTAGATGGGCAGCTTCAACATTGCTCTTGCTCCGGGTTGTGAAAATTGGCGCGAAAATCGCAGCCGGCAGATGGCTGGCGGTGCAGCCGCAGCCGCTCCGGCGGTCGGGGGGGAGGGGATCTCACCAAGCTCACCCGACGCTCAGACAGCCATCGCCGTCAATCGTTGCAGCCGGTCGACCGTCGACTTCAGGGTCGCGAGAAAGCCTGCCACCTGTTCCTCGTTGTTGCCCCGACCGAGGCTCACGCGTACCGCAGCGCGTGCGAGCTGTTCATCCACACCCATTGCCCGCAGCACATGCGATGGTTCCGGATTGGCGCTCGAGCAAGCGGCACCACTCGCCACCGCATAGCCGGCGCGGTCGAGATGTCCGACCAGCGTCTCGCCGTCGATGCCGGCGACGGCGAAGTACACCGTGTTCGGCAGTCGCTGTGCGCCCGCGCCAAAAAGCTTCGCACCGAGTCCCAGCAAGCCGTCCTCGAGTTGCGTTCGCAGGCGAGCGAGTTCGGCGGCGAGCGCCGACCGCCGTTCGACCGCCAACCGGCATGCGACACCGAAACCGACGATGGCGGCGACGTTCTCGGTTCCCGAACGCAAGCCACGTTCATGCCCACCGCCGGCAATCAGCGGCTCGAGTTCAACCCGCTTGTCGACGATCAGCGCCGCCGCTCCCTTGGGGCCGCCCATCTTGTGTGCCGACAGCGTCAGCGCGTGCACGCCGGCGCTGTTGAGGCGACGGAAGTCGAGCGGCAGCTTGCCGAAGGCCTGCACCGCATCGCTGTGGAACCAGGCGCCCGCAGCGCGCGCGCGCGCCGCCAGGGGCTCCAGATCCTGGATGACACCGGTCTCGTTGTTGGCGAGCAGCAGCGAAACGATCTTCGGTTTGCGCGCCATAACGGCCTCGTAATGCTCGCCATCGATCCGTCCGTCGCCGTCGACGGGCAGCTTCGCCAGTGTCCAGCCGCGTCGGGCGAGTTGCTCCGCCGGCTTGAGGACGCACGGATGCTCGGCAGCACTGACCGCCAGCAGGCCTGGCCTGAGGCACGCAGCGCTGCCCTTCAGCAGCAGGTTGTTGGCTTCCGAACCGCCACTGGTGAACACCACTTCCGTGGCATGCGCGCCGACAGCTTCGGCGACCTGGTTGCGTGCCTGATCGATCGCCCGCCGCGCCGCCCGGCCGTACTCGTGCCGGCTCGAGGCATTGCCGAACTGCGCCGAGAAGTACGGCAGCATGGCCTCGAGCACCGCCGGATCTGTCGGCGTGGTGGCATTGTGGTCGAGATAGACGGGCGCGAACATTGTCTGGCGCGCCTTCAGCCGCCGACAGCGACGTTCTTGACGCTGCGTGGCCTCTGCCGGCTGCGCCGCACATCCTGAAGAATGGCGACGTGCCCACCGCTCTTGCGGATCTGCTGTTCGACGAGTTCAGCGAGGCTGACCGAGCTGAGATATTCGTACATCTTGTCGTTCAGCGTAGACCACAGTTCGTGGGTCATGCAGCGCTCATCGTCGTGGCAGTTCTCGCGGCCGCCGCACTGCGTCGCGTCGAGCGGTTCATCGACGGCACGAATGATGTCGGTGACCGTCATCTGGCTGGTCGGGCGGGCAAGGCAGTAGCCACCGCCGGGTCCGCGCACGCTCTCGACGAGCCCGTAGCGGCGCAGTTTGCCAAAAAGCTGCTCGAGATAGGAAAGAGAAATCTTCTGGCGTTCGCTGATTCCCGCCAGAGAAACCGGACCTTCGCTGCAGCGCAGCGCCAGGTCAATCATCGCGGTGACCGCGAAACGTCCTTTGGTTGTCAGGCGCATGGCTCCTCCTTTATAGATGGTTGATCGGACAACGTAACTATAGGGCTGCTTTGCCCATTAGTCAACTATTTTACTCAAGTATTGCGGGTCGAACGGGTCAGTGCGCAGCAGTTCTCCATCAACCTCGACCCCGGCTGCCTCGACTCTCTGCAGCAGCAGGCTGAAACGCCGATCGACCTCGACGGCGTGATCCAGCAGACCGTGAATCGCCTTCGCCAGCGGATCATCCTGGTCGGCTGCCAGCGCGTACGCCGAAAAGCCGAGTTGCCCTGCCATTTCCTCTCGCTTCTGTGCCTGCGCCGGGTCGATGATTCGCGCCGGATTGCCGACCGCGGTGGCTCCGGGAGGAACACTTTTGACGACGACGGCATTCGAGCCGACCTTCGCCGCGGCACCGATGGTGATCGGTCCGAGCACCTTGGCGCCGGCTCCGATGACGACGCCGCTTTCCAGCGTCGGATGCCGCCTGCCCTTGTTCCACGAGGTGCCGCCGAGAGTCACCCCGTGATAGAGAGTGACATCGTCGCCGATCACCGCCGTCTCGCCGATCACAACGCCCATTCCGTGATCGATGAAGAGGCGCCGGCCGATCGTCGCCCCGGGATGAATCTCGATGCCGGTGAAGAAGCGCCCAAGATGCGAGACCAAGCGGCCGAGCCAGCGCAGGCCATGCGTCCACAGCCAGTGTGCCAGGCGATGCGAGGCCATGGCATGCACTCCCGGGTAACAGGTCAGGACCTCCCAGAAGGTACGGGCAGCGGGGTCGCGGTCGAATACCGACTGTATGTCTTCGCGCAGGTGGCTGAACATGAGGTGAAAGTCCTTGGGCGGGAAGGCTGGAAGATCCGCGGCAATTCTACAATAGATGACTGTTTCAGTCCACTATTCATCCGCTCGGGCTGTCGGCGGGGCGTTCCGCCTTCGGCCGCTCGATCGCATCGAGCAGGCCGCGCAGGATGTTGATCTCGTCGCGTTCCAGCTCGGCGCGTCCGAACAGGCGCCGCAGCTTGGGCAGCAGCCGGCGCGGCCGCTGCGGGTCGAGGAAGCCGCTGTTCACCATGACGCGTTCGAGATGCTCGTAGAAGCGCTCAACGTCCTGATGATGGGCCGGCGGCGAAGCGAAGGCGACGGTTCTGCTGCACAGCGGTGGCTGGCTGTCGAAGGCTGCCAGCCGCAGCTCATAGGCCAGAACCTGCACCGCCGACGCGAGGTTGAGCGAGCCGTAGTCGGGGTTCGCCGGGATGAAGGCCGTGCGCTGGCAGCACTGCACCTCGGCATTCGTCAGCCCGGCGCTCTCGTTGCCAAAGAGCAGGGCGACTTCGCCGTCGCCGGCCCTGGCGAGGATCTCGGTCGCCGCTGCTCGTGCCGGCAGCGGGGGCGGGCCGAGGTTGCGCTGTCGCGCCGTCACGGCACAGGTGAAGACCGTGTCGGCGAGCGCCTCGTCGAGAGTCCGGCACATGCGGGCGCGTGCGAGCACGTCATCGGCGCCAGCTGATCGGGCGACCGCCTCATCGTCGGGAAAGCGCTTCGGGTTGACCAGCAGCAACTGCGACAGTCCCATCGTCTTCATGGCCCGCGCGGCGGCACCGATGTTGCCCGGATGGCTGGTGTGCGAGAGAACGACGCGGACTCGGTCGAGCGGCAGACGCGAACGATCGGACCCGGCAGCTCGGTTCATATTAGAATCGGGGCTCCTCCACACCAATCGGGCGACCGAAGTCGCCCGTCAGGTTCTCCAGAAAACATGCATCCAGCTCTCAACATCATCATCAAGGCGGCACGGCGCGCCAGCAAGATCATCAATCGCGCCTCGCTCGACATCGAGCACCTGCAGGTGACCAGCAAGCGCCAGAACGATTTCGTCACCGAGGTGGACAGGGCGGCAGAGGCAGCGATCATCGACGTGCTGCGCGAGGCCTATCCCGAGTACGGCATTCTAGCAGAAGAGTCCGGCCAGGCCGCCGGCAGCGCTGCCGGCAGCGAGTACCAATGGATCATCGACCCGCTCGACGGCACGACCAACTTCATCCACGGCCTGCCGCAGTACGCGATCTCGATAGCCCTGGCGCACCGCGGTCAGGTCATCCAGGCAATGGTATACGACACGGTGCACGACGAGATGTTCACTGCCAGCAAGGGTGGCGGCGCCTTCCTCAACGACCGCCGCATCCGGGTCAGCAAGTGTCTGCGCCTCGAAGAGGCACTGATCGGCACCGGGTTTCCGTATCGCGTCTATGAGCACATCGATGCCTACCTGGCCATCTTCAAGGATCTGACGCGCCGGTCGGCGGGCATCCGGCGCCCGGGCGCGGCGTCGCTCGATCTCGCGTACGTTGCCTGCGGCCGCTTCGACGGTTTCTGGGAGTTTGGTCTGTCGCCGTGGGACATCGCCGGCGGATCGCTGCTGATTACCGAAGCCGGTGGCCTGATCGGCGACCTCGTCGGCAACGAGACCTACTTGCAGACCGGCAATGTCGTCGCCGGCACGCCGAAGGTCTTCGCGCAGTTGCTGCAGCTGATCGACGCGCATCGCACGCCGGCCTTGCCCGCCTGAGGGCGTGCCAACCCATCTTTAACATCCCA
>DDUX01000029.1 GCA_002345025.1 Candidatus Accumulibacter iunctus | reverse complement strand
CCACTGCTCGCCGAGGCTGGCGAGTACGCCGTCGTGCCCCTGCCAGGCCTGCGCCAGCGCCAGCAGGACGCTGGCACCGAAGGTGCTCTTGCCGCTGCCGGCAGCACCCAGCAGTGTCAGCTCGCGGTGCGCCGCCAGCGCTTCGAGCGCCGGCACGGCGCGCGTCGCACGTTTCTCCTCCATTTCCGCACGCGCGTCGCGCGCCGTGCTGCGGCTGCGCTGCAGCCACTGCGCCAGCGTCATCTCCTGCGGGATGTGCAGTTGCGTCGCCAGCGGCACATAAACGTCGGCGAGCTGCAGCGGCTCGCGCCGGCCGTCGCTGGCGCTGAGGTCGATCTCGCCGAGCCTGAGGCCCGCAAGCTCGCCGGCGAGCGCGGCGAGATAATGCGCGATGACCGCGTTGGCGTCGGCGGGGTCTTCGCCGCGGTGGACGATCCGGTTGACGACCTGGACGAAGTCGCGACCGATGAAATGCCCGCCGGCGTTGACCGCGCCGGCGACGGCTGCGCCGCCACCGGTGTCGATCTGCGTGCCGGTGTTGATCACTCCGCGGTTGTTGTCGCCGACCACGACGCTGCCGGTCGTTTCGGCATCGCGAACGAACTCGACGAAGCCGTTCGCCGCGAGCTTGTCGAGCTGCGCGACGAAGTGGGCGCAGAGTTCGGCGGTGGTGGTGTACCGGGTCTGGAAGTGGCCGAGCGCCCGCAGCTTCTCCTGGAACGACTGCGGGCTCTGCAGGTCGTCGGCGCTGGCGGTGGCACGGTCGTCGGGCGAATCGCAGAAGTAGGTATAGATGAACGGCCTGCTGGTCGCCTGGAACTGCCCGACGGCGGTCGCGAACTCCTCTTCGGTGTAGCGGCCGACCTTGCTGCGGTAGAGCATCACGAAAACGTCGCACTGGCGGATTTCGCGGTTGTACTCGTCCTGCAACCGGGTCTTCGACAGCACGTCGAGGAAGTCTTCCCAGATGGCGAGGTCGAGGAAAATGCCCTCGGCGATCCAGAGCCTGTTCTTGCGGTTGATGGCGATCTCGAACTCGCGGCGATGGTCGGCGAGTTCCGCCGACGAGGCGAGGAAGATCTTCCGGATGGTGGTCCCGGTGGTCGGCATGTGGCAGGCTCCGGCGGGGTGAAGTCGGCGAAACCCTACACTGCGCGGAGGTGATCGGCAAGCGTTGCCGCAATGCGATCCGGCGCGCCAGTCGTGCTCCGGATCGTTGCGTAGGCAACCCGGCAGGTCTGCGGCGCGTGTGCCGGCTTCAGCCGCCGGCGAACAGCGGTACGCGCGCAAGCTGCGACGCAATCCGGTCGCGCGCCTGCTGCGTGTAGCCCCACTCGCCGCCGGCGCCGTGCCATGCGGCCAGGATGCTCTCCCGCGCGCGCTCGAGACGGTCGGCCATCCGCGTCTCGTCGTCGCCAATCCGGCGCGCGAGACGCAGGAAGGATTCGCGCCTGACGTCCTGCCAGCGTTTCGAACGTGCGAGGTTGAGCGCCAGTTGGTCGTCGGCCCTGTACGCGATGGTCGACACCAGATCGTAAGCGGGCGCAAGCCTGGCGTTGATGCCGTCGGGGTAGATCAGGCTCCAGTTCTTGAGGTGCGCATCGCCGTTGCCGGAGGCAACGACGAAAACCAGTCGCCGGACGAATTCGTCGAGGTCGGCCTCTCCGGCGAGCCGGTAGACCAGGTTGGCCAGCGTTTCGTAGTTGAACTGGGCGTACTTCTGCTCGGGGTACAGACCAAGAACCTGCGCGAAGTCCTCGATGTGCACACGCTTGCCGGTCGCGGGGCGGTCGAAGCGGCGGACAGCCAGAGCCGCCTGTCCGGCAAAGGCAGCGGCTGCCGCTGGCAGGCCGGAAATCTCCGCCACCGGAACCAGGTGGATGTCCGGGATCGCGATGCCGCTGGCCTGTGCCCAGCGCATCGTCGCGTGTTCGTTCTCCGGTACACCCGGAAAACGCGCATCGGGCAGCTTGACGATCCAGTCGCCACCGGTACCACCGACCGGGATGGTCAGTCCGCGTCCCGCATGCAGCGCGGAGAACTTGAGTTGCACGCCCGCCAGCGAGAAATGCCAGTCGTCCTGGCGCGGGCTGGCGGCAGCCTCCGGTGCGGCGGCTTCTTCGCCTTGCGCGAGCGGATCGTCGGCGACGATGCGCACGGCGCCGGGTAAATCCTCACCGAGGTGCTGCAGCAGGAAGAACTCGCGATGGACCGGGACGCCGGCCTGCCGGGCGATCAACTCGCGCAGCGGGCCTTCCGGCAGCAGGTTGGAAAACCACGCGGGCGTTCGCTGTCGCGAGGAATGCACCAGCTCCGGATCGTCGACGAACTGCTGGCCGAGGACGGGCCGCGGATACGCGCTCCGGTATGACTCGAGCAGCCTGAACTCGCAACCATCGTTGCGCGTCAGCAGCAGTTGGCCGACGGGGGAATCGTTCAGCCAGACGGCGAGATGCTGCGTCATTCAGGCCTCCTCGTCGTCGATGATCAGCGACGCAATGCTCGGCCGGTCTGGCTCGCCCCAGCCGGCGCGGCGATCGAAGAAGCCCTGTACCCGCGGTCGCAGCCATTCTGCGCGCAGTTTCAGGAAAGCCGCGCCATCGCCGTCGACGAGGCGCTCGCGCGCCGCTTCGCTGATGCCATGCGAGGCCAGCAGGGCGGCATCGGTGGTGCCGGCCAGCAAGCGGCGCACTCCGCCCGGAGCCGGCGGATGGAGGAGCCGGTTCGCCGCCGACTGCAGCGCTTCGTCGTTGCCGCCGGGACGCGGCGGCAGGATCTGCAACAGCGCCGACGGATCGTGCGCCGCCTGCCCGCGGCGCAGGAGTTGTCCGGCAGTCAGCCGTTCTCCCGTCGTCAGATCGCGTGGTTCGAGGCTGAGCAGCGCCAGCGTCAGCAGCTTGCCGGTGGCGAAGCGGAAGTTGAAGCGGTCGCTGACGTCGGGAAGCAGCGACGGCGGTGGGCCGATCATCTCCAGCATGCCATCGACCGATCGATCCTCGCTGTCCCGGAGGATGCGCGCCAAGACCTTGCGCGTCGAGACCGTGTCTCCCTGGTGCGCACCGCTGAGCGCGCCGCGCCAGATCCAGCGCGCCAGCCGCTGGCACGAGCGACGCGACGGCTGCGGATGGAGGTGGAAGAATCGGCCCAGGGTCACGAAGGCCTGCTTGTAGGGCAGCAGTTCGTAGTGCGCGACACCGGCATCATTCCTGAGGAAGAGGATGATCCGGCTGGCGGTGGCCGCGGTGAGCCGGTACGCCGCCGCGGCCTCTGCGTCAGCCAGGCGAGGCGGCTCGTCGCGTGCACCCTCGACGACCGGCAGGCCGATCAGGACGCGCAGTAGCCGGTGCAGAATCCGCTCTTCGATGTGCCCGAAGCCCAGCTCTTCCAGCTCGGACGAGATCTCGGCGACCGTCGATGGACGGCTGCGGGAACGCGAGCCATTGAGGGCGTCGAAGACGTCTGCATCGTCGAGCGACCTGCCCGCCGAATTGATCCGCTTGAAGATGTCGCGCAGGATGCTTTCGTCGTCGCTGCGGACGACGTAGGCGGGAATCTCGTACTCGCGCAGGCGCCGTCCCAACTGGATTGCCGTGTCGCGCCGTGGTCGACTGTCGGCGCCAGCGGCGTGCTCGAGCAGCCAGTGCATCAGCCTTTCCGAATCGAGCACGACGGTCAGCGGCAGCCAGCGCGAAGGGTCGGCACGGCGCCTGCCGGCGGCGGGAGGAATGACGAAGTCGCTGCGGTCGAGATCGAAGTAGAGGGCGAACGCGTCCTGGTCCGGCTCGGCGGCGAGCAGCACTCGGGCGAGCGAGACGATCCGTTGCTGGCCATCGACGACCCACAGGGCGTTCTCCATCGGTGGTGCCGGCAGGGTGAGCGATCCGATGCGGCCTTCGTCCGCTGGCGCTGCGCTTTCCCAGAGCAGCAGCGTGCCGACCGGGTAACCCCGATCGAGGCTTTCGAGCAGAAGCGTGGCATCCGCGCGGTCCCACTTCAGGCCGCGCGGGAAACGGGGAACGCGAATCCGCCCGCGTACCACCGCCTCGAGCAGATCCTGGACGCTGAAGGTGCGCGCCTCGGGGCGTCTGTCGAGTGGCGTGCCGGGGCTGCGGTTGCTGGTGGCCATCGCGGGTGTCGTGGTGGGCATACGGCGGCATTGTTTCACATGCCCCGCGTTCGCGCACGGTGCCGGTTGCTGGCGCCGGTTGCTGGCGATCGGGGGCGGGTGGTTGGCGCGCACCGGCGGCGGTGACGGGATGGTGACGGTTCGGTGTGCCGGGCCCTTCAGGCCTTTGTCGTCGCCCGGGCAGGGCGCGGCTATGGTCCGCTGCGGCTGCCGGCAGCACGAGCTGGCAAGAAGAGCCGAGCCGCGCTGCGCGCGGCGGGAGGATTCTCCCCCATACCCCCGCCAGAGTCGGAGATTCCGGAGTGTGAGCCCTGGCCGCGGGCCGTCATCGCCGTCGCGCCGGCAGCGAGCGGACCTTGTTGCCGGCGGCGCTCGTGCGCAGCGCCGGCTGGTGGTCGAGAGTCATTCGCGCCAGTATCCCGGATCAGCGAGCGCATCGGCGCAGATGACCTGGCCACGCGTGTTGCCGATCGTCCCGGGACGCAGTTCCTTGACCATCCAGGCGTCGGCGTTCCCGGGCGGGATCGGGTAGGGTGCCTGGAAACCCTTGCGCCCGGCCGCTGAAAATCCGGCGCGCGGGTAATAGGACGGATGACCGAGAACGAAGACAAGGGCAATCCCGGCGTCGGCAAGCTGCCGCAGCCCCGCTGCGACAAGTCGGCCGCCGATTTCCCGCGACTGGAAGTCTGGATGGACGGCAAGAGGAGCAAGGATTGCCGCCGCAACGTCCGGGCCAGGTGGACCGATCCCGACCTTGCTGAACAGCACGTGGCCGACGATCCTTCCACTGGCGGCGGCAACCAGCGACAGCACGGGCCGGGCCGTCGGGTCTGCCGACAGGTCGCCAATCAAACGAACGATCTGCGGACCTTCCGCAGCGCCGAACGCGGCCAGCGCGAGGTCCGCGATCGCCTGGAAATCGGCCGCAGCCGCCTGCCGCAGTTCAATCCGCATGACGATTCACCATCCTCTCCATGCTCGACTCGTTGCCGGTGGCTGAGGTGAATGTGTCTTCAACCTGCAGCCCTCTGCTCTCCAACGGCCGCGATGACGCCCCCGGTAGCCGCCCTGTCTCTCTCGGGGGAGGCGCAGCCGCTTGCGCGGACGCGCTCGACATGAACACCTGCGTGCTGGATCGACCGCCATTCAGATCTCCACCGCGTTGCCGCTCAAGGCCGGACATGCTTGAATCTCTCATCGAGATGGCGTCGAATCTCTCTTGGCCGATGGTCATCATTCGATGGGTCGAATGCCTCCAACGAAAGAAGCCTTGACTTCTTGAGATCGATCCGGACCTCTCTGCGCTCCTTGCCGGAAACTCTCCAGAGAATGGCGCGTTGGCCCAGGTAATTCACGCTTTCCCCGTAGCCATCGTCATTGACCGTGGGATTCGTGTACGTTCTTCTCCTCTCTGAGATCAGGGAAAAAGTACCGTTCACATCCTTGAACTGGAAATACCCCTCCGTTATGGATTTTCCACAGAGAGCATTGCAGCCATACCTGAGAAACGTCGATCTCTTGCCAATGCGCAAGTCCTTCTGATTCCTTTCATGCGGAATCCATGGGAGGGATCTGGCCACCAGACTGAAAGTGCCACTGGGGCTGCCGTACAAGACTACCAGGACTTCGGCGCGCAGGCCGTCGGTTGATGCCTCATTGGTGCTGACAATGGCTACGACATCGCTTTCTTCGTCTGCGTTGAGAAATCCACTTATCCATTCAACGGCGATCGCATCGGGGAAATGTTGCAGAACTGCAGCTCGCACTGGCTCGGGGAGCGGCTCGCCTGAATGGCCGGCCGTTGGCAAGAGCAGGAAGACCGCGGCGAGGGCATGCGGCAAATGGGCGAGTTGACGGAGCATATGGAGTGATCGTCTCACTGATAACCGAGGTTTCAAGAGGGATTTTGCGCCTCATGATTTGCGTTTCGGGCAAGAAAGCCGAGCTTTGTGCCCGGTTCCGCTTCCCCGGTTTCTCGTTCAGATCTTCGCCGTCGGCCGGGCAGGGCGCGCCTCTGGGTCGCTGCGGCTGCCGGCTGCGCGAGCTGGTAAAAAAGCGCCGCGCTGCGCGCGGCGGGGGAAGTCTCCCCCGCACCCCCTCCAGAGTCGGAGATCCCGGAGTGACAGAGTGCAGAGGGAGCAGAGATCAGAGCGGAAGAACAGGGGAAGAACGCAACACCACGCGAAAACCGAGGCTGCCATCGCGGCCGTCCGGGCGATACCAGCGGCGGACGCCACAGCGTGCATCGCCCCGGGGATCGAGCCACGAGCCGCCGCGCACGACCCGCCACACCTCGTCCGGTGCGTCCGGGTCCTCGCGTCGCCGATCGTGGGCGTCATACGGGTAGCCGAAGTCGGGCTTCTGCCAATCGGTACCCCAGAGGCTGCGCGTCCACTCCCAGACGTTGCCGGCGAGGTCCTCGCAGCCGTAGGGACTCTGACCGCCGGAGAAGATGCCCGGGGTGCTCGTGTCGCCGATGCTCATCTCCACATTGGCCCTCTCTTCCTCCTGGTCGTCGCCCCAGGGGTAGCTGCGCTTTGGCAGCGGGTTGTCCTGCAGCGGCGCGTCGCTGGCGGCGAATCCCTGGGCGATGCTCTCCAGCCGGATCGCACGCGGGATCTGCAGTCCGCCGCGAGCCGCCTTTTTCCATTCTGGTTCCGACGGCAGCGAGACGATCCAGCCGGCCGGCAGTCGCTGGCGCCAGTGCTCGTTCAGCCAGGCACAGAAGGCGCGCGCATCGTGCCAACTGACGTTCACGACCGGCCGGTTCGCCAGCGCGCGCAGCGCATCCGCGTCATGCCCGGTAGCACCGCTGGCGGTGACGAACTCGGCGAACTGCGCAACGCTGACCGGCGCCTCGGCGATCCAGTAGTCACAGTCGAGCGTCTCATTGCGGTGCAGTGGCGCATCGTCACTATCCTGGTCCCCCATCCAGAAGGCGCCAGCGGGAACATGCGCGAAGCGCATCGCGTCGACCTCGAGCAGTTGGCGGCGCGGATCGCTGAGCCGCGCGAGCACGTCGCCGGCGAGCGCGCGCTGC
>DDUX01000154.1:178113-194905 GCA_002345025.1 Candidatus Accumulibacter iunctus | reverse complement strand
GCGGTACGCCGGCGGTTGCGGAAAACGAACAGGGCGCCGCTGAACGGGTCTTCGGCGAGCGTCTGCCGCACGCGTCGGGCGAGGCCGTCGATGCCGCAACGAAAGTCGGCCGGTTCGCTGGCCACCCAGACGCGCAGGCGCGCGCTCAGCGCGATCACGGCCGCGTCTGCCAGAGACTGCGGGCGATCCCGGCGATGTCACTGCTTGCCGCTTGCGCCAACTCGATGCGCAGTGCGTGCCCGTGTCGGCCCGAGAGAATCACGACGCAAGCCGGTGGGGCGAGCGGCAGGCCGAAGTTGAGTTCGACGAAGTCCGCGGGCTGCGGCGTACTCCGTGCGCGCTCGGCCCGGCTGCTGGCGGTGGCGGCCAGACGGCGCTTCAGGCTGGTGTAATCGAGCTTCAGCGCGACCGCCACCTTGGCAACGCCGTACCGACCGGCAAGCTCGGTGGCTCGCAACCACAGGTCGCCCGGAATGCGGGCGCCAGGCGCGCGGATGCTCCGCCACGCAGCGAGGGCGGCCGCGGTGTCGGCCAGCTGCGGGTCAGCAAGGGGAAGGGATGAGGGCATCGGCAGGGCTCCAGATCGGAATGAACAAGCCCCCCACGCTACCAGACGCCGCCAAGGATTTCACGCAGGGTTGCCGAAAGGACACGGTCGGACCGCACCGACACCAGAAACTCTCAGCGTGCGGATTCCAGTTGTTCCCCTCGTGCCATCAAGTCCTCGGCTTGGGCACTGGCCCTCAGCCACCTGCGCGGGCACGCCAGCCACCCGGCCGGACACCACAGCAGAGAATCCCCGCGCGCCGCAGTCGCGAAAAACGCCGCCCAGGCGAAGAAGCCCAATCACGGTTGGTTGCCGGTTGGCCGACCGTACAGAGCACAGGGCGTTCGCGGCTACCAGGCGGCCCGCATCACCTTTTCCGCCCAGAAGAGGGCTGTGATCGTCTTGGCATCGGTGATCGCTCCGCTCTGCACCGACGCCAGCGCGTCTCCCAGGCGCAGGCTGAGGACATCCAGAAACTCGTTGCTGTCCGGTGTCGGATCGGCTTCACGCGTCAGACCGCGTGCCAGATAGATCTCGATTCGCTCATCCGAGTAGCCGACGCAGGGGTGCATGACCCCAAGATGACGCCAGGAGCTTGCCCGGTATCCGGTTTCCTCGAGCAATTCCCGTCGACCCGTGGTGAGAAGCTCCTCACCGGGATCGATTTTTCCCGCCGGCAGCTCGAGAAACGGGCGACGCAGCGGATAGCGATACTGCCGAACGAAAAGCAGCCGATCGTCGTCGAGTTCGGCGATCACCACCACAGCCCCCTGGTGGCGGACGTATTCGCGCAGGCACTCGCTACCGTCCGGCAGCCGGACCCGGTCACGACGCACGTCCAGCAGCCGGCCATTGAAGACCTGGGTGCTGTCGAGCTGCTGCTCGGCGAGATGAGGGTACTCCTCTTCCATATCTGCAGACTCCCGACAGGAACGCCCCGACGAAGCGGGGCTTCCTGTGGGTGGCTATCGCATCAGAGCGACCGCAGCAGCGAGAATGCGCAGAGAGACATCAACACCTGCGGGAAGATTCCCAGCAAGGCGACCGCCAGCCCGTTCGCCGACATCAGGATCTTCATGTCCAGCGGCGCCTCGATCGGGCTCATGTTCGCCGGCGGGTCAAAATACATGATCTTGACCACACGCAGGTAATAGAAGCAGCCGATCAGCGAGAAGGCGACCGCGACAATCGCCAGCCAGAGATACCCGGCGGCAACGACCGCCTGCAGGACCGAGAACTTGGCAAAGAAGCCGACGAAGAAGGGGATGCCGGCCATCGAAAACATCATCATCATCATGACGCCCGCGAACCACGGGCTGCGCTTGTTGAGACCCTTGAAGTCGTCGAGTTCGTCCGACTCGAGGCCGCCGCGGGCAAGCAGAAGGATCATGCCAAAGGTGCCGGCGCTGGTCAGAACGTAGGTGATGACGTAGAACATCGCCGAACTGTAGGCATTGAGCGCGAAACGTGCATCGCCGCCGACGACCCCGGTGACGATGCCGAGCAGCATGAAGCCCATGTGCGAGATGGCCGAATAGGCGAGCATCCGTTTGAGGTTCGTCTGTGCGATCGCGGCAATGTTGCCGATGGCCATCGACAGCACCGAGAGGATGATCAGCATCGCCTGCCAATCCTGCGAAACGACGATCAGGCCATTGACCAGCAGGCGCATGACCATGGCGAAAGCAGCAAGCTTCGGTGCCGTCGCGATGAACAGCGTGACCGCCGTCGGCGCGCCATGATAGACGTCGGGTATCCACATGTGGAAGGGAACGACGCCAAGCTTGAACGCGAGACCGGCGACGAGAAAAACGAGGCCGAAAACGAGAATCCCCTTGTCGAACTGCCCCATGTAAAGACGCTCGGCGATTGCCGGGATTTCGAGTGTACCGGTCGCGCCGTAGATCATTGACATGCCGTAAAGCAGCAGACCGGAAGCAAGCGCCCCGAGGACGAAGAACTTCATCGCTGCCTCGGTCGCCGGAACCGAGTCACGGTTCATCGCCACCATCGCGTAGAGCGAGAGCGAGAGCAGTTCCAGACCGATATAGACCGTGACCAGATGACTGGCCGAGATCATCACCATCATGCCGAGAGTGGCGAACAGCGCCAGCGAATAGTACTCGCCGCGGGCCATCTGTGGCCGCTCGAGAATGTAGCCACGCGAGTAGAACAGGACGACGATCACCGTCAGATAAAGAAGCAACTTCAGCAGGTCCGCCATCAGATCGCCGACATACATGTTGCTGAAGGTGTAGACAGTTTCCCCGGTACTGCTGGCAAAGGTGATCATTGCCGCCCCGACCAGAGTCAGTTGGGTGGCGACGAAGGTCAAGGTCCGTTTCCGGTCCCTGACCAACAGGTCACCGACCAGAATCAGGCAGGCCATCAGCAAGATGAAGATCTCCGCGCTCGCAAGGCGGAGGTCCGGAATCTGGAACTGCATTTCGGCAAGAGTCATAGCGGCTACCAATTATTGGATCTTGCTGAGGGCGACATGACGCAACAGCTCATCCACCGAGCTGTGCATGACTTCGGTAAAAGGCTGCGGATAGAGACCCATGCCCAGCGCACCGATGGCGAACAGGACAAAAATGAGGAACTCGCGGCCATTGATGTCTTTCAGCTCGGCAACATGATGGTTCGCGACGCTGCCAAAAACCACCCGCTTGTACATCCACAGCGTGTACGCGGCGCCGACGATCATCGTCGAGGCAGCGGCGAAAGCCACCCAGAAGTTGTGCTCGACCGCTGCCAGGATGACCATGAATTCGCCGACGAAACCGGAGGTCGCCGGCAAGCCGGCGTTGGCCATGGCAAAGAGCATGAAGAAGGCAGCAAATTTCGGCATCGTATTGACCACACCACCGTAGTCCGCGATCATCCGCGAGTGTGCGCGGTCGTACATGACACCGATCGAGAAAAACATCGCCCCGGAGACGAAGCCGTGCGAGATCATCTGCACCAGCGCTCCCTCGACTCCCATCGGACTGAACAGGAAGAAACCGAGGGTTACGAAGCCCATGTGGGCGATCGACGAGTAGGCCACCAGTTTCTTCATGTCCTCCTGCACAAGAGCGACGAAACCGATGTAGATGATCGCGATCAGCGACAGCGCAACGACCAGGCCAGCGAGCTGATGCGAGGCATCGGGAGCGATCGGCAGCGAAAACCGCAGGAATCCGTAGGCACCAAGCTTCAGCGCGATCGCCGCCAGGACGATCGAGCCGCCGGTCGGCGCCTCGACGTGCGCGTCCGGCAACCACGTATGGACCGGCCACATCGGGACCTTGACGGCAAAGGCGACGAGAAACGCGAGGAACAGCCAAGTCTGAGCGGTCATGCCGATCGGCATGCGGTGCCAGTCGAGGATTGAAAAGCTGCCGCCCGAGGAGATGAACAGGTACAGGAGAGCAATCAGGAAAAGCAGCGATCCGAACAGCGTGAAAAGAAAGAACTTGAAGGCCGCGTAGACGCGGTTCGGGCCGCCCCAGATACCAATGATCAGGTACAGGGGAATCAGCGAGGCCTCAAAGAAGACGTAGAAGAGAACGCCGTCGAGAGCCGAGAAAATGCCGTTCAACAACCCCGACATGATCAGGAAGCCAGCGTTGTACTGCGCTACCTTGCTGTCGATCACCTGCCAGCCGGCAAGCACCACCGTCACGGTGATGAAGCTGTTGAGAATCACGAAAAGCATCGAGATACCATCGACACCGAGATGGTAGTTGACGTTGAAGCGCGGAATCCACGGCCTCAGTTCGACGAACTGCATCGCCGGCGTCTGCAGATCAAAGTCGGTGTACAGCGGGATCGTGACCAGCAGGCCGACAACGGCACCGATGAGCGAAAGCGCTCGTGCCAGAGGTGCGTTGCGATCGGATCCCGTCGCCAGAACAGCCAGACCGGCGACGATCGGGACCCAGATGGCAAGAGAGAGAAGCGGCGTGCCTGACATATCGTTCCCAGTCTTTCTCTAGCTCAGGCGCGCGTGACCCACAGGGTCATCAAGACGAACACGCCGATAATCATCGTAAAAGCGTAGTGGTAAATGTGACCGGTCTGGAACAGACGGACCATCGATGCAAACCAGCCGACGAAGTGTGCAGACCCGTTGACGATGATGCCGTCGATCAGCCCCGCGTCACCGCCCTTCCACAAGCCGCGGCCAAGGAGACGCGCACCACCGGCAAAGAAAGCCTCGTTGAACTTGTCGAAGTAGTACTTGTTTTCGAGCAGCGTATAAAGCCATCCGGACCGGGCCTTGATCGCGGCCGGGATATCCGGGCGCTTCATGTACAGGAACCAGGACAGCGCCACGCCGAGGAATGCCAGCCAGAAGACCGCCGTGCCGAAGGCATGGGTGGCCATCGCGAAGGCGCCGTGGAAATGGCGGGCAAGTCCGTCCATAACCGGATGAGCAGCCGCATCGACGAAGATCGAATCTTTGAAGAAGTCGCCGAAGAGCATCGGCCCGATCGCCATATAGCCGATGATCACGGACGGGATCGCCAGCAGGACCAGCGGCAGGGTGACCACCCAAGGCGTCTCGTGCGGCTTCTCGCCCGGGGCAAGGCCATGGTGGTGCGCATCATCAGCGTGTGAGTCGTCGCCGTGATGGCCGTGGTCGTCGTCGCGGCCGCCATGGCCGCCTGCATCCACGCCATGCGGCGCAGGCGCTGGATGCGCGACGTGGTGTGAAGCAGGCGCCACTTTGCCGAAACGCTCCTCACCGTGAAAGACGAGGAAGTACATCCGGAAAGAATAGAAGGCCGTAACGAAGACCCCAGCCATCACCGCGAAGTAGGCAAAGCCGGCGCCAGGGATCTTCGACTCGGCCACCGCCATGATGATCGAGTCCTTCGAATAGAAGCCGGCGAAGAAAGGCGTGCCGATCAGCGCCAGCGAACCGATCAAGGAGGTCATCCAGGTGATCGGCATGTACTTGCGCAGTCCGCCCATGTTGCGAATGTCCTGATCGTGGTGCATGCCGATGATCACCGAACCGGCGGCCAGGAAGAGCAGTGCCTTGAAAAAGGCATGCGTCATCAAATGGAAGATGGCGACCGAATAGGCTGATGCACCGAGGGCAACGGTCATGTAGCCGAGTTGTGACAGCGTCGAATAGGCGACAACCCGCTTGATATCGTTCTGGATTATCCCCAGGAACCCCATGAACAACGCGGTGACCGCGCCGATGACGATGACGAAGGACAGCGCCGTGTCGGACAACTCGAACAGCGGCGACATCCGTGCCACCATGAAAATGCCGGCGGTGACCATCGTCGCCGCGTGAATCAGGGCCGAAATCGGTGTCGGACCTTCCATTGAATCGGGCAGCCAGACGTGCAAGGGAACCTGTGCAGACTTCCCCATGGCGCCGATGAAGAGCAGGATGCAGGTCGCCGTCATCAGCGCGACCCCTTCGCCCTTGCCGAAGAGGTCGAGCGTGGTGCCGGCCAGTTCCGGTGCCTTGGCAAAAACGGCCGCATAGTCGAGGGTGCCGAAATGAGCCAGCACCAGACCGATGCCAAGGATGAAACCGAAGTCACCGACGCGGTTGACCAGAAAGGCCTTGAGGTTGGCAAAGATCGCCGTCGGCCGCGTATACCAGAAGCCGATGAGCAGGTAGGAAACCAGCCCGACCGCCTCCCAGCCGAAGAAGAGCTGCATGAAGTTGTTGCTCATCACGAGCATCAACATCGAGAAGGTGAATAGCGAAATATAGCTGAAGAAACGGTTGTAGCCAGGATCGTCCTGCATGTAGCCAATGGTGTAGATGTGCACCATCAGCGAAACGAAAGTGACCACCAGCATCATTGTGACGGTCAACTGGTCGATCAGGAAACCGACCTCGAAGCGATAATTTCCAGAGGTCAGCCACTGGTACACCGGCCCGTTGTAGGTGTTCCCGGCCATCACGTCGCGGAAAATGATAAACGAAGCGAAGCAACTGATCGCCACGCCGGCAATCGTCACGCTATGCGCCACCCAGCGAGGGATGACGCGGCAGAAAAGACCGGCGATGATCGCACCGACCAGCGGCGCGAGAGGAACCAGCAGGTAGAGCTTTTGCATTTCCATGTTCAACCCTTCAGGCTGTCCAGATCATCCACGTGGATGGTCTTCAGGTTGCGGAACAGCACCACGAGAATCGCCAGCCCGATCGCCGCCTCGGCAGCGGCAACCGTGAGAATGAAAAAGACGAAGACCTGTCCGGCCAGATCCTGCAGGTAGTGGGAGAAGGCGATGAAATTCATGTTCACTGCCAACAGCATCAGCTCGATCGACATCATGATGATGATCAGATTCTTGCGGTTGAGGAAGATGCCGACGACGCTGATCGCGAACAGGATCGCGCCCAGGATCAAAAAGTGGGACAGTGTAAGCAAGGTACCTCCCTGATTCCTTCTGCATTAGGTGGGGTCGCTGGCCGCCACCTGGTCTTATTCTCTACGCGGTACACTACGCGGTACATAAAGCCTGTAGTCCGACTGGTCGGCTCAATCCTTCTTCTCGGCGGGCATCTGCAGAACCCGATAGCGGTCTTTGGCCTTGACGAAGACCTGTTGTGACGGACTCACTGCCTTGCTCTGTCGCCGCTCACGCTGGGTAAGGGCGACCGCTGCAACGATGCCGACGAGCAGGATGACCGACGCCAGTTCGAAGGGGTAGACGTAGTGGGTGAAAAGCAGACGCCCCACCGCCTGCACATTACTGTGGTCGGCCCCCGTTTGCGGCACATCGGTCTCGAGAAGGCCGTGATAATTCCCGCCGAGAACCAGTACCATCTCGGCAACCATCAGCAAGGCAATGATCGAGCCCAGCGGGAGGTAGCTCCAGAAGCCCTCGCGCAGACGGTCGAGATTGATGTCGAGCATCATCACGACGAAGAGGAACAGGACCATCACCGCGCCGACGTAGATCAACACCAGCGCAATGGCAAGAAACTCCGCCTGCAGAAGCATCCAGATACCACTCGCGGTGAAGAAGGCGAGTACGAGAAACAGCGCCGCATGCACCGGATTGCGCGAGGTGATGACGCGCAGGCCGGCGACAACGAGAATCGCCGAAAGAAAGTAGAAAACGAAGGTCTTGAATTCCATCGCGTCGCCCCGTCAACGATATTTCGAGTCGAGTTCGCGGTCGGCAGCGATCTGCGCTTCGTAGCGGTCACCGTTCGCCAGCAGCATCGGCTTCGTGTAGTAAAGATCGCCTCGTGTTTCCCCGTGATACTCATAAATGCGTGTCTCGACGATGGCATCGACCGGACAGGCCTCCTCACAGAAGCCACAGAAAATGCACTTGGTCAGATCAATGTCGTAGCGCGTCGTCCGACGTGAGCCGTCGGCGCGCTGGTCCGACTCAATGGTGATCGCCAGCGCTGGACAGACCGCTTCACACAGCTTGCAGGCGATGCAGCGCTCCTCACCGTTGGGATAACGCCGCAGGGCGTGCAGCCCACGGAAGCGGAAACTCTGCGGCGTCTTTTCCTCCGGGTACTGAACGGTGATTTTGCGGGCGAACATGTAGCGGCCGGTCACCGACAGCCCCTTGATCAGTTCCTTGAGCAGGAGGCTGTTGAAAACGTCCTTCATCGAACCCATGGCAAGCCTCTCACTTCCAGATATTCAGGGGCGACATCATCCAGCAGCCGACAACGACCAGCCAGATCAGGCAGAGCGGAATGAAGACCTTCCAGCCGAGACGCATGACTTGGTCGTAGCGATAGCGGGGGAAGGTGGCGCGAACCCAGAGGAATACGAACAGGACGGCGGAAACCTTCAGCAACAACCAGAGAATGCCATCGGGCAGGAAACCGACCGGAGACAACCAGCCCCCCAGGAAGAGGATCGAGGTCAGCGTCGATACGAGAATCATGTTGGCGTATTCGGCGAGGAAGAAGACGGCAAAGGCCATCCCCGAATACTCGACGTGGAAGCCGACGATCTCCGATTCACCCTCGGCCAGATCGAACGGGGCGCGATTGGTCTCGGCAACGATCGACACCAGGTAGACGACGAACATCGGCAAGAGCGGTAGCCAGTTCCACGACAGGAAACCAAGACCCTTGTCGGCGAAATATCCCTGCCCCTGTCCGCGGACGATGTCGCCCAGGTTGAGGCTGTTCGACACCATCAGCACCACCACCAGTGCCAGGCCCATGGCCACCTCGTAGGAGATCATCTGCGCCGCCGAGCGCATGCCTCCGAGAAAGGCGTACTTCGAGTTCGAGGCCCAGCCCGAAAGGATGATTCCATAGACGCCGATCGAGGTGATCGACATGATGTAAAGAAGACTCGCGTTGACGTTCGCCAGCACCAGGGTATCGTTGAACGGAATCACCGCCCAAGCGGCCAGCGCTGGCGCAAAGGCGAACATCGGCGCGATGAGGAAAACGGACTTGTCGCAGCCGGTCGGAATGACCACTTCCTTCAACAACAGCTTCAGACCATCGGCGATCGGCTGGATCAGACCCCAGGGGCCAACGCGGTTCGGGCCGATGCGAACCTGCATCCAGCCGATAATCTTGCGTTCCCAGAAGGTCAGGTAGGCAACGGCGAGAAGCAGCGGCGCAATGATCAGAACAATCTTGAGCAGCGTCCATACGAGCGGAAACACCGACCCGAAAAGACCCTGCAAAAACCCTTGCAGCGCATCAACCATCATGCACGCTCCACGTTGATCGCACCGAACATGTCGCCCAGAGCTGCCGTCGAACCATGGGCAGCGGCCACCCGAACACAGGCCGGCGGCGTCGTCTCGTCGACCCTCGCAGCAAGAAGCGCCTCGCCAGCGCCCTGCCTGACGCGCACCAGAACCCCGTCGGTGATACCAAGCGCGCTCAGCGTCTGCCCGTTCATGCGCGCTGTCGGCGCAGCGGCATCGCGCGTCTGCTGCAGCGCCGGGGCGCGACGGACCAGAAGGTCCGCGAAATGGATCGGCACGTCGGCCACTCGCTGCAGCCCCCCGCTGCTGCCGGCAAGTTCCAGGGGCAGCGCGGCCAGACGGTTGTCGAGGCCGCTGACGAACTCCGTTCCCGGCGGAACGATCTCGTCACGAACCTGCTCGCTCGATTCCTGGTCGAAGCCCGCCAGAGCCAGCAGATTGCCCAGCACCCGCAGCACCTTCCAAGCGGGGCGTGAATCGCCAAAGGGGCGTACGACGCCGCCGAAACTCTGAACGCGGCCCTCGCAGTTGACGAAGGAACCCGAGGTCTCGCTGAAGGGCGCAATCGGCAGCAGAACATCGGCGTAATCGGGTGCCGAGCCATCGGCGAAAGGCGTCAGCATGACCACCAGGTCAGCCGCCTTGAGCGCGGCAACCGCCTGCTGCGGATTGTGGCAATCGAGCTCCGGCTCAACCCCGAGCAGGACGTAGGCCTTGCGGGGCTGGGCGAACATCTCATAGGCGTTGAGTGCCGTCGGCAAGGCCTTCGCCACGTGACCGCCGACACTGTTGGCGCCGTCACCAATGAAGCCGCAACTGGCCCCAGTGAGACGCGCCAGCTCGATCGCCAGCGCATGCAGCAGAGCAGCCTGTGGACTCTGCTCGGCGACATTGCCGAGGAATATCGCGCGCTTGTCTCCCGCAACCAAGCTGCTGGCAATGGCCTGACTGACGGCACAGGGCTCGACGGTCTCCAGACCGGCAGGCACGACCGCACCCTTGAGCAGGGCCGCCGCCTTCACTACGGCGGCCAGAGCCCGCGGCAAGTCGGCCGGCGAGACGGTGAGCTGCGCATGCAGGCGAAGAAGCTGATCGTCGCCACTGACCGAGAGCAGGCTCACCTTGCCCCATTTCTTGGACAGCTGACGCAGCCGCTGCGCGAACAACGGGTGATCCTTGCGGAGGAAACTTCCGATCACCAGCGCCGCGTCGAGATCCTTGATTTCAGAGAGCCTGAGGCCCAGCCACGGAACGCCGGCAAGCTTGCCGTCGGCCGAGAAATCACGCCGCCGCGGACGGAAATCGAGACTTCCCGAACCCAGACCGCGTATCAGCTTCTGCAGCAGGTGAAGCTCTTCCAGGGTTGCCTGTGGCGACGCCAGCGCCGCCAGCGACTCACCGCCGCTGCCGGTTACGACATCCTGCAGCGCATGGCTGACGTAGTCGAGCGCGACGTTCCAAGCGACTTCGCGCAGCACGCCATCGACGCGCACCCGCGGTTTAGCCAGACGTGCCGGGGAATTCAGCGCCTCATACGAGAAGCGTTCCTTGTCGGAGATCCAGCATTCGTTGACCTCCTCGTTATCGCGCGGCAGAACACGCATGACCACGTTGTTCTTGATCTGCAGCGCCAGATTGGCGCCGACACTGTCGTGCGGGCTGATCGACTTTCGCCGCGCCAGCTCCCAACTGCGAGCCGAATAGCGGAACGGGCGCGACGTCAGTGCACCGACGGGGCAAAGGTCGATCATGTTGCCGGAGAGCTCCGAATCGACCGAACGACCGACGAAAGTGGTGATCTCCGAGTGCATGTTGCGACTGGCCATGCCGAGTTCCATGACACCGGCGATCTCCTGGCCGAAACGGACGCAGCGCGTGCAGTGGATACAGCGTGCCATTTCCTGCATCGAGATCAGCGGACCGACATCCTTGTGGAAGACGACGCGCTTGTCTTCCTGGAAACGTGAGGCGCCGCCACCATAGCCAACCGCCAGATCCTGCAGCTGGCACTCCCCGCCCTGATCACAGATCGGGCAATCCAGGGGGTGGTTGATCAGCAGGAACTCCATGACGCCCTTCTGGGCCTTGATCGCCAGCTCGGAATGGGTGAACACCTTCATCCCGTTGGTCACCGGCGTGGCACAGGCTGGCAGCGGCTTTGGTGCCTTCTCCACCTGCACCAGGCACATGCGGCAGTTGGCGGCAATCGAGAGCTTCTTGTGGTAGCAGAAATGCGGGATGTAAACGCCCACCTGCTGTGCAGCATCCATGATCGTGCTGCCATCAGGCACCTGCGCGACCTTGCCGTCGATTTCGATTTCCATCGTCTCGTACCCTAAGCCGTTGCCGTGAAGAAGCCACTGCCAGCGCGCTGGACATCAACGGGCACGAGGCACTTCCTGTTTTCGATGTGGTAAGCAAACTCGTCGCGAAAATGCTTGATGAAACTCTGCACGGGCATCGAGGCGGCGTCGCCGAGCGCGCAGATGGTGCGGCCCATGATATTGGTGGTGACACTGGCGAGCAGGTCGAGGTCGTCGGCGCGGCCGTTGCCGTGCTCGATCCGATGCACCACCTTGTACAGCCAGCTGGTACCCTCACGGCAGGGGGTGCACTGACCGCAGGATTCTTCGTAGTAGAAATATGAGAGCCGCTCCAGCGCCCTGACCATGCAGGTCGTCTCGTCCATGACGATGACCGCACCCGAACCGAGCATTGAGCCGGCCTTGCTGATGGAGTCGTAATCCATGGTGCAATCCATCATCGTCGGCCCCGGGACCACCGGTGCCGACGAGCCGCCCGGGATGCAACCCTTGAGTTTGCGGCCACCACGCATGCCACCTGCCATTTCGAGCAAGGCGGCGAAGGGGGTGCCGAGCGGCACCTCGTAGTTCCCCGGCCGATTCACGTGCCCTGACACCGAGAACAGCTTGGTGCCCCCGTTGTTCGGCTTGCCAGCCTCGAGGTAGCTCTCGCCACCCATGTTGATGATGTAGGGCACCGAGGCAAACGTCTCGGTGTTGTTGATCGTCGTCGGCTTGCCGTAGAGTCCAAAGGATGCCGGGAAGGGAGGCTTGAAGCGTGGCTGCCCCTTCTTGCCCTCGATCGACTCCAGCAAGGCGGTTTCCTCGCCACAGATATATGCCCCGTAGCCGTGATGCGCAAAAAGGTCGAAGTCGAAACCCGAGCCGAGGATGTTCCTGCCAAGGAAACCGGCAGCCCGCGCTTCGTCGAGTGCCTCTTCGAAGCGCTGATAGATCTCCCAGACTTCGCCGTGGATGTAGTTGTAGCCGCGCGTCGCCCCCATCGCAAAGGCGGCGATGGCCATGCCCTCGATCACCGCGTGCGGGTTGTATCGCAGGATGTCACGGTCCTTGAAGGTACCCGGCTCACCCTCGTCCGAATTGCAGACGACATACTTGTCGCCGGGGAAGGAGCGCGGCATGAAGCTCCACTTGAGGCCGGTCGGAAAGCCGGCACCGCCGCGGCCCCGCAGGACCGACTTCTTGACTTCGTTGATCACATCGCCCTGGCCGATGCCCGACTCGAGGATGCGGCGCAGGGAAGAGTAGCCGTCACGCTTGACATAGTCAGCCAGTCGCCAGGCATTGTCACCGTCAAGACCGACGCTCAGCATCGGATTGATCGCACCGAGAATCGCCATTACTTGAGCTCCGCCAGCAGTTTGTCGATTTGCTCCGGATTCATCCAGCTGCACATTCGACGATTGTTGACGATCATGACCGGCGCATCACCACAGGCTCCCATGCACTCGCTCTCCTTGAGCGTGATCAGGCCATCTGGCGTTGTCTCGTTGAAGCCTATTCCGAGCTTCCGTTTCAGGTATTCGCCAGCGTCCACTCCGCCGGTCAGCATGCACGGCAGGTTGGTACACACCGAAAGCTTGTACTTGCCGACCGGCTTGAGGTCATACATGTTGTAGAAGCTGGCGACCTCGTAGGCGGCGATGGGCGCCATGCCCAGGTAATTGGCAACGGCTTCGATGGCCTCGCTGGACAACCAGCCCTGTTGTTCCTGAGCTATCGCGAGCGCCGCCATTACCGCCGACTGCTTCTGGTCGGCCGGGTACTTGGCAATCTCGCGATCGATTCGCTTGAGGGATTCTGAAGTGAGCATCAGCGGTCAATCTCGCCAAAAACAATGTCCTGGGATCCGATGATCGTCACCACGTCGGCCAGCATGTGGCCACACGCCATCTCGTTCATCGACGACAGGTGCACATAACCCGGAGCACGTATCTTCAGACGATACGGCTTGTTCGCTCCGTCAGAGACCAGGTAGACGCCAAATTCGCCCTTCGGGTGCTCGACCGCCGAATACACCTCGCCCTCAGGAACGTGAATCCCCTCGGTACACAGCTTGAAGTGATGGATCAGTTCTTCCATGTTCGACTTCATCGCTTCGCGGTCAGGCGGCGCAACCTTGTGGTTGTCGGACATCACCGGCCCTGGGTTCTGCCGCAGCCAGTCGATGCATTGTTTGACGATGCGGTTGGACTGACGCATCTCCTCCATTCGAACCAGGTAGCGATCGTAGGAGTCCCCCGTGACACCCACCGGGATATCGAAATCCAGCCGGTCATAGACTTCGTAGGGCTGCTTCTTGCGCAGATCCCACGCAATGCCCGAACCGCGCAGCATCGGACCGCTGAAACCGCGCTGCAGCGCCCGCTCCGGCGTGACGATACCGACGTCGACCAGACGCTGCTTCCAGATGCGGTTGTCGGTGAGCAAGGTCTCGTACTCGTCGAGCAACTTCGGAAAGCGGCTGACGAAATCGTCCAGGAAATCGAGCAGAGAGCCGCTGCGCGCTTCGTTGAACGGCCGGATCTGGGCGGCACTCTTCCACTTCGACTCCTGGTACTGCGCCATGCGGTCGGGAAGGTCGCGGTAGACGCCACCCGGACGGTAATAGGCGGCATGCATCCGCGCACCCGATACCGCCTCATAGGCGTCGACCAGATCCTCGCGTTCCCGGAACGCGTACAGAACCATGGTCATGGCACCGACGTCGAGGCCATGACAGCCAACCCACAGGAGGTGATTGAGGATGCGGGTGATCTCGTCGAACATGACGCGGATGTACTGCGCGCGTATCGGCACGTCGATCTGCAGCAACCTCTCGATCGCCATGCAGTACGCGTGCTCATTGCACATCATCGACATGTAATCGAGACGGTCCATGTACGGCACCGACTGGATCCAGGTCCTGGTTTCCGCAAGCTTCTCCGTCGCCCGGTGCAGCAGCCCGATGTGTGGGTCGGCACGCTGGACCACTTCGCCGTCCAGTTCGAGGACCATCCGCAGGACACCGTGCGCGGCCGGGTGCTGCGGCCCGAAATTAAGCGTGAAGTTGCGCAGTTCAGGCATTGTCTACATCCCCGTAGGTCGCTTCGCGAACGATCCGCGGTGTCACCTCGCGCGGCTCGATGGTCACCGGTTGATAGATCACCCGCTGCTGCTCGGGGTCATAGCGCATCTCGACATGGCCCGATATCGGGAAGTCCTTGCGGAAAGGATGTCCAATGAACCCGTAATCCGTAAGAATCCGGCGCAGGTCTTCGTGCCCGGGGAAGACGATGCCGTAAAGATCGAAAGCCTCGCGCTCGAACCAGTCGGCGGAATTCCAGATCCAAGTCACCGAGGGCACCGAAGGAAAACTGTCGTCGGCGGCAAAGCAGCGAACGCGCAAGCGCCGGTTGCAGGCAATCGACAGCAGGTGCGTCACGGCAGCAAAGCGCTGCCCTTCCCGCGTAACGTGGCCATAGGTCGAATAGTCGACGCCGCAGAGGTCGATCAGTTCTTCGAAGGCAAACTGCGGCTTGTCACGCAGCGTCTGCATGACGGAAAGGTAATCGGCGACATCCACCTCGATGGTCACTTCACCGAGCGCCACCTTGATGGACTTCAGGCGATCACCGAGATGCTCCTGCAAGTTCTGGCTAAGCGCTTCCAGCGTGGCAGACATGGTCAACTCTCGGTTGTGGATTGTTCAGCGGGCGATGGTGTTGGTTCGGCGAATCTTGTTCTGCAGCTGAATCAGGCCGTAGATCAACGCCTCGGCAGTTGGCGGACAGCCCGGAACATATATGTCTACGGGAACGATGCGGTCACAGCCACGGACCACCGAGTACGAGTAGTGGTAATAGCCACCACCATTGGCGCAAGAGCCCATCGACACCACCCAGCGCGGTTCGGCCATCTGGTCGTAAACCTTGCGCATCGCCGGCGCCATCTTGTTGGTCAGCGTCCCGGCGACCACCATCACATCGGATTGCCGCGGACTCGGGCGGAAAACGATCCCGAAACGGTCAAGGTCATAGCGTGAGCAACCGGCGTGGATCATCTCGATCGCGCAGCAGGCAAGACCGAAGGTCATCGGCCAGAGGGAGCCCGTACGGGCATAATTGATCAGCTTGTCGGCCGTGGTGGTGACGAAGCCTTCCTGAAGGATGCCCTCAATGCCCATCACTCACTCCCAATCCAGTGCGCCCTTGGCCCACGCATAGACGAAACCGACGACCAGTATGGCGATGAAGACGAGCATCTCGATGAAGCCAAACCACTTCACCGATTCGGTCGCGACGATCTCGCGGAAGATCGTCGCCCAGGGCAGGAGAAAGGCCACTTCAAGGTCGAACAGGATGAAGAGTATGGCGATCAGGTAGTAGCGCACATCGAACTTCATGCGCGCATCCTCGAAGGCCTCGAAGCCACACTCGTAGGGCGACAGCTTCTCGCTGTCCGGGCGATGCGGCCCCACCACGAGACCGGTGATGACGGGCGCAATGCCGAAAGCAACGCCAATCAGTATGAAGACTAGTACCGGGAAATAGCTTTCCAGCATGATCCGCCCCACAAGCGCTTCATTTCAGACTGCAGCCACCCGCCCCGGGCGGCTCCTCATGGTGCCGACGATGAGAGTCGAACTCATACGACCGAAGTCACTACCCCCTCAAGATAGCGTGTATACCAATTTCACCACGTCGGCACTACCTTCGACAGCGCGAGCCTCACGAGGGCTGCTGCATCTCGCTGCTGCCTTTGAACCAGGTCACTTGGGGATATCTTTCGCCTTCGAATCGGGATCCGATGGACCAGCTCCCTTGTCAACACCGCCTGCCGGCGGCACCTGAACAGGCGAGGAGTTTACCGCATCCTGCATGACACTGCCAGTCGTTTTTGGCTTGCTGGAAGCCAGGAAGGCCAGTGAAAGGCTGGTGGCGAAGAACACCGTTGCCAGTATCGCAGTCGAGCGGCTGAGGAAGTTGGCCGAGCCAGTCGCGCCGAAAAGGCTGCCTGACGCACCACTGCCGAACGCGGCTCCCATGTCGGCTCCCTTGCCGTGCTGTACCAGCACAAGGCCGATCACGCCAATCGCGGCCACGATGTGCAGCATGAGAACCAGAAAGAAAAGATAGTCCATATCGCCTCGGATTCGAGCTCGCAGCGGGCTGCCTGCAGGCTCGGTAACGCTGAAGAAACCGCAGGAGTATAGCCAGTTTGCTCCCCTCCGGTCAAATCGAAGGGTTCGCCTGTTCGCCTGTTCGCCTGT
>DDUX01000154.1:166315-177743 GCA_002345025.1 Candidatus Accumulibacter iunctus | reverse complement strand
GTTCCCCTGTTCGCCTGTTCGCCTGTTCGCCTCCCGTTCGCCTCCCGTTCGCCTTCACTGCTCCGCCGGTCGACCGCCCCGCGATCTTCGCCTACGCGATGTGAAACCAGGCCGACCCCATCAGGGCCTGTTGCGATTCCTGGTCTGCTCCGCCGGGGGGCTGTAGCCGCTGAGTTCCATGAAACCGAGGCCGGTGTGCGAGCCACTCGCCTTTACCGCGCCTTCCCAGTAAACGTTGAGCGTCGTCGTTCGCGCATCCATCTCGCTGGCACGCAGGACTGGCTCGATCTTCAGCCGCACGCCCCGGGCCGGCAGCGAGATCGTCCAGTCTACCGGATAGACGACACCGGAAGCGGCACTCTTCCAGGTACCGTGAGAACTCGTCGTAAAATCCTGTGCTCCGAGCGCCGTCACGACCCCGGCTTTGGCATGCGTCCCCATTCGCAGCACCGGTGCCCCCTGGCGGTCGAAAAGCTCGAAAAGCATGATGTCGGCGCCGTCGGTCAGTTGCAGGGCGAACCAGTTCCAGCGCAACTGTGCCGCCTCGAAATCACCCCACTGGTGATCGAACCATACGTCGCCGGTGACCTGCACGGACTTGCCGTCGATCGTCAAACTGCCCTCGGCGGCCATGCGTGGACGCGAGGTGTAGTAGCTCAGGCCGGCGGCACCGAAGTCGAGCAGGCCCGCCAGCGGCGTCCCGGGAGCTTGGTGCAGCACTGGCGGCAGCGTGTCGGTTATCTGCAGATCGAGCGCAAAGCCTTTGCCAGCCATCTTCGCTGCATGCCGTGAGCCCTCTCCCCGCATTTGCCACGGTCCATGGCTGAAGTCGAAGCCGTCCTTGCGACCGTCCGACGGGTTGCCCGCAGTGCGCGACTGCTCGCTGTACAGCTTGCCGCTCTGGTGATCAAGTAGCGACCCGTGAAAGACGGTGTGCGTCAGGGTTCCCTGGCGCAGGAAGGTCGCCAGATGAAAGGAATAGCGCTCGCCGCTGGCGGTCTGCAGATGCCCGCTGTAGTACCACCATTCCGTGAGCATGGCGTGCGGAGCGTCGTCGGCAGGCAGTCTGACCGGCGGCATCGCGGCCGCCGACCTGGTGGTGACCTCCGGGCGATCGCTCGCAGGTGGCAGTGCCGCTGCAACCGGCGCCCTTTCGGAACGGAAAAAGACAACCCACACGACAGCCAGAACCATGAGCAGCCAGCCACCGATCACCAGCCAGCGATAGCGCCTGAACCAGCGCGACGATCCCGGCCGTGCCTTGCCACGAAGACGGCGTCCACTGCCATAGGTATGAGAGATGCCTGTGTTCATTTCAAAGCTCCGTGCGGCAAGACAGTCAGGAGGCACAGCGACCTCGGCAACCGGCGACGGGTTCGCCGCGGCCCCACACAGTTCGCTGGCGCGCGCGACGCTGCGCGCCAAGAAAAAGTGCTGTTCGCAAGGCGGGCGTCACCCCGCACGGACGAACCCTTCATCGCGTGCCGCCCGCGAGAGCTGCCAGCCAGGAGAGGGTCGCCTCCTCCACCTGCGAGCGCAGCAGCCTTGACGAGAAGGTGTGATCGGCTTCACCGAGGTCCACCCGATGTACCTTGGCAGCCTCCAGGAGACCAGCCCACGCCTGATCCCCCGCCGTGTATTCGAGAAACTCCTTTGCTGTATAGTCGTCGCCGCTAAGAATCAGCAAAACCTCTCCGGCAAACCGCCGCCATGCTGCTGCCATGTGGTCCTGGAAGGGCATCCGCACCGGATTTACTGCCCCTGCAGCTCGCCGCCGTGACCGTATCGCCGCCCGTAGAAACTCCCGAAGCGACTTGAAAACCTCCATCCGGCCGCTGGCGAGCTTGCACCAGAACTCCCTTTCCAGCAGGCGCTGACCGTAGTAATGCCTGATCTGGGTTCGTGCCTCGCTGGCCTCGGATCGCACCCACGGATTGAGCAGCGCCAGCCCGGCGAGCCGCGAGTCCGACGTCGAATCGACGTAGAGGAGAGCCGCCGAGGCTGCATCGCAGAGACCCCAGAGGACGATCCGCCGGAGTGTCGGAACCGCCCGCTGAAAGGCATCGATGGCCGCACCGATGTCAGCACACACGTCCTCGAAGCCGCGCATGGCTCCGCTGGCGTCGCCCATTCCCCGGTAGTCGAAACGCATCGCCGGGTAGCCCTCCGCTGCCAGGCGACGAGACAGCAGGACGAACTGGCGATGGCTGCCGACGCGGTACTGCGGCCCACCAACGACGATCAGCACACCGTAGGTGGGCGCTGGGAAGGTTGCGGGAACCCTGGTCGCAAGCTGGCCGCCATTGGCGACACCATCCTGCCGGCCGCTGCCACGACGGCTCTCGCGGCCTTCATCGGCCTGCGGTTGTTCCCGGCAGGCGACGACGGCCGGCAGCAGTTCGCCTTCGCAGGAGAACAGCAGAGCCTGCTCGACGACACTCATGGTACCGCACCCTGTTGCATGGCCAGGAGGGTGGCCGGCAGCAGTTCGCTGCATTCGCTGATCTCGCTGGTCTGCCAGAAAGCGGGTCCATTGACGACGGTTCCCCGCACCTGCTGCCCCGCCGCTTGCCATTGCGTCAGGCGCGCAGCAGCGGCTGGCGACAGGCCCGCGTCGGGTCGACTCGAGATTTCGATCCATTCGACCCGGCCCGAACGGTGCGGCAGCAACAGTTCCGCCTTCTCCAGCCCGCCAGCCAAGGTCGGCGACAGCATGTAGCCAGCGATCTCGACGGGCTGCCCCTGTCGCAACTGCTGACGCAGTTCGTCCATGACGCCCCGGCTTTCGCCTCCGGCGAGTCCGGCGGCGAGCCTCAGACGCATGAACTGTTGCAGATACTGCCTGCCGGAGAGCACCGGCTGCCAGAACAGCTGGTCGACCGGGTGCCGCATGCGATTGGCTGCCTCATTGGCCAGCAGGCAGCCGGCGCGATGGCTCCACAACCACAATGGTGCGACGTTCCGCTGCTGCAGCCAGTCGCAGGCGAGTTGCACGTCTGCAAGCCAAGCCTCCCACGAGGCATCGACAAGCTCGCCGGAACTGTCGCCACAGCCCAGAAGGTCGATCTGCAGCACGACGTATCCGGCAACAGCCATCGCCCGCGCCTGCAAGGCCGCCATCCGCCGCGACTTGTTCAGCTCCTCGGCAAATGGAGGCACATAGACGACCGCACCCCTGACCTGGCCAGCCGCCTCCGGCGAGTGGAGAAGCGCAAAGCGCTGTCCCGGGGACGCCGGCAGAAAGAACGCTTCCGCAGCCATCGTCAGATCGCGTCAGCCGCCCAGCTTGTGATGAACAAAATCGATCAGACTCGCCAGCGATGCAAAGACCGAACCGTCTATTTCGTCGTCGTCGACGGTGAAGCCGAAACGTTCCTCCAGCGTCGTGATCAAGGCAACCACCGCCATCGAGTCGAGTTCGGGAAGCGCTCCCAGCAGAGGCGTATCGAGTACAAAAGCCTTCGTCCGGCCATTCAGGCTGAGGACCTCGTCGAGAATCGAAACAACCTCGCTTCTGATGTCCATTTCATCTCCATTGCGTTGAACGCTCTCCAGCCTCGCCTGTGCTACCGGCTCGAGCAAGGAAACCGAAATCGATTATACCGAGGCAAGCAACGAGCTCCGTGCGATAGCTCACACTCGACCCGGCACGGGAAACCGCGCCCAGAATGCGCTGCGGCCATCCCGGGCGCCGGCATCGACGAACGTTCGGTCGGCCGTCGCCTCCATCGAGGGCGGCACGCTCGGGTTGGCTGTCGCGCTCGGGGTGCGGCCAGCGGCGAGCGGCGCATCCCGATCAACGCTTCCGGCATAACTGTTCGTCATTGCGTATGACAGGGCACCTACCATTGACCGGCTGCGGCCTTCCGTGTTCTAGTCCAGATTGGAGTTTTTTCCCGCGCTGCTCCGCGCACCCTGTTGATGAGAGGAGATCTGAATTGTCGAAGAAGAAAGACAGGAAGAAGTCTGCCGACGCGAAGGCCGCGAGCACGCCCACGCCCGCTGCTGATCCGCTGCAACTCCTGCACGATCGTGTCACGGCGATCGAGGAGGAACTCGCCCAACTCAAGCTCAAGGAGGGGTCGCCTGGGAGTCCCGGACCGGCGGGCCCGCCAGGCAAGCCCGGGCCAGCCGGACCGAAGGGTGATCCAGGTCCCGCTGGACCAAAGGGCGACCCCGGATCCGCCGGGCCAACCGGCGCCACGGGTCCGCAAGGCAGGGAAGGTCCGCCCGGACCGCCTGGCGCCAAGGGAGCAGCCGGGCCAAAAGGACCGCCAGGCCCACCCGGACCCACGGGGGATGCGGCCCCGCCCGCCTGAGGTTTGGCTGGACCGACAGTTCCGGGAAAGCGTCGGCCAGCAGACTACGCGCGGGCCGGCGCGCTGGCACGCCACCGCGGCTCAACGCCTGAAGACCCAGGAGCCGGCCTCTGCACTTCCGGAACAACGACAGAGGCTGACGACGATTGGGTGGTTTCTCGGCTTCGCGGCGTACCAGGGAAGCCGCCCGGTACGAGGAGCGTCGACGCTGCCGACGGAGGATGTTGAGCGAACGAGCGACTGTGTGTGGGCGTCTGACAGGCGAAGTCGACCGGCAACCCAGCCATCAACATCGGCAGATTCGCCAGCGCGGCCGTTCATCATCAGCGTGCACGCTTGCCGGTGCGTCCAGTTCCTGTGGGCGAAAGCCACGGCCGCCGGCGTCGCCGGCGGTTCTTGGCAACCCTGTGCGACGCGCTCCCGGCATGTTTGCAGAGCGACGATCGCCGGGCCCCAGCCATCACGCCGCAGGCATCGGCACCACATCCGGCGGCACCGGAACAGCGATCAGGTGAGTCACCCGATCCAGCTTGCCGTGCCACTCGCGATCGACCGGGCATACCGGCAACCGATTCAGCCGCCCTCTTCCCTGACTTGCTCAACATCGCCTAACTCGGCTTGCGCCTGGCACGTGGATGCGCCTGGTCGTAGACGGCAGCCAGATGCTGGAAGTCGAGGTGGGTGTAGACCTGCGTGGAAGAGATGCTGGCATGACCGAGCATCTCCTGCACCGCACGCAGGTCCCCCGAGGACTGCAGCACATGCGAGGCAAAGGAGTGGCGCAACATGTGCGGATGCACGTGCGCCAGCAAACCCTGCGCGAGACCCCGGCGCTGCAGGCGCAACTGGATCATGCGCACGCCCAGGCGCGCGCCGCGCCGGCTGACGAAGAGGGCTGGCTCGCTGGCGGCCGCCAGCCTCGGGCGCTCTGCCGCCCAGCTTGACACCGCCTGCCTGGCCTTGCTGCCGACCGGCACGATCCGCAGCTTGTTGCGCTTGCCGAGGACGCGTACTTCGCCAGCCAGCAGTTCGTCGAGGCATGACAGGTCGAGCGCCGCGAGTTCGGCCAGGCGCAGTCCCGAAGAGTAGAACAGCTCGAAAATCGCCTGATCGCGCACCTGTAGCAGGTTCTCGCTGTCAACCGCGAGCAGGCGATTCGCCTCGTCGGGCGAAAGAACTTTCGGTAGCGCCTGCGGGCTCTTCGGCGGTCGCACGCCATCGACCGGGTTGTGGGTCGTCGCCCCGCGCTCTGCAAGCCAGCGATAGAAGCCACGCCAGGCGGAGAGCGCGCGCCCGAGAGAACGGCCCGAAAGACCGCGCGCGTGCAATTGCGCAACGAAGCGGCGTATGTGATGCGACTGAATGCCTACAAAGCTGCATTCACCAGGCAGCTCGCCGAGCAGGGCGCAAAGCAGTTCGAGGTCGTGACGGTAGTTCCTGATCGTATGCACCGACGACCGCCGCTGCTGCGCAAGGTCTTCGAGATAGGTACGGACACTCACCGCGCAGTCGCTGACAGTCATTCCGGAGCCCTCGTCGTTGCTGGCGCAGACGCTCTCACCCGAGAACGCGTGCCAACGCCGCCGCAGCCATTTCGCCGAGGCGCTCGAGATAGATCGTTCCCATCCCGGCGTAGAAGCGCTCCGGATCCTCACTGCCAAGCGCGATCATCCCCAGGCTGGCGCCGCCATTGCGCATGGCGATCAGTCCCTGCGAACGCACATGGCTGGCCGCTTCGCCGAACCAGGACGAAGTCTCGAAACCGCTGGTCGAACCGCAGAAAGGCAGTGCCAGCGTTTCCGCGAAGGACTGGAGTTCCTCGCCGACTTCGGCAAACTCCGGCAATTCCTCGCGGCCCTCGGGGTGACGCCAGAGACGCAAGGCGACATGCGGTATGGCAAAGTCGTCGCGCAGATGGAGGTTCAGGGTATGGAGCACCGACTGAAAACTCTGCGCGGCAATCATGCCCACCGCCAGCCGATGCATCTTGGCGCTGAGCGCATCGTTCTCCTCACCGAACTGGAGCAACTCGCCCATCTTGCCCTCGAGCTGCCTGTTCTTGTCGCGCAGCGCCAGCATCTGCCGCTCGGTGATCGAGATTGCCCGACCACCGTGCGGATGCGGGACGACCATGTTGGCCACCAGTTCGGCGTGCTGCTCGAAGAACTGTGGGTTGTCCTGCAAGTAGCGCGCAACTTCTTCAGCTCTCATAACTCGATTTCTCCCTTGAAGACTGTAGCTGCCGGACCCGTCATCAACACCGGGGCATCCTTGCCGGCCCAGGCAACGCGCAACTCGCCGCCACGCGTGTCGACACGGACCGGGGAATCCAGCAGACCGCGAGCGATTCCCGCTACCACCGCCGCACAGGCACCTGTACCGCAGGCGAGCGTTTCGCCCACGCCGCGCTCATGAACGCGCAGGCGAATCCCCTGCCGGCCGCGCACCTCCATGAAGCCGGCATTGACCCGCAGCGGAAAGCGCGAGTGCGACTCGATGATCGGCCCCTGACGCTCGACCGGTGCGCTATCGACATCGTCAACGAGTTGCACGGCGTGCGGGTTCCCCATGCCGACAGCGGTGATCCAGATCTCCTCGTCAGCGAGCTGGAGCGGCTGCAGAAGGTCATCCGACTCGCTGATGAAAGGAATCCGCTGCGCTGCGAACACCGGCTGGCCCATGTCGACGGTGATCGAACCGTCGTCTTCGAGGCGCGGAACGATGACGCCGCTGATCGTCTCGACACGAATTTCACGCCGGGTACTCAGACCCTGCTCATGCACAAAACGTACGAAGCAGCGTGCGCCGTTGCCGCATTGTTCGACCTCGCCGCCATCGGCGTTGAAAATGCGATAGCGGAAATCGACGCCGGGCCGGGTCGCCGGCTCGACGAGCAACACCTGGTCGCAGCCAACGCCGAAATGGCGGTCAGCCAGTCGCCGCAGTTGCGCCCGGGTCAGATCGAGCGAGTGTCGAACACCATCCAGAACGACAAAGTCGTTGCCGAGACCGTGCATCTTGACAAAGGGAAGCAGCATCGGGATTCACAAAGGGGCTGCCGGCGCCGGCAGCGACCTGAGCATTATAAAGTCGTCCATCACGAAGCCGCGGCCAATGTCGACGCAGACCGAGTCGCGAACGGCAAAGCCGTGCTTGCGATAGGCGGCGATCGCACGCTCGTTACGCTTGTTGACCGCCAGGATCAGCGCCCTGCAGCCAGCGGCATGCGCATGGCACTCGACCTGTTCGATCAGTCGCGCGCCGATTCCGCCGCGCTGCCGGTCCGGATCGACGTACAGCTTGTCGAGCTTCATTTCGCCACCGGCAGGCATCGTCATGCATGCAGAGAAGCCCGCCAGGCAACCGTCGACCGTCGCCTTGTCCCACCAGATTCCGGACGTGTCCAGTTCGGCGAGCAGGCGCTCCCGAGTGTAGCGCTGAGCGAGCATGTAGTCGATTTGCTCCTGGCTGATGATTCCCGGGTAGGTCCGTTGCCACACCTGTCGCGCCAAGGCAATCACTGAACCGATGTCGGCCGCGCAAACCGGGGTGATGAGGACAACCATTGGTGCTCCAGATGAATCGGGCTGTGCACGAGGACCTCCGCGCAAGCCGACTGCCATGACAGGAAAGACGCCGATTGTACCGGAGGTCGGGCCTGTCGAATTAAGCCTGGTTTAACGTCGCCGACCGAGAATGCATGCCCTGCAACTGGACACGACAACTCGTGCCGTACCTTCCGGCGGCGCGGGCGTCGCGGCGGTGGCTGTAGAATGTTCGCAAAAACTAAACAACAAGGGACAAACGCATGGGTACCCTGCACGAAGAACCGGCAGTTCCGTACGACGACCCGGAGCGACACGCGATGACCCAGCGGGTAACCTGGGTCAGCGTGCTGGTCAACGTTCTGCTGACCGGCGCGCAGGTCGCCGCCGGCATCATTGCCCACTCGCAGGGCCTGATCGCCGACGGGCTGCACTCCCTCTCCGACCTCGTCTGCGACTTCCTCGTCCTTTTTGCTGCGCATCACAGCAAGGATCCAGCCGACGAAAGTCACCCTTACGGCCATGCCCGTATCGAGACGGCAGCGTCCTTCGCGCTGGGCGCCATCCTCGCGTTGACCGGCGCCGCCATCATCTGGAGTGCCGGCGTCAAGCTGCAGTCGCTCGAAGAGCTGCCGCCGGTCGCACCGATGGCCCTGTGGACCGCGATCCTCGCGCTGGCCGCCAAGGAGGGGTTGTTCCGCTACATGCTGCACGTCGGTGAAAGCCTGCGCTCACCGATGCTGATCTCCAACGCCTGGCACGCCCGCTCCGACGCGGCATCGTCGCTCGTCGTTGCCATCGGCATCGTCGGCAACCTGCTTGGGTACACCTTCGCCGACTCGGTCGCCGCCGTGATTGTCGGCTTCATGATCGTTCGCATGGGCGTCGTCTTCGCCTGGGAAGCAGTACAGGAGCTGATCGACACCGGCCTGTCGGTCGAAGAGGTCAACAGCATCCGCCAGGTGATCATCGATACGCCGGGCGTCAGCAGTCTGCACGAGTTGCGAACGCGGCGCATGGCGCACCGTTCACTGGTCGATGCGCATGTCTGTGTCGATCCCCGGATCAGCGTGTCGGAAGGTCACCGGATCGCCGAGATGACTCGCAAGCGGGTGCTCGAGAGCCACTCGGCGGTGGCTGACGTCCTCGTCCACGTGGACGTCGAGGACGATCTGGATCATGACTTGGCGAGCCAGGGCCTGCCCGGTCGCGACGAACTGATCAGGCACCTCGCGCCCGCTTTCGCCGGCCTGCCGGAACCGCAACGCGTCGTGCTGCACTATCTCGGCGGCCGCGTCGAAGCGGAGATCGTCCTGCCGACAGCCATTGGCGCCGACCCCGCCGTCCTCGAACGACTCGAGCGGGACATCGCCACGCGTTTGGCGGGGCTGCCGCTGGTGAGTTCGCTGGCGCTGAACCAGCGCCTGCGCGTCCTTGCCGGCAGCGGCCGCTGAGAGCGCGCGGCTGGGCTGCCAGGCCAGCAGCCGGGTGTCAGCCGCCAGACACGCCGGCAAGACTCAGCGCACGCGCAACGATCGCGTCGACGGTGATGCCGAAGAACTCGTAGAGATCGGCAGCCGGCGCCGATTCACCGAAGCGGTCGATGCCGATCACGGCGCCGCCTGAACCGACGTATTTCCACCACAGATCGGGATGTGCTGCTTCAACCGCCAGGATCGGCGTCGTCGGTGGCAACACCGTCTGACGGTAGCTTGGCGGCTGCTGGTCGAAACGCTGCGTACAGGGCATCGCGACGACACGGGCCGGAACGCCCTGCTGCTGCAGCACCGTCTGCGCCTGCACGGTGAGGCTGACTTCCGAGCCGGTGGCCAGCAGGACGACGCGTGCTGCGCCGCCATCGGCTTCGCGCAGAACGTAGGCGCCACGCCTGATGTTAGCGATCTGCTCCGCGGTGCGTGACAGGGCGGGCAGGTTCTGCCGCGAGAGGAGAAGACACGAGGGTCCATCGGCGCGCTCGAGGGCAACAATCCAGGCGACTGCAGTCTCCACCGAATCAGCGGGCCGCCAGACATCAAGACCCGGAATCAAGCGCAACGAGGCCACCTGCTCGATCGGCTGGTGCGTCGGACCATCCTCGCCGAGTCCGATCGAGTCGTGCGTATAGACCATCAGCTGCCGCTGCTTCATCAGCGCTGCCAAGCGAATCGCGTTTCGCGCGTAGTCCGAAAAGACCAGGAAGGTCGCCGTGTAGGGAATGAATCCGCCATGCAGCGCAATGCCGTTGGCGATCGCCGTCATGGCAAACTCACGCACCCCGTAGTTGATGTAGTTGCCGGCCGCTTCACGGTTGGCGGGTCTCGTTCCACTCCAGTTGCTGAGGTTCGAACCGGTCAGGTCGGCAGAACCACCAAGCAGTTCGGGCAATGCCGGGGCAAGCGTCTCGATGACGTTCTGTGACGCCTTGCGCGTGGCGACCGCCGCCGCCTGCCCCGACCATTGGTCGAGCAGGGCATCGACGCGGGCATCCCAGTTGGCGGGCAGATCCCCCCGCATCCGGCGCTCGAACTCGCGCGCCAGGTCGGGAAAGGCATCGCGATAGGAAGCGAAGTTCGCATCCCACGCATACTCGGCGGCCTCGCCCTTGACACGCGCGTCCCAACCGGCGCGCACATCGACCGGAATCTCGAAGGGGGCATACGGCCACTCGAGCTGACGCCGCGTGTTCGCAATCTCGCCCGCGCCCAGCGGCGCGCCGTGGACATCGTGCGTGCCTCCCTTGTTCGGCGAACCGAAGCCGATCATCGTCTTGCAGCAGATCAGCGTCGGTCGCCCGGTGGCGGTCTTGGCGACGCGGATTGCGGCCTCGATCGAATCGACGTCGTGACCATCGCAGTGCGGCAGGACGCGCCAGCCATAGGCTTCGAAGCGCTTGGCCGTATCGTCGGCAAACCAGGGCTGCACGTGACCGTCGATCGAAATGTCGTTGTCGTCGTAGAAGACGATCAGCTTCGACAGCGACAGGCGCCCAGCCAGCGAACATGCCTCGTGCGACACGCCCTCCATGAGGCAGCCATCGCCGACGAAGGCATAGGTGTAGTGGTCGACGACCTGATGACCGGGGCGGTTGAAGCTTTCCGCCAGCAGCCGTTCGGCCACAGCCATCCCGACCGCATTGGCCAGCCCCTGGCCAAGCGGCCCGGTGGTGGTTTCGACACCAGGTGTCACGCCGAGCTCGGGGTGCCCGGGAGTTCTCGAATGCAGCTGCCGGAAGCGCTGCAGCTCCGCAATCGGCAGATCGTAGCCCGACAGGTGCAGCAGGGCGTACAGGAGCATCGAGCCATGGCCGTTGGAGAGAACGAAACGGTCGCGGTTTACCCAACCCGGGTTGGCCGGATTGTGCTTGAGGTGGCGTCGCCACAGCACCTCGGCAATGTCCGCCATGCCCATCGGCATCCCGGGATGACCCGAGTTCGCCGCCTGCACGGCGTCAATGGCGAGAAAGCGCAGTGCGTTGGCGCAGCGCCGGCGGAACTTGCGGGATTCGGTGGGCAAGACGATCTCCTTCGATCAGGACATGAAAACCCTCTAACGGTCATGACTGTC
>DDUX01000154.1:95312-165985 GCA_002345025.1 Candidatus Accumulibacter iunctus | reverse complement strand
AGTCGCAGACGCGACTTTCACATCAACGTGCTTCGTGTTCAGCGCTGCCGCCGCTTGCGGTCCAGCAGTTGCAGGATCATCGGCGTGAAGATGATCTGCATGGCGAGCCCCATCTTGCCCCCGGGGCAGACGATGATGTTCGGCCGCGACATGAACGAATCGTGCAGCATGCTCAGAAGGTAGGAGAAATCGATCCCCTTGGGATTCGCGAAGCGGATCACCAGCATGCTTTCGTCCTGCGTCGGAATGTCCTGGGCGATGAAGGGATTGGATGTATCCACCGTCGGTACCCGTTGGAAATTGACGTGCGTCTTCGAGAACTGCGGGCAGATATAGTTGATGTAATCCGGCATCCGCCGGAGGATGGTATCCATCACCGCTTCCGTCGAGTAGCCGCGTTGCGCCTTGTCGCGGTGGAGCTTCTGTATCCACTCAAGGTTGATGATCGGCACGACGCCGATACAGAGGTCGACGTAGCGAGCGACGTCGACGGTGTCTGTCTGGATCGCGCCGTGCAAGCCTTCGTAGAAGAGCAGATCGGTATCGGCCGGCAACTCCGCCCAGTCGGTAAAGGTTCCCGGTGGTGAGCCATAGCGCAGCGCTTCTTCATCATCGTGGACATAGTGGCGACTGTTGCCGCGACCCGTCTCGCCGTATTCGCGGAACAGCCCTTCGAGTTCGCTCAACAGGTTGGCCTCGGGTCCGAAGTGACTGAAATGATGGTCTCCCGCGAGCGCGAGCTCGGCCATCCTGTCGCGCATCCCCTGCCGGTCGTAACGATGGAAGCTGTCGCCTTCGATGATGGCAGCGTTGAGTTTTTCGCGCCGGAAGATGTGCTGAAAGGCACGTGTGACGGATGTCGTTCCGGCACCCGACGAACCGGTGATGGCGATGACTGGATTCTTGATCGACATGAATTGTGACTCCGCTTCTTGATGGAGAATCGCCGGACTTTGCCCGGCACGGCTCAGTCGTCCCGGAAGAGGGTCCGGGTCGAGAAGAGCGGCGAGCTAAACGGCTGGTCCTCGCCGGTTTCGTGCTCACGATGGTAGCGCTCGATGCGTTCGACCTCGTTTCGCGAGCCGAGAATCACCGGCACCCGCTGATGCAGGTTGGTCGGCCGCACATCGAGGATTCTCTCGTCTCCGGTCGAAGCCTGGCCACCAGCCTGCGCAACGATCATCGCCATCGGATTGGCTTCGTACAGCAGGCGCAGGCGGCCGGGCCTTGACATGTCCTTGCTGTCCCGGGGATACATGAAGACACCACCACGCATCAGGATGCGGTGCACCTCGGCAACCATCGACGCCACCCAGCGCATGTTGAAATCCGTGCCGCGAACGCCGGTCTTGCCTTGTAGGCATTCGGCGACATAGCGCTGCACCGGCGGTTCCCAGAAACGCTCGTTGGAGGCGTTGATCGCGAATTCACGGGTATCGGGCGCGATCACCAGATTGGGATGCGTCAGCAGGAACTCCCCAATATCACGGTCGAGCGTAAAGCCGTGCGTCCCGTTGCCGACGGTCAGCACCAGCATCGTCGACGGGCCATAAAGCGCGTAGCCTGCAGCGACCTGACGGTTGCCGCACTGCAGGAAATCGTTTGCAGTCAACGCCTCAGCAGAAGAACTCTCAGGGCAGCGGAGGACCGAGAAGATGCTGCCTACGGACAGGTTGACGTCGATGTTGGAAGAGCCATCGAGCGGGTCAAAAACCAGCAGGTACTTGCCACGCGGATGCTCGGGAGGAATCGGATGGATATCGTCCATCTCTTCCGATGCCATCGCCGCCAAGTGCCCGCCCCATTCGCAGTGGTGGATGAATGCCTGGTTGGCAAGAACATCGAGCTTCTTCTGCACCTCGCCCTGCACGTTTTCGCTGCCCTCGTCACCGAGGACACCAGCCAGGGAACCCCGCGAGACCCCTTGCGCGATCGCCTTGCACGAACGGACGACATCACTGACGAGCATCGAAAAGTCGCCGATGAGCGCCGGGTTGCGGCGCTGCTCTTCAACGAGGAACTTGTTGACGTTGGTCCGTCCGCATAACATGGGCTTGCTCCAGGAATCACGATTCAGATCGGGCTGCGATTGGCCCTCATTCTAGCGACCCAAAACAAAAGAGGTAGTTAAACATACTGGCGAGTTCGTTTAATGAAAGCTAACCAATGAGAAACGCCACCATCCGCCAGCTCCAGATCTTCTCGGTCGCAGCCAGCCATCTTTCGTTCGCCCGGGCAGCGGAGAACCTGCATCTGACGCATGCCGCAATCTCGCTGCAGATCAAGCAACTCGAGGACGTCAGCGGCACGCTGCTGTTCGAGAGAATCGGCAAGCGGGTCTTCCTGACCGAAGCGGGCGAGATCCTCCTCGGCCACACGCGCCAGATCCTGCAGTCGCTGAAGGAGGCAGACGAGGCGCTGCTGGCACTGAAGGGACTCAAGGGCGGGCGCATCGCGGTCGCGGTCGCCAGCACTGCCGAGTACTTCGCTCCGGGTCTGCTGGCGGAGTTCCGCAGGACGCAGGCCGATGTCCGCATCCGCCTGCTGATCGACAACCGTGACACGGTCAGTCGTCTGCTCGCCAACAACGAGGTGGACCTGGCGATCATGGGACGCCCGCCGGCCAACCTCGACGCCATCGCCGTCGCCTTTGCACCGCACCCGCTGGTGATCGTGGCCGGCCGGGGACACTCGCTGGCTGGCGTCCCCGGCCTGGCGGTCGAAGACCTTGGCGGCGAAACGCTGATCGTTCGCGAGCCGGGATCGGGAACGCGCTCGGCAATGGAAGAGTTCTTTCAGGAACACTCGATCAAGCCCCGAATCGGCATGGAAATGGCCAGCAACGAAGCCATCAAGCAGGCCGTGGTGGCCGGACTGGGCATCAGTTTCATCTCTGCGCACACTCTCGGCCTCGAACTGAGTACCGGCCGCTTGCATGTTCTCGATATCGAGGGCACGCCGGTCATGCGCCGCTGGCACATCGTCCGCCACAAGAGCAAGCATTTGACTCCCGCACTGGGAGCGTTCTGGGACTTCGTCATCGAGTTCGCCCCCGCTTACCTGCGTACTCTTGGCTGAGCCAGGCGAACACGCGCCGGCGGCGTTGCGCGCCAGAAAAATCCTCGCCCGTCGACCGGCAATGCCTCGTCGGGCACCCGCGCGTGTCGTGCATCGAGCGGTTCTGGCGGCGATGCCGGCACTAGTTCTCAGGCGAAACCGGTCTGCACCGGCTCCTGGACCGGCTTTCGCAGGGGACGATGAGCGGGAAAGACGATGCGTGCCACACAGCCGGCGGCTTCCCCATCGGCATCGCTCCTTGTTCTCGGACGCAGGCTGGCGGCCGCCTTGTGAACCTCGGCGATCTCGCGAACGATCGCCAGACCGAGGCCGCTGCCCTCGACATCCGTCCCCTCGCCACGGTAGAAACGGTCGAAGACCTTCAGCGATTCGTCTTCGGAGATTCCCGGCCCACTGTCCTCGATTTCGAGGACCACGAAGTCGCCCAGCGCCGCAACCCGTGCGGTGACGCACCCGCCGACCGGCGTGTAACGCAGGGCGTTGTCAAGCAGATTGTTGATCATCTCGCGCAGCAGAAAGGCATTCCCGTCGATCAGCCCTTTGCCGGCGCGCTCGTAGCCCAGATCAATGTTTTTGTCGAGCGCGCGGATCACCCAGGTTTCCACCACCTCGCGCAACAGGTGATCGAGGTCCAGCGTCACTAGGGCTTGCTGCGCCTGGTCGCTTGTTTCGGCCCGGGCCAGGGCCAGCAACTGGTCGACCAGATGCGAGGCGCGATCGGCCCCCATCAGGATCTGTCGGAGAGCGTGCCGCAGCTCGTCCGGGTCGGTCTCACGCATCGCCAGTTGCGCCTGCGTCTTCAGTCCCGTCAGAGGGGTTCGCATCTGGTGCGCGGCATCGGCTATGAAACGCCTCTGGGCGCTCACGTTCTGCTGCATACGGGCAAGGATCGAGTTGAAGGCCTCCGTCAGCGGCCGCAGTTCCTCCGGCACCCGGCCGAGCGAGATCGGTGACAGATCGGCCTCGCGGCGGGCTTCGATCCGGTCGCGCAGGCGGGTCAGCGGACGAAGTCCTTGCGACAGACCGAACCAGACCAGGACGACGGCCAGAGGAATGATGACGAACTGCGGCACGATGACGCTGGCGATGATCTTGTTGGCCAGTTGCGCGCGCTTCTCGGTCGTCTCTCCGACCTCGATCAGCACCCCGCGACGCTCTCCCGGGTCTCCCGGCTGCGGCAGATAAAGGTAGGCGATGCGCATTGGCTGACCGCGGTACTCGTCGTCCCGCAGTTGCGCTTCGCCAAATTCGCTGCGGGCCAGGCCGCCAGGGTTCGCTGGTGCGGGCAGCTCCGGGTCGCCAGCCAGCAGCCGCCCTTCGTCATCGAGCAGATGGAAGTAAACGGTGTCGATCTCGTCCGCACGCAGAAACACCTCGGCCAGACCGGGCAGCGCCAGACGCGCCCGCCCGTCGACAAAACTGACCTGCCGCGAGAGTGCCGCGACCTGTTCGCGCAGCGCCTGATCGTACGGGTAACTCGCGACATTGTTGGCGAAGTAGTGCGTCAGCGCGATGCTGATCGGCCACACGAACAGCAGCGGCGCAAGCATCCAGTCGAGAATCTCGCCGAACAGCGAACGCTGGATGTCAGGGTTTTCTCTCGTCCGCAGGCTTCTCAAGATAATAGCCAAGCCCGCGCACGGTGGCGATGTTGACACCACTCGGTTCGAGCTTCCGGCGCAGGCGGTGAACATAAACCTCGATGGCGTTGTGGCTCACCTCCTCGCCCCAGCCACAAAGATGATCGACCAGATGGTCCTTGCTGACGAGACGATGGGCGCGCGTCAGCAGTATTTCCAGGATGCCCAGTTCCCGCGCCGAGAGATCGAGTCTTTCGCCATTGGCCATGGCGCAGCGGTCCGTCTGGTCGAAAGTCAGTGTGCCGCACGCGATGACTCTGGTCGTCCCGGACGAGCGGCGACTCAGGGCTCGCACACGCGCCTCCAGTTCGGCCAGCTCGAACGGCTTCGCCATGTAGTCGTCGGCACCGAGATCGAGGCCCTTGACCCGGTCGTCGATGGCGTCCAGTGCCGTCAGGATCAGCACCGGCGTGTTCGACTTGCGAGCCCGCAGCCGTCGCAGCACGTCGAGGCCGGGCAGCTTCGGCAGACCCAGATCGAGAATCAGGAGGTCGTAAGTATTGGTCAACAGCGCTGTTTCAGCGTCAATGCCATTCTCGGCGCAATCGACGGCGTAGCCACCAAGGCGCAGGGAGCGGCAGAGGCCATCGGCAATGATCTTGTCGTCCTCGGCAAGCAGAATGCGCATGGCATCACGATCCCGAGGCCGCTGGCGTAAGCTCTCTGTAAGCCCACTTTCCTAGACTGCGCATGCTGTTCTCCTTTTATGGTCTTGGAGTTCCGGCTTCGGCCCGAACTCGGGGAGCACCTGAATACTGCACCAGGTGCTCCCCGCCATCTTTTCATCGCGCTGTCGCATCCGGCGCTCTCCCATCGCGACAGATGATGCCCCCCGGTCGACCGAGTGAGTGTAGCAAAAATCACTCCCGCGCGTATGCCTCAGGAGTCGGGGCAACATTTCCCCGCCGACGCCGGCACAACCGCTTGTAGCCACAGACGCACGCCCTTCTTGGCGGCTGGCGTGCGGCGCGTGGTGGAATCGGAGTTCGTGAAGCAGGCGATGAAGCGACTGAGCTGCAGCGTTGCTCGCCGGTACCTCGCCGCACCAGTCCTGATGCGTCGCGTCCTTACCCCCTGGCGCCTGGCATCGCCGCCTGCCGGCGACGGCTTCCGCAGCGCGTCTCAAGCCGTCTAGGCTACCGGCGCCTCCGCCAGCACGCTCTCGGCCAGCTGCACCCAGTAGCTGACGCCCAGCGGCAGGATCTCGTCGTTGAAATCGTAGTGCGGATTGTGCAGCGTACAGCCACCGGTACCCGGACCGTTGCCCAGCCAGACGTAGCACCCCGGCTTCTCGCCCAGCATGTAGGCGAAATCCTCGGCGCCCATCGACGGCAACTCGCTGGTACGCACATTCTCGGCGCCAAGCAGCCGCGTCGCAACGCGGCGACAGACCTCGCTTTCCGCCGGACTGTTGACAGTTGGCGGATAGCGGTGGTCGAAGCGAACCGAAATCTGCGCCCCGAAGGCGCTCGCGATGCCGCTGCAGAGCCGCTCGACCGAACGTTCGACGAGTTCCTGGATCTCTGCCTTGAAGCTGCGGATCGTGCCACGCAGGACGGCGTCGTCCGGGATGATGTTCCAGGCTTCACCAGCGTGAATCTGCGTGACGCTGACCACTGCCGACTCGCAGGGATGCACGTTGCGCGCGACAACTGTCTGCAGAGCGAGCACCAGCTGGCTCGTGACGACCAGTGTGTCGACTCCTTGCTGCGGCATCGCGGCATGACAGCCATGCCCGCGCACCGTGATCTCGAAGGCGCAGGTGCCGGCCATGACCGGCCCCGGCATCACCGCCATCTGCCCCACCGGCAATCCCGGCCAGTTATGGAGACCAAAGACCGCCGCCATTGGAAACCTGTCAAAAAGGCCGTCGCTGATCATGACTGCGGCACCACCTTCGGATTCCTCGGCTGGCTGGAAGATGAAATACACGCTGCCGTCGATTGCCAGCTCGTGCTGCTGTGCAGCCATGTAGCGCGCTGCGCCGAGAAGGATCGCGGTGTGCCCGTCGTGCCCGCAGGCGTGCATCTTGCCGGGATTCCGCGAGCGATGCGGAAAGTCGTTCTTCTCGTATAGTGGCAGCGCGTCCATGTCGGCGCGAAGTCCGATGCCGCGGCCGCTGCTGCCCTTGCGCAGGACACCGACGACCCCCGTGCCCGCGAGGCCGCGATCGACCTCAAGTCCGTAGCGCTCAAGCTCGCGCGCCACCAGATCCGCCGTGCGAAGCTCGGCAAAGGCGAGTTCAGGGTGCGCATGGATGTCGCGACGCAGCGCCGCGAGTTCGTCGACAAAGGGAATGTTGAGAGTGCTCATGAGCCCGGTCCGTCCGCTGGGAAACAGCAGTTTAATGCAGCGCAGCTTGCCCGTGCGGTCGACCATCCGTTATGCTTGCCAGCATGCATCTTGTTCTCATCAGCGGCCTCTCCGGCTCAGGCAAATCGATCGCCCTCAAGGTGCTCGAGGACGCGGACTACTATTGCGTCGACAATCTGCCCGCGCAGTTGTTGCAGCCGTTGGTTGGGCAACTCGATCTGCAGGGCTACGACAAGGTCGGCGTCGTCATCGACATCCGCGGAGGCAACAGCGTGGCGACGCTGCCGATGCAGCTCGACGCTTTGCGCGAGCACGATCTCGAGTTGCAGTTCCTGTTCCTCGACGCACAGGACGCCACCCTGATCAAGCGCTATTCGGAGACCCGCCGGCGGCATCCACTTGCCAGCGATCAGCTGACACTGACCGAAGCCATCGCCGCCGAACGTGGTCGTCTGGTCGGGCTGTCAGCGCTCGGTCATCACATCGACACGAGCGGGGTGAAGCCCGCCGCGCTGCGCGAATGGGTGCGCCAGTTCGTCAAGAGCACCATCGCCAGCGACCCGTGCCGCGGGCTGACATTGCTCTTCGAGTCCTTCGGCTTCAAGAACGGCATCCCCCTCGATGCCGACCTGGTGTTCGACGTCCGCTGCCTGCCCAATCCACATTACGACGCCAACCTGCGGCCATTGACCGGGCGCGACGCAGCAGTAGTCGACTTTCTCGAGGCCGAAGCCGACGTCCTGCGCATGCGTTCCGACATTGCCCACTTCGTTCGTGCCTGGCTGCCGGCATACGTTCAGGACAGTCGCAACTATCTGACCGTTGCCATCGGCTGCACCGGTGGTCAGCATCGGTCCGTGTTTTTCGCCGAATGGTTGGCGCGCGAGTTCAACGACTGTGCGCGTGTCCTGGTCAGGCACCGCGAGCTGGCAGCGCCAGCGGCCGGCAGCGACCCGTGATCAGCTGGATCGCCCTGCTGAAGCCGGGCGACTGGCTCCTGATCGCACTCGGCCTGGCTGGCGCGGTCGCATCCTTTCCCGTGGCGTGGCAGGCAGGGGTCGCCGAAAAGGCTGTCGTCAAGCGTGGCGGCGAGATCTTTTCGGAGCTCGATCTGCGACACGATCGCCGGCTCGATGTCCCGGGACCGCTGGGCGTGACAACGGTCCTCGTCGATCGCCGTCGCGTGCGTGTTGCCGCCGACCCGAGCCCGAGACAGTATTGCGTCCGCCAGGGATGGCTGGCCCGTCCGGGAGAGATCGCCATCTGTGCCCCAAATCAGGTTAGCGTCGAAGTCCAGGGAGCGCACCGGACTTACGACTCGCTCGCTTACTGAAAGCTGCTCGCACCTGCTCTCGAACCCGTTATATAATCTTCCCAGTCCGAGGAGCGCTGCAAGGCTGTTGTCCCACAGTTTCAGGCTCGGATCCATCAAACGGCGCTCATCCCACCAACCCGCACCGGGGTTGGCAGCACGGGGTGGGCGCAGGGAACTCCCTGCAGTCATTCTGCACCGCGGCTACCTTCTCCCGGTCACAGTTATCAAGGAGCCTTACTGTGTCGGATACTGTTACTCACTATCAGGACTACGTGATTGCCGACCTCGGCCTCGCCGGCTGGGGCCGCAAGGAAATCCGCATCGCCGAGACCGAAATGCCGGGCCTGATGGCGATTCGCGAGGAGTTCGCAGCGCAGCAGCCACTCAGGGGTGCGCGCATCACCGGCTCGCTGCACATGACCATCCAGACGGCGGTGTTGATCGAAACGCTGACCGCTCTCGGTGCCGAGGTACGCTGGGCATCATGCAACATCTTCTCGACCCAGGATCACGCTGCAGCAGCGATCGCCGCTGCCGGAGTCGCTGTCTTCGCCGTCAAGGGAGAGTCCCTCGAGGACTACTGGGACTACACGCACCGCATATTCGAATGGCCCGACGACGGCTACAGCAACATGATCCTCGACGACGGAGGCGACGCCACCTTGCTGCTCCACCTCGGCGCCCGTGCCGAAGAGGATGCCGCCGTTTTGGCGAAGCCGACCTCGGAGGAGGAAAACATCCTCTTTGCGGCGATCCGTGCCAAGCTGGCAAGCGACCCAGGCTGGTACTCGCGTCGCCTGGCAGCGGTCAAGGGCGTCACCGAAGAGACGACGACCGGCGTTCACCGCCTCTACCAGATGCACGCCAAGGGCGAACTGCGTTTTCCGGCGATCAACGTCAACGACTCGGTCACGAAGTCGAAGTTTGACAACCTATACGGCTGCCGCGAGTCGCTGGTCGACGGTGTCAAGCGCGCCACCGACGTCATGATCGCCGGCAAGGTTGCCTTGATTGCCGGCTACGGCGATGTCGGCAAGGGATCGGCGCAGGCCATGCGTGCCCTCTCGGCGCAGGTGTGGGTGACGGAGATCGACCCGATCTGCGCCCTGCAGGCGGCCATGGAAGGCTACCGGGTGGTGACAATGGACTACGCTGCCGACAAGGCGGACATTTTCGTCACCTGCACCGGCAACTATCATGTGATCACGCATGATCACATGCAGAAGATGAAGGACCAGGCGATCGTTTGCAACATCGGGCACTTCGACAACGAAATCGACGTTGCCTCGATCGAGGGCTACACCTGGGAAGAAATCAAACCGCAGGTGGACCACGTGATCTTTCCCGACGGCAAGCGCATCATCCTGCTGGCGAAGGGTCGCCTGGTCAACCTCGGCTGTGGTACCGGCCATCCTTCCTATGTCATGAGTTCGTCGTTCGCCAACCAGACGATCGCCCAGATCGAGCTGTTCACGCGCAATACCGAGTACCCGATAGGCGTCTACACGCTGCCCAAGCACCTCGACGAAAAGGTCGCCCGCCTGCAGCTCAGGAAACTCAATGCGCAACTCAGCGAGCTCACTGACGCGCAGGCACGCTACATCGGGGTCGCCAAGGAAGGTCCTTACAAGTCGGACCACTACCGCTACTGATACGGCACGACAACCGGGGACCGGCATGCGATTGATCCTGATCTGGGTGCTCAACGCCTGTGCGCTGCTTGCGGTCGCCTACCTGATGCCATCGATACAGGTGGCATCGTTCGGCTCGGCGCTGCTCGCAGCAATCGTGCTCGGACTGGTGAACACCTTGCTGCGGCCCCTGTTGATCCTTCTGACGCTGCCGGCCACGCTGCTGACGCTTGGACTCTTCCTCTTCGTCCTCAACGCCCTGATGTTCTGGCTCGCCGGGTCGATGTTCGAAGGTTTCGTCGTCGGCGGCTTCTGGCCGGCTTTTTTCGGCGCCATCCTCTACAGCATCTTCTCGTCAGTCCTTTCCTCCCTCCTGCCCACCGAAAAGGGCACCAAATGGCCTGCTGATGACCACGACCGCCCCTACCTTCAGCCTTGAACTGTTTCCGCCGCAGACCCCGGAGGGTGCCGACAAGCTGCGTGCAGCACGGGCCGAGATGGCCCTTCTGCATCCACGGTTTTTCTCCGTCACCTTTGGTGCCGGTGGTTCGACACGCGACCGCACCCTCGAAACCGTCCTCGAGATTCAGCAGGAAGGCCACCAGGCGGCACCGCACCTGTCGTGCATCGGCTCGACCCGCGCCAGCATCCGCAGCATCCTGGCGCAGTATCGTACGCACGGCATCCGCCACCTCGTGGCGCTGCGCGGCGACCTGCCCTCGGGCATGGCAAGGCCGGGAAGCTTTCGCTACGCCAACGAGCTCGTCCAGTTCATCCGCTCCGAGACCGGATCCTGGTTCCACATCGAGGTTGCCGCCTACCCGGAGTACCACCCGCAGGCCAGGACTCCGCTCGACGACCTGCTGGCATTCCAGCGCAAGATCGATGCCGGCGCCGACTCGGCGATCACGCAATACTTCTACAACTTCGATGCCTACGCGCACTTCATCGACGAGTGCCAGGCAGTCGGCATCAACGTGCCGATCGTTCCCGGCATCATGCCCATCTCCAGCTTCAGTAGCCTGGCGCGCTTTTCCGACAACTGCGGCGCCGAGATCCCGCGCTGGATCCGCAAGCGCCTCGAGAGCTATGGCGACGACAGGGCGTCGATTCAAGCCTTCGGTCTCGACGTGGTGACACAGTTGTGTGAGAGACTGCTTGCCGCCGGCGCACCGGGCCTGCACTTCTACACGCTCAACCAGGTCGGCCTTACCAGGACGCTCTGGCAACGCCTCGGACTGACCTCGCCAGTGGAGGCGTGAGTCGGCGCGGAGGGGGAATGAAGGACTACTACGCCATCCTGGGAATCGCCAGCGACGCAGCGAGCGAAGCGATCCGCACAGCCTATCGGCGCAAGGCGCGGCAGTTCCACCCGGATCGGAACCAGGCGCCCGAAGCCAGCGAGAGATTTCGCGAGGTTCAGGAAGCCTACGATGCCCTCGCCGATCCGGGTCAGCGGTTCGCTTATGACGAGAACCGACGCCGCAATCTGCTCGACAAACCACTGGAAACGGCGCGCGAGATCTGGCAGCACTACATCGAAGGAGTCCTGCAGTGAAAGTTTCGGCATATTTCGAGGAACTGCAATCGGCCTACGACGCCGAACTTGATGACCTGATGACCGATTCGGCCGGGCACGATATCCTGGCAAAACGGCTACAGACAAAGCGTAGCCAAGTTGGGCAACTGCTGCCAATGCTCGAGTGCAATCCGGAAATGGTCGCTGTCGCCTTTCATGGCGGCTTCAGTTTCGCCAACCCAGCGGTGATGCGCGACGTCGCCGCACAGGAACCCGAGGATCTACCGGAATGGCGAACCCTGCTGTCGTCGCTATCGCTCGAACCCTGGGCCGCCGACTTGGCACGCGTCGTTCTCAAGGATGCCCATGGTGCGCGCTTTCTCGTCGTCACCGCCTGCCTCGAGTTCCTGCGCGCAGCGACGAGTGCCGACGCAGACGCGACCGGCATGCCGCAGCAGCCGTCCGGCGACCGTGACAGCGACGACGAAGACGACGCGGATGTTGACATGGACCTGGAAGAAGCCGGCGCCGACTGGTTGTCGGAGCAGGGTTTCGACCGCAAGGATCGCTTCTCGGGAGACCACTGATGAGTCACCCGGTACTGGCAAGAGCGGAGAAGCTGGTCCGCGTTGGCGACATCGTCGGCGCCGAGGCGGCACTCGTCTCGCTGGTCGAAACGGAAGGCGACCAGGCACTCGCGCTGGCGCTGGACGATTTCCCCGCCAAGGACTTGCTGGCAGTGCTGCGCGATTTCGACTCTTCACGCGAATCGGTGGTGAACCTGCTGGTGTCCCCCGAGCAGTTTGCCCGCGCGATCGTTCTCGAAAGACGCTACGGGGACATCAGCCATGAGCGCCTGCACGGCATGATCAACTCGGTCATCTTTCGCGCGGACGGTGACCCCGGCGAATTCCTCGCCGCCATCGGCGATCAGGAAGGTGGCAGCGAAGTGCTTGCCGACTACCTGCACGAACGGGCGGAAAGCCTGGAGCATTTCTTCCGAACCGGAGTCTTCGACTATTTTTCCGATGGCGACGATTCGTTCGACGATCTCGATGACGAAGAGCGCCTCGACGCACTGTCGGACGAGACGAGCAATCGCCCGTTCCTCAGCCACAGCGAGGTCAACGACCACGAGTGGATGGAACTGGCGTGGACGCTCCGCTACCAGCAGCCGGAGATCTTCCGCGAAGTGCTGCTGATCCTGCGCGCGCGAGCCCGTGCCGAGGAACACCAGCAGGCAGCCGCCGACACTCCGGCGCCGCAGTCGCCGCCGTCCTTCGGCGCTGCCGACGAAGAGTCGGCACTCTGATCGCGGATCCGCAGACGGGTCCCGGGAAAGGCGACGGTCAGGCGATGTCGGAACCGGTGGTGGACCGCCAGCAGATCACCCTTTTCGACCAGCGCCCGTTCTTCGAGAGGGCACTGGTGCACGGAGTACAGAGCGGTGTCATCGATCGGGACAGGCTGACCAGCATCGTGAACGACGGAGCAAAGGGTCTGCTGCAGATCGCGGACTTCTTCGGAACACAGTATCTGCGTCCGAACATCGAAGAGGCGCGAACGCGCATCATCAGCCTGGTGAGCCTGTTCCTTGAGGAGAGCAGCAGCGGCGACCTCGACCAGGCAGCCCGCTCGCTGCGCGACAACAGCTTTCTCTCGCATTCACGTGGTGGCTCCGAGATGCTGAAGAAGCTCTGGGCGATGCCTGAGGACGCCTCCTACGGAATCCTCGCCAAGCCGCCGCAGAAGGAGTTTCTCGCCGAGTGGTCGCTGCGCAGCCTGCGCGACTACCGCCAGGAGCTGGCGCAGCGGCAGGACCATCAGTTGTCGATCTCGGCGACACTGTGGTTTGCCAAGCGCCTCGCGTTGCCCGCTGCAGACCTGTCGACCGTCGCTGTCGACAGCGTCGTTCGCAGCGCCCTGCTCGTGCATCTGCACGGCAAGGAACCGCTGGCGATACCCACCGCCAGTGGTCTGCTGCAGATCCTCGATGCGATCCGGGAGAAGGGTGTTCCGGGCAAGGGACGCAGGCTGCTCGCAGACCTTCTGCGGGAGTTGCCGGAAAGCTATCTGCCGGTCGCGCAGCGGGAACTGCGAAGAATCGAGACCGAGGACCTGCCGCGAATTGCCGACCGTTCGCGCCCACTGCCGCAACTGCTGCAGGAACTCGAGCCGCTCTACTACCTACGCGATTTCGGACCCGAGGACGCCGGACTGTTCGAGGCGGCAGCGTGCGCGGACTGGCAACGGATCACCGCCGGCAAGACCGACGACAGTTCTCTGCTGACGGTCTTCGTCTGCCTGGCCGCCGACATCCCGGCAAAACCGGTTCTCGGCAGGGCGGCAGCGCGCGCGCTGATCGTCAAGGCGCGCCGTGATGGCTTCAAGCGACTGCCGGTACTCGGCTTCATTCACGCGCTGGCGCCCTACAGCATGCAGGACGACCTCGAGACGCTATGGAAGGAGTTCTTCCCTGAAGCGCATACGGTTCTGCTCGACGCCGCCGACACGACCCTCACCGATGCCCTCGACTTCCTGCGGGAGAACTGCAACGTCGTGTGACCGGATGGCTACGGTGTCGGCAGGGACCTGCGCGTCGCGCCGCACTTGGATGGCGAACCTCCGGGAAAGCGCCGCCGCGACATCGCGGACTCACGACTCGCCCCTGGCGAGACAGTCGCGATAGCGACCATCAACGCGCCGGGCAAACCACTCGGTAGTCAATGGGCGGGTGATCTTCGGGCTCTTCAGTGCGATCTGCGGCATCATCTCGCGCGGACGCCGGGTGCCGGTCGTCGCATCGGCAAGCGCGTGCAGCCGCAGGTAGAGCGGCGTCTGTTCGAAAGCGAAGCTCTTCTCGAGCTTGAGATCACGCAGGATCTCCGCCTCGCCGAGGTTCAGACGCGCGCCCAGGGACAGCATGGCACGTTGGCTTTCGCTGGCTGCGGCCACCGGCATACCGTCACGATAACGCCGCAGATCGCCATCGAGCGACAGCTTCTCACCGGAAACCCGACCGAGTGCGTCCTGGAAGGCGGCGTTGCGGCTGCTGTAGCGGCCGGCGTTGAAATCGGCAAAGCGATAGATCATCTGGCTGTAGCTGGCCGGATAATCGAGCAACGACGCGATGCCAAAATAGAGGCCGCCGCGGCGGGTGAACACCTCATTGCGCACGCCATCGCGGCGTGGGTAAGGATAGGGCCTGTCGCGGACCTGCTCCTCCGCGAACTCGACGCTGACCTGCATCGGACCGCCGGTGCGGACGGGGTTGAAGCCGGCAAACAGCGTCCGGCCGCCCGGCAGTTCCGAGATCATCTCCTCGTAGAGTGCGTTCATCTGCGCCTCGGTACGCAGTGCGTCGATGCGTGCCTTGTAGCTGCGCCCGTCCGGCGATGGCTTGAGCAGGGCAAGGTCGAGCACGACCTTCGGGATAGCATACTTCTCTCGCCGCTGCTCCACCTGTTGCCAGACGATCCTTGCCAGTCCGGGAACCGGTGGGTCCGACTGGAAACCGGATTCCTGTCCGATGACAGCGATCGCTGCGCAAAGCTTTTCCGGCAACAGTGCGATTCGCAGCGCGATGAAGGCCGTCGTGATGTCCGCTGCCCAGCCGCTGCGATCGGCCACGTTCGCAGGCAGCAGGCGGCTGACCAGGGCCCGCGCATCGCGCTCGCCGCTGACCGGAGTCAGCGACTGAGGCGCCGGCGGCGACACCACCCCGCCGGCGGTGGCTGGTGCTGCAGGACGTTGCGCCTGCCGTGCCGGTGGCGAAACCCTTGGCGACTCAGCGGGTAGCGGCGGCGACGGCCGCGACTCGTAGCTGCCGTCGCTGGCGCAGCCGGCGATGGCGACGATGAGTGCCTGCAGAAGGCCCGTTGCCGGCGAGCCCGGCACCGCCGGCAAGAGCCGCGAGGGATCAATACCGGCGACTGCATGCCGTCCAGAGCGTCGCGTCATTCACCCACCACCCGCCCTTCGCGCCGAGGATCCGCCCCGCCACTGTACCCACGAACGCCCTTGCTGATCGCCTGCAGCCCGCTGCTCATGCCGATCTCCCGGACTTCATGGCCAAGCGACCTGAGCGCGGCGACGAACGCCGGCGGAAAGCGCCCTTCCTCCAGCAGAGTCGGCCCGTTGAGTGAGCCGAAGTTGGGCAACTCGATTGCCTCCTGCGGCGTCAGCTGCCAGTCCAGCGTTGCCTGCAGCAGCTTCGCCGTGTAGTGGATGATCAGTGCGCCACCCGGTGAACCACCGCTCAGCACCAGCTCGCCGGTCAGTTCGTCGAAGACGAGCGTCGGACTCATCGATGAGCGCGGCCGCTTTCCAGGCTCGACCCGATTGGCAATCGGCAACCCGTGATCATCCCGCGGCAGGAACGAGAAATCGCTGAGCTGGTTGTTGAGCAGGAAGCCGCGCACCATCTGGCGCGCACCAAAGGCATCCTCGATCGTGCTGGTCATCGCCAGAGCGTTGCCATCGCCATCGACGACGCTGAGATGCGTCGTTCCATGCTCGATCTGGTCCGGCATCGACGAACGAGTCGCTGGCACCGGCCCCGGGACACCCGGCTCGGCCACCTTCATGCTGCTGCCAGCCTGGATCAGTCGCGCGCGGGCGCTGAGGTAGTCCGGGGCGATCAGCGAATACCAGCTGCCCGCCGGTGCGGCAGCGAAGGCAGGGTCAGCGACGTAGCGCGCGCGGTCAGCGAAGGCGAGCCGCGCCGCCTCGCTGTAGTAATGCATCCACAGCGGATCGGCAAAGGGCAGCGAGGTGGCGGCCGTGTTGCCGAGGATTCCAAGAATCTGGACGATGGCTATGGCTCCGGAACTCGGCGGCGGAAAGCCGCAAATACGGTATCGGCGCGGCTCCGTCGACCGCGGCGGTGCGTAAGCGCTGCAATACGGCTGGCGCCGCTGCGGCTGATATCCGGCCAGGTCGCTCAGGCTCAGGGTGCCGGGGTTGTCCGGATGCCGACGGACCTTATGCACGATCGCCTGCGCGATCTCTCCCTGATGCAGGGCAGGCGATCCCTCCGTGGCAATCCGTCGCAGGACCGCGGCGAGTTCCGAATTGCGCAGGGTGCTGCCGACCGCCACTGGCTGCCCCTCGCGATCGTAGAAATAGGCTGCCGCCTCGCCGTCCAGGCGCAGATGGGCATCGGCCTTGAGCAGGGCATGCAGCCGTGGACCGACCGGAAAGCCGCCCTCGGCGAGGCGGATGGCCGGTTCGAAGAGGCTTGCCCAGGGCAGTCGGCCGTACTCGGCATGCGCCATCTCGAGCATTCGCACAACGCCGGGAACACCGACCGCACGGCCACCGATCACCGCCCGATGAAAACTCATCGGCTTGCCATCGGCGTTGATGAAGAGGTTCTCACCGGCGGCCGCCGGTGCCGTCTCGCGGCCATCGAAGGCTACCGTCTGCCGGCCATCGTGATGCAGCAGGAAGGCGCCGCCGCCGATCCCGCTCGACTGCGGTTCGACGAGGCCAAGGACCATCTGCGCGGCAATCGCGGCGTCGATCGCCGAGCCGCCGGCCTTGAGCATTGCCGCCCCCGCCTCGCTCGCCAGCGGATTGGCCGTCGCGACGGCAAAACGCTGGCCACGCCAGCCCGGCTGCGGGCTATGCGCGGAGACGCCTTCCGGTTGATGAATCTCGGTGGCGGCCGGCGAACGGGTGCTCGCCACATTACTGCAGGCGCCCAGCAACGCGAGCGAAGCGAAGACGAGAGGAAACGGCTTCAACGCAAGCCTCCAGTGATCAGCATGAACCCCTGCAGCCGTCGGCAAAGCCGACCAGAATACGCTGGCAGCGACACGGGACAAGGTCCCGCTGCCGCCAAGCGGCGCCTCAGGCTGCACTGGGCACCGAGCCGCCCCGGCTTTGTCTCATCGAATGCGAGCGCCCGTCAAGAGCAATCGATCGCCGGTGACCAACCGTACTGCCACCCGAACGACAGACTTCCGGCGAACATGCGGTGCCCGAAGTCAGCGCCGCTCCCATGTTGCCGGCGTCGGCTCGTGCAAGCGAGCGCTGGTTCCGCAAGCCGTCGCACTCACTGGCGGCGGCCAACGGGTCGAACAGCGACCAATAGCAATCGGCAAGCTCATATTGGCCACTTCCGCCGTCACCCAGCTGGTGTCGTTGCCGGCGCGCTTCCTTGTGCAGCGCCGTCCGCGCCGGCGATGCCCTTGGTCGCCAACGCAACCCCCGCGCGGCAGGACTCTGCCAGCCGGCCATTCCGTGCTGGCGATCATGCGGTTGGCGGTCGCACGAGATCCCGACGCCCCCGGAAAGCGTTATATTCATGCTCCATGAGCTTATATCCATGTTCCATGGGCACACAGCCGTCAGAGCAAAAAAGACGCAGCGTCGTGCTGTTGTCCGGCGGACTCGATTCGGCGACCACGCTGGCAATCGCCCGCGCCAGCGGCTTTGCGTGTTACTGTCTGTCGGTCGACTACGGGCAACGTCACCATAGCGAGTTGCGGGCAGCAGCGGTCGTTGCGCAGACTCTGGCAGCCAGCGGGCATCGCGTGCTCCGCCTGCGACTCGAGGATTTCGGCGGTTCGGCGCTGACCGACGCGAGCGTGGCGTTACCCGTAGACGGCGTTCGTCCGGGGATCCCGGTCACCTATGTGCCCGCGCGCAATACCGTCATGCTGTCGCTGGCGCTTGCCTGGGCCGAGGTCCTGGGCAGCCAGGACATCTTCATCGGCGTCAACGCGGTGGACTACTCGGGCTATCCCGATTGCCGCCCGGAGTACATCAGCGCTTTCGAGAAAATGGCCAATCTGGCAACCAAGGCCGCCGTGGAGGGGGCTGCGCTGCGCATCCATGCACCGCTGATCCATCTCAGCAAGGCCGAAATCATCCGCCACGGCATCGATCTCGGGCTCGACTACGGCCTGACGGTCTCCTGCTATCAGGCGGACGCAGCGGGACGCGCGTGTGGCGTCTGTGACTCCTGCCGTCTGCGGCGCGCCGGCTTTGCCGCCGCCGGCGTCGTCGATCCCACCCCTTATGCCCGTGCAACGGCCGGGAAGTTCGCCGATGAGTAGTGCCGGCCCCGCCACCACCGTCGTCTGGCTCGCCCTTGCCATCGGCATGGTGTTTGGCGCCGTGGCCGGTCGTACCCGCTTCTGCACGATGGGTGCAGTTGCCGACATCGTCAACCTCGGCGACTGGGGTCGCATGCGCATGTGGTTGCTGGCGATTGCCGTCGCCATTCTCGGCACGGCGACACTGGACGCCGCGGGCTTCATCGACGTCGACAGGTCGATCTACCGGGGCACAAGCTTGAACTGGTTGTCCCATCTCACCGGCGGCCTCTGTTTCGGCTTCGGCATGGTCCTCGCATCGGGTTGCGCCGCGAGAACGCTCGGACGTATCGGCGCCGGCAGTGTCAAGGCCCTCGTCGTCTTCCTCGTCCTCGGTCTCGTTGCCTACATGACGATGCGCGGCGTCCTCGCCGTGTTCCGCGTGAACGTTCTCGACACGGTCGCGCTGCACCTCCCTGGCGGCCAGGGCCTGCCTGAGCTGATCGCCAGCATCGGTTTGACGCCGCAGCCGGCGCTCTGCGCCTGGTTCGTCGGCTGCGGTCTGCTGGCGATTGTCGTGCTGATTCGCCCCCGCCTTGCGTCCGATCAGTTCCTCGGCGGTGCCGCCGTTGGCGCGCTTGTCGTCAGCGGCTGGTACGTCAGCGGATACCTGGGCTACGTCGCAGAAGACCCGGAGACGCTGCAGGAAGCCTTTCTCGCTACCAACAGCGGCCGCATGGAGTCGCTGACCTTCGTCGCACCGCAGGCGTACACCCTGGAACTGCTGCTGCTGTGGTCGGACAGCACTCGCCGGGTGACTTTCGCGATCGCCAGCACGCTCGGCGTCGTCGTCGGCAGCCTGGGACAGGCCCTTCTCGCTGGCAGCTTTCGCTGGGAGGGTTTTCGCGACCTGGAGGATACCACCAACCATCTTGTCGGCGCCGTCCTGATGGGCTTTGGTGGCGTCGTTGCCATGGGATGCACGATCGGGCAAGGGATCACCGGTGTCTCGACGCTGGCTGCCGGCTCCTTCCTGAGCTTGTTCGCCATCATCGCCGGTGCCCGGCTGGCGATCGGCTACCAGTATTGGCGTGCCGAACACGGCGGTTGAAGCCACCCGACATCGCTCGCCGCTCGCCCCTTCCTCTCACCTGTTGGCCGTGGATGGCTCGCCACCGGGACTGCGTGCAATCAGCACCTTGTCGACGCGATGGCGATCCATGTCGACAACCTCGAAGCGCAGGTCCTCGAGCGTGAAGTGATCGGCCGGCAGGGGAATCCTGCCGAGGACGTACATGACGAACCCGCCCAGCGTGTTGAAGGCATTGTCGTCTTCTCCCGGCAGTTCGCCATGGATCCCGAGAACCCCCTTCAGGCGCTCGATCGGCACGCTGCCGTCAGCCAGCCACGAACCGTCCTCGCGAACGACGATGTCCAGCTCTTCGGGAGCGTCCGATGTCGGCAGGTCTCCGACGATCGAGGTCAGAACGTCGGTGAGCGTCACCAGGCCCTGCAATCCACCGTACTCGTCCACCATCAGGGCGCACTGCTGATGCGCACGGCGGAAGGTCTCCAGCAACTGCGTTGTCGTCACGCTTGCTGGAACGTAGAGCGCCGGCCGAACGAACGCTTCGACTGCCAGCGGCTGACCGAGCAGAACTCCCTTGAGCAGATCACTCGTCCGCAGAACACCGACGATGCGATCGAGACCGTCGCGACAGACGACGATGCGTCGGTACGGGCTGTCCGCCAGGCGCCTGCGGATTTCCTCTTCTCCGGCGTTCAGGTCGAGAACGTAGATGTCCTTGCGATGGGTCATGATGGCGCTGATCCGTTGCTCGTCAAGGCGCAGGACATTGGAAACGATGGCCTGCTCGCTGGCGTGGAAGACGCCAGCCTCGGCACCCTGCCCCATGAGGACCTTGATCTCGTCGTCGGTGACCGTCGAGTCCTGTGTCCGGCGCGCGCCAAGCAGGCGCAGGAGCAGGCTGGACGACGACGAGAGCAGCCATACCAGCGGCCGCGCCAGCCGGGAGACGGCGCCCATCGGCCGGGCGACGAGCGAGGCAACACGTTCCGGCGCCAGCAAGCCGAGACGCTTGGGCACCAGTTCGCCGACCACCACCGAGCAATAGGTAACCCCCACCACCACCACCGTCATCGCAACTGCATCGGCATGAGGCTCCGGCAGGGCCAGCGAGCGCAGCCAGTCGGCCAGTGGCGCCGCCAGCGCCGCCTCGCCAATGGCGCCGCTGAGAATGCCGACTGTCGTGATGCCCACCTGAACCGTCGACAGAAAGGTCGACGGTTCCTGCTGCAACACCAGCGCCGAGCGCGCGCCGGAATGACCATCCTCGGCCAGCTTCTGCAGGCGCGACTGGCGCGAGGAAACGACCGCAATCTCGGACATCGCAAGGATACCGTTGAGAATGATCAGGAACAGCAACAGGGCAACGTCCATCGGGAAGTCCGTCAATCAGCCAGCGCTGCTGCGCCCCGGGGAGCAAGGATGCAGCACACTCCGCCGGCAGTGGAAATGTCGCCCGGGAGTGCTCAGGCGAATCATCGAATCCGTGCTCCAACCGGTCATCCGGCGACCGCTGCGAAGACCACGAGCGACGATTATAGGGCCTCGCGTGGCCACCGCTGGGCGGCCGTCGATCGTCGCCGCAAGGGCACGACTGAAAGCTCGTCGGGCATTGGCGAACGCTTCCTGGCAGTGCTGCCTTGACCGGGGGGGGTTGACCAGGACAGGATTAATCAATAGAGTCCGGGTCCTCCAGCAGCACAAAAGCACATCGCAGCGTCTTCGCTGCATCTTCGCCGCCCTGTTCGAGAGCCTTTTCCGAGAACAGAGTTCCGGCCTCAGGGGTTACGTTCCCCAAGCATTCGAGGCTTTGCACCCGCCTGCAACCGTCCATCGTCGCGTCGTTTTCTTGCGCGGCGACGAAAGTGAAGGAGAGAGCATGTCCGCAACAATTGCATTGAAAGGCATCGCCGTACCACGTCGTGTCGACGCCAGCTTGAGTTTCATCCAGCACAGCCTGATGATCGTCGGGCTGATGCTGCTTCTCGGCAGCTTCAAACAGTGGGTCGAGGCGAACACCATCGGCACCGGCGAGCCGGTTGTGACCAGCGAAGCCGCGGCGCCGGCTGAAGCCGCCGCCGACGAAGCCGCTCCTGCGACTCAGTCGGTGCTGTCGCCGCGGCTGCATCGCGTTCTGGACTCCGTGTCGCGGCGCTACCGCGTGGCGCCGGAAGCGCTGGTGCCGGTCTTTGAGGCAGCTCAGCGGGTAGGCGGCGAGCGGCGCCTCGATCCGCTGCTGATCATCGCCATCATCGGCATCGAGTCGCGTTTCAATCCCTTCGCCGAGAGCCCGGTGGGTGCCAAGGGCCTGATGCAGGTGATTCCCGGTTACCATCTGGACAAGGTACCGCAGGGCTCGGGCGAAACGCCCTTTCTCGACCCGGTCACCAACATCCAGGTTGGCGTCCATGTACTCGAGGAGGCAATCCGCTGGCGTGGCAGTCTGACCGCAGGCCTGCAACACTACGGCGGCGCTCCGGATGATCCCGAGACCGGTTACGCCAACAAGGTCATGGCGGAGAAGGAACGACTCGAACAGGCGGCGCGACGCGGTCGCGCCTGAACGGTCCCAACGTTCGCTCGGGTTGTCAATGTGAAAGTCGCGCCTGCGACTCGCGAATCTCCCTTCCCCCGTGCGGGGGAGAAGGGCCGGGGATGAGGGAAACGGTCATGACTTTCATCATCAGGGGTGTGTCGCAAGTCATGAACGTCAGCGAGGCGCTCCGGTGCCAGCGATTCGCCGGATGGCCTGCCTGGCCTCAAGCGAGAGAACGAGTTCGGAATGCGCGAGCGGCGTCGTCAGCCGCTCGTCAAAGCACAGTCGATCGTTCTCCTCCTCGCGCAGGTACTCGGCTTCGATGAGGTTGGCAATGAAGGCCGAGAAGGTTGCCTTGTCGGGAAGCTCGGAGGTGTTGAACTCGTAGAGCAGCGATAGCCGCTGCGCCAGCAGGTGGCAGTTGTCTTCGAGTTGCCGCCGGGTCACCTGTCCACTCCCGTGCCGCTGCAGCAGCGCGAGAGTCAGGAAGTGGCGTTCGAGCAGCGGGCGAATCGTCTCGCCGAGCAGATGCAACTCAGCGAACTCCTCGCTGATCGCCTCCGGCGCGGCAATGTCCGGCTGGCCCTCGGAGCACACCAGCAACCGGCGCGCCACCAATACCTGAATCGCCGCGTCGCTGGCCGACTCGAGTTCATCGCTCGGCCAGCGGAGGAAGAGCTCGGCCCGCATGAGCGCGCAGATGCCACACACCGCCTGCGCCACGCGAGTTCGATCGAGCCTGCGGTTCTGGCTCAGCAGACAGGCAATGACGGCCGGCAGTGCGAAAAGATGGAGAACGTTGTTGCGAAAATAGGCGAGCAGCGGCGCCTGTTTCTCGCGCACGCGGATCAGATCGCCAAGTGGGTCGGCGAAGCGCTCGACGACCGTCAGTCGTTCGTTGTAGGCAATGACCGCCGCCGGGTCGAGCCGACAGGGGACGCTGGCCGGCGCATACGGAATCTCGCCTGCCAGCGCCTGGTAATGCTTGATCATGCGCTGCAGCGCCTGCTCGTCGGCGGTATGCTTGGGCGTCGCCAGCAGCGCCAGCGCCATCAGGTTGACCGGGTTGAGCACCGCCGCCTCGTTGATCCGCTTGGCGAGCTCGGCTGCTGCCTTGCGCGTGACGCTGCGCGCCCACAGCGGCTCGCCACTGCCCTCGATGTCTCGCCAGCCGGGTTGATGCTCGTCGAGAAAACCGGCAAGAGCCAGCGGCTGGCCGAAGTTGACGTGCACCGTGCCGAACACCCGCCTGATGGCGCGCACGCTGCGCAGCACACCCAGCAGCGACTCCCGCTGCTTCGGCTTGCCAGCCAGTTCGCCGAGATAGGTGCTGCCTTCGATGATCTTCTCGTAGCCAATGTACACCGGCATGAAGACCAGCGGCCGGGCATGCTCACGGATGAAGCTCTCCACGGTCATGCCGAGAATTCCGGCCTTCGGTGTCAGCATCCGCCCACTGCGACTGCGTCCGCCCTCGATGAAGTACTCGATCGGAAAACCGCGGGCCAGCATCAGGTGGAGATACTCATGGAAGACGGCAGCGTACAGCGGTTCGCCCTTGAAGCTGCGGCGCAGGAAGAAGGCTCCTCCGCGCCGCAACAGGGCGCCAACCAGAGGCAGGTTGAGGTTGGCGCCGGCGGCGATGTGGGGCGGGGTCAACCCCTGCCGGAGAATGATGTACGACAACAACAGGTAATCGATGTGACTCCGGTGACAGGGAACATAAACGATCTCCTGGCCAGCCGCAATGCGTGTGACGGCATCGAAGTTGTGCAGCTCGATGCCGTCGTAAAGCCTCGACCACAGCCAGGCGAGGAACAGCTCGAGGGCGCGCACGACTCCATACGAGTAGTCGGACGCGATTTCCAGGGCGAAACTGCCGGCTCGCGCCCGGGCGTCGGCAAGCGGGATTCCCTGCTTCTCGGCCTCCTCCGCAATCGCCAAGCGCACCCGTTCGCCGGCCAGCACCGCGTTGACCTGCGTGTTGCGATGCGACAGGTCCGGGCCGATCGCCATCTGCCGCTGACGGCGGAAATGAACGCGCAGGACGCGTGCCAGCTTGCGCAGCGCCTGCTCCTCGCCAAGGCCGCCCTGCAGGAGCTCACGCAGCGATATCGGCGGGTTGAAACGTACCAGAACACTGCGGCCATGCAACAGGATCGCCGCCAGTTGTCTCCAGGCGCCTGGCGGCCGCCAGGCTTCCGAGAACAGCGCCTTGAGGACCGAATCCTGCTTGTCCGGGCTGCGTCCCCAGAGAATCACCACCGGCACCAGTTGGACATCCATTTGCTGGTCGGCAACCGTCTGATGCATCAGGCTTGCGAGCAATGCGGAGTAACTGTCACCCTTGCGCGCCCTGTCGGCCAGGCTGCGGTCGCGGTTGAGGAAGAAGAACGAGCGCGGCCAGCGCTGCCGGCCGATCAGCAGCGGCGAGTCGGCTCGCGGCAGTCCGGCCCGCCGCGATTCCTCGAGGAGCAGCAGCAGATTGGAGAGATGCCTGTCCTGAAGGACGTAGCAGACCGGCTTCGCCGGATCGAGCTGCAGCTCCGGCGCGCTCGCCGGGAAGACCGTCGTGCGCACCCAGGCATACAGCACGCGGCGCGCCAGCGGCAGGAACCAGTTCGAGAGCTTGAAGGCCTTGTCCACGGACCCGCGCCGCTGTCGTCCGCCGCTCCTAATCCTCCTCGACGACCTTGTGCTGCGCCGCGAGTTGCTGCTGCGTTGCCGGAGGCACCTGCGCGTAGTGGGAAAACGCGATGCTGTACGACCCCTGCCCGGCCGTCAGCGACTTGAGGCGCGACTGATAGCCTTCAAGTTCCGCCAGCGGCACCTCGCCGCTGATCGCCATGACCCCCACGCCACGCGGTTGTGTGCCGGTCAGATGGCCGCGCTTGCTGGAGAGGTCACCGGTGACATCGCCGGTCATCGAATCCGGCGCCAGGATCTCGATATCGACGACCGGCTCGAGAATGATTGGCTTGGCCGCACGGATCGCCTCGACGGCTGCCTTGCGGCCAGCGGTGAAGAAGGCGATGTCCTTGCCGTCGACCGGGTGCGACTTGCCGTCGTGGACGACCACCCGCAGATCCTCGACCGGAAAGCCGGCGACGACACCGTCGGCGAGCGCCTGCCGGACGCCCTTCTCGACCGCAGCCATGAACACTCCGGGAATCACGCCACCCTTGACGCTGTCCACGAACTCGAAACCGGCACCACGCTCAAGCGGTTCAACGCGCAGCATCACTTCGCCAAACTGCCCCGCCCCACCACTCTGCTTCTTGTGCCGACAGTGTCCCTCGGCGCTGGCGGTGATGGCTTCGCGATAGGCGATCTGCGGCGGCTTGGTGTCGAGTTCCAGTTTGTACTGCTGTGCCAGACGGCTGAGCTTGGCGCGCAGGTGCATCTCGCCGATGCCGCGGATGACCGTCTCGTTGGTTGTCGGATGACGCTCGACCTTGAAGCAGGGATCCTCGACCTCGAGCTTGTGCAGAATCTCGAACAGCCGCTGTTCGTCAGCCTTGCGCCGCGCATGCACCGCCAGGCCCTGCATCGGTTGCGGGAACTCGAGCGGCACCAGATGGATGTGATCCTCGTCGTGCGAGTCATGCAGAACGCAATCGAACTCTATCTCCTCGACCTTGGCAATCGCCCCCAGATCGCCGGGGACGAGGCTGTCCACCTCGACATACTCCTTGCCCTGCAGGCGATAGATGTGGCCGACCTTGAACGGCCGCTTGCCGTCGCCGACGAACAGTTGCGAGTCCTTGCGGATCGTCCCCTGATGAACGCGGAAGACACCCACCTTGCCAATGAACGGATCGCTGACGACCTTGAAGACGTGCGCCAGGACGTGTTTCTGCGGGTCCGGCTCTGCCTGGAAGGCCTCGCTCGGACCGCCCGGCTCGCCACGGTAGAACGGCGGCGGGTTGCCTTCACTCGGATTGGGCGCCAGCCGGGCGAGGACATCGAGCAGTTGCGGGATGCCGGCGCCGGTCCGCGCCGAGACGAAGAGGATCGGCACCAGATGGCCGGCACGCAGTGCCCGCTCGAAAGGCGCATGCAGTTCTTCCAGGGACGGATCAACACCCTCCTCGAGGTAGCGCGCCAGCAGATCCTCGTCCTCCTCGACGATCTGGTCGATCAGCGCGCGGTGTGCCGCCGCCACCGACTCGAAATCGCTGTCGCCATCGTCATGGCCGAGAACCTCGACGACCTCGCTGCCCTGCTTGGCCGGCAGGTCGAGCAGCATGCATTCGCGGCCGAAGCGCTCGCGGATGCTGGCGACCAGCGCCGGCAGGTTGACGTTCTCGGCGTCGATCTTGTTGATCACGATCATCCGGCAGACGCCACGCGCGGCAGCCATGCGCATCATTCGTTCGCTGCTCAGTTCGATGCCGTTCTGTGCGTTGATCACGACCAACGCGGTGTCCACCGCCGCCAGCGCACCGATCGCCTGCCCTGCGAAGTCCGGGAAACCCGGCGTGTCGACCATGTGGACCTGCACGCCTTGCCAGGAGAAGCTCGCCAGGGCCGAATTCAGGGAGTGGCCGAGTTCCTTCTCCTGCGGATCGAAGTCACAGACTGTGCTGCCCTTCTCGACGCTTCCCCGGCTGCTGATGGCTCCGGCTGCGACGAGCAGGCTCTCGGCAAGCGAGGTCTTGCCGGCAGCGCCATGGCCGACGAGAGCGACAGTGCGAAGGTTATTGGTGGCGGTCTGGCCCATTCATCATCTCCCATTGGTAGTCGAACGCTTCTCGCAACTCCGAGAAAAGCCCCATGGCATCGCGGTTGCGGGTTTTCCGGACATTCTACCGCGGCCGCGTTCACAGCGCGCGGTCCTCGTCGATGCGCAGCGCTGCGCGGGCGCTACCGCGCGCCGCCGCGATCGCGCTCGTGGTCGCGCAACACGTTCCGTGGAACCGACGCCGGCGGTCGGCGAGTCGCCGACCGCCGGCGGCACTACCCATGACAACGGAAGATCTGTCGTGTTTTTGCTGCAATCGACGTGGCGCAGGCGCTTGCGCCAGGCAATGAGGCGATATCCCTTTGCTGAAACCACCGTGGCTCGGCTACATTTGCAGCCCCAGGCAACGACAGACACAGCGTCAGGAGGCACGATGGAAAACGATCAGCGGCAGGCCGATCTTCGCGAGGCAGCCCTCGAGTATCACCGTTACCCGACTCCGGGCAAGATCGCGGTTCAGCCGACCAAGGGGCTGAGCAATCAACTCGACCTGGCTCTCGCCTACTCGCCTGGTGTCGCACACGCCTGTCACGCGATCGTCGACGATCCCGACACGTCGAGCCTCTACACCTCGCGCGCCAATCTCGTCGGCGTGATCACCAACGGCACGGCCGTTCTGGGTCTGGGAAACATCGGCCCGCTGGCGGCAAAGCCGGTGATGGAGGGCAAGGGCTGCCTGTTCAAGAAGTTTGCCGGCATCGATGTCTTCGACATCGAACTTGCCGAAAGTGACCCCGACCGCCTGATCGACATGATTGCCGCCATGGAGCCAACCCTCGGCGGCATCAACCTGGAAGACATCAAGGCCCCGGAGTGCTTCTACATCGAGGCCAGACTCAAGGAGCGCATGTCGATCCCGGTCTTCCACGACGACCAGCACGGCACCGCCATCATCTCGGCAGCGGCGATTCTCAACGCACTCAAGGTCACCGGGAAGAAAGCGGCCGCAGTGAAGGTCGTCTGCTCGGGAGCCGGCGCGGCGGCGATCTCCTGCCTCAACCTGTGGTGTGATCTGGGCGTGCTGCGTGAGAACATCCTCGTCTGTGACTCGAAAGGCGTGATCTACGGCGGCCGCGAGGCGGACATGGAGCCGACCAAGGCACGCTACGCCCGCGACACCGACGCAAGAACCCTCGCCGATGCGATCGAGGGCGCCGACGTCTTTCTCGGGCTTTCCGCTGCCGGACTCCTGAAGCCGGAGATGCTGACGCGAATGGCAGCGCAGCCGATCGTCTTTGCGCTGGCCAACCCGATTCCGGAGATCATGCCCGAGCTGGCACGCGAGGTGCGGCCCGACGTGATCATCGCCACCGGTCGTTCCGACTACCCAAACCAGGTCAACAACGTCCTCTGTTTCCCCTTCATCTTCCGTGGCGCCCTCGATGTCGGGGCCAGAGGCATCAACGAGCAGATGAAGATGGCCTGTGTCAAGGCACTCGCGGGGATGGCCCAGCAGGAAGTCAGCGATGAAGTCGCGATGGCGTATCCGGGCGAGCTGCTCACCTTCGGCCCCGACTATCTGATTCCCAAGCCCTTCGATCCGCGACTGATCACCACCATCGCACCGGCGGTGGCACAGGCGGCGATGAGCACCGGCATGGCCAGCCGCCCGATCGCAGACTTTACTGCCTATCGCGAAAAGCTGCGCGAGTTCGTGTACCAGACCGGCGTCGGCATGCGCGCCATCTTCTCCGCGGCCAGACGCGGGCGCAAGACCCGCATCGTCTATCCTGATGGCGAGGACGAGCGGATGCTGCGTGCTGCGCAGACGATTCTCAACGAGGGACTCACCAAACCGATCCTGATCGGCCGCCCCGACGTCATTGCGACCCGCCTGCAGCGCATCGGATCCAGGCTGCACATCGGCAGCCAGCTCGAGGTGGTCGATCCCAACAGCGACACTCGCTACCGGGACTGCTGGACAGCCTACCACGAGTTGCGCAAGCGGCACGGGGTGACCATCGATATCGCGAAGTCTCGCCTGCGCAATGACAATACGATCATCGGTGCCATGCTGGTACGGCTGGGCCACGCCGACGGGATGATCTGCGGACTGTCCGGGCGTTTTGCGCACCACCTGCGGCAGGTCGACGAGATCATCGGCAGGGCCCCGGGGTGCACGACCATGGCTGCGATGACGCATGTACTGCTGCCCGGTCGCGCACTCTTCCTCTGCGACACGCATGTGAATGAAGACCCGGATGCGCAGCAGCTTGCCGAGATCACGCTGATGGCGGTGGACGCGGTGCGACGCTTCAAGATCAGACCGAAAGTGGCGCTGTTGTCGCATTCGAACTTCGGTTCGGCGCAGACGGCTGCAGCCCGCAAGGTCGCCGAAGCGCTCGCGCTGGTTCGTGCCCGCGCGCCCGAGCTGGAGATCGACGGCGAGATGCACGGCGAAAGTGCGCTCAGCGAAGCGATACGCAAGCAGTCCGACCCACAGTCTCCACTGAGCGGCGAAGCGAACGTCCTCGTCATGCCCAACCTCGACTCGGCCAACATCTCCTACAATCTGCTCAAGATGACCGGCGGTGACGGCATGTCGGTTGGCCCAATCCTGCTTGGCGCCGCCCGCCCGGTACACGTGCTGGCCCCGACCTCGAGCGTGCGTCGGGTGGTTGACATGACCGCACTGGTGGTCGTGGACGCGGCGAGCAAGTAGGACGATCGATCGCACGGCCGTCATCCGCTGCCGCCGGCGTGCTGACCGTTGCACCCATGATCCGGCCCGCTGGCTGCCAGGCAGGCGAGGCGCGGCGCCACGACCCCACCCTGACCGCACTTCAGTCTTCTTTACAAAAGCCTCCAGCCAATGCATCATCGGTCGAGGCTCTCGCTGGAGTCGGGATGTGATGGTCGACAACGCGTTGCAGGGTCCGATCGCAAACAACAATGGCAGCCAATCCGCAACAATCACCACTTAGCGGCTTCGCCCGTGCGCTGGTACAAGCTGGCCGACTCAAGGAATCCGAGGCGGCATCGTTGCTTGCCCAGGCGGCATCACGGAAGACGACGCTGATCGAGGAGGTGGTTGCCGCCAGAAAGGCGAGCTTCATCGAGTTGGCGCGCTTTGCCGCCGACAAGTTCGGCTACCCGCTGCTCGACCTGGCCGCCTTCGACGACGCAAACATCCAGAAGAACGCGATCGATCGCAAACTGATCGCAACGCATCGCGTCGTTCCGCTGCACAAGCGCGGCAATCGCCTGGCGGTCGCCATTGCGGACCCGACCAACCTGCGTGCGCTTGACGAGATCCGCTTTCAGACCGGTTTGGCAGTGGATCCCGTCATCGTCGAGGAGAACAAGCTCGCGCCCCTCGTCACCCGGCTCTCCGAGTCGACCGAGGAAACCCTGCGCAGTCTGGCGAGCGAGGACATCAACCTCGAGTTCACCGACGAGCATGCTGCCGAAAAGGTGGACGAGGCGGCCGCGCTCGAGGTCGACGACGCGCCGGTCGTTCGCTTCATTCAGAAGATGCTGCTCGACGCGATCAGCGAAGGCGCTTCGGACATCCATTTCGAACCCTACGAGAAGAGCTACCGCATCCGCTTCCGGACCGACGGGGTGCTGCGCGAGGTGGCTGCGCCGCCGTTGGTGATCAAGGAGAAGATCGCTTCGCGAATCAAGGTGATTTCGCGTCTCAACATTGCCGAGAAGCGGGTTCCGCAGGACGGGCGGATGCGCTTGGTGCTGTCGAAGAGTCGGGCAATTGATTTTCGCGTCAGCACGCTGCCGACGATGTACGGTGAGAAGATCGTCCTCAGGATCCTCGACCCGGCAACGGCGACCCTCGGTATCGAGGCCCTCGGCTACGAGGAACACCAGAAAGCGATTCTGATGGACGCCATCCATCGGCCCTATGGCATGATCCTGGTCACCGGCCCGACAGGTTCCGGCAAGACGGTTTCGCTGTACACCTGCCTCAACATTCTGAATCGACCCGGGGTCAATATCGCGACGGCGGAGGATCCCGCCGAGATCCCGTTGCCCGGGATCAACCAGGTCAATGTCGACGACAAGGCCGGGCTCACCTTCCCTGTTGCACTGAAGGCCTTTCTCCGCCAGGATCCGGACATCATCATGGTCGGCGAAATCCGCGACATCGAAACTGCCGAGATCGCCATCAAGGCAGCCCAGACAGGCCACATGGTGCTGTCGACCCTGCACACCAACGATGCTCCGGCAACCCTGACGCGCCTTATGAACATGGGGATTCCCACCTTCAATCTGGCCTCGAGCATTCTGCTGATCACCGCGCAGCGACTCGTCCGTCGCCTCTGTACCTGCAAGAAGGTGCTTGACACGCCCATCGAGACATTGCTCAACGCCGGCTTCGAAGAGAGCGATCTCGATGGAACATGGGCCCTCTATGGTCCGGGCGAGTGTGACCGATGCAAGGGAAGCGGCTACAAGGGACGGGTCGGCCTCTACGAAGTGATGCCGGTCACCGATGCGATCCAGCGAATCATCATGGCCAACGGCACCGAGCGCGACATCGCAGCGCAGGCGCGTGAAGAGGGGGTCATCGATCTTCGCCGTGCCGGCTTGCTGAAAGTGAAGCAAGGGCTGACCTCTCTCGACGAGGTTCTCGGCAGCACCAACGCTTGAAGACGAGGGAAGAATGGCGACTGCAGCAAAACCTGCGAAGAAGATCGCACCTGAAGTCAAGGAGTTCGTTTTCCTCTGGGAAGGGAAAAACAAGGCCGGCAAGGTCGTACGCGGCGAGCAGCGCGCTTCCAGCCAGACGGTCGTGCAGGCCACCTTGCGACGGCAGGGAATTCTCGTCAGCAAGATTACCCGGCAGCGCTTCCGGGGTGGGCGCAAGATCACCGAAAAGGACATCACGCTGTTCACCCGCCAGCTGGCGACGATGATGAAAGCGGGGGTACCGCTGCTGCAGACTTTCGAGATCGTCGGCCGCGGCCACGACAACCCGGCAGTCGGCAAGCTGCTGCTCGACATCAAGGCCGACGTCGAGACCGGAAGTTCGCTGTCGCAGGCCTTCCGCAAGTACCCCCTGCAGTTCGACGCCCTGTACTGCAATCTGGTGGCGGCCGGTGAGCAGGCTGGCATCCTGGAAACCCTCCTCGATCGCCTTGCCAGCTACAAGGAAAAGATGGTCGCCATCAAGTCCAAGATCAAGGCAGCCCTGTTCTACCCGGTGGCCATCATCGTCGTTGCCTTCATCATTACGGCGGTGATCATGATTTTCGTGATTCCGGCGTTCAAGGAGGTGTTCCGGAGTTTCGGCGCCGACCTGCCGACCCCGACGCTGCTGGTCATCGCCATGTCGGACTTCGTCGTCGAGTACTGGTGGCTGCTGTTTGGCGGCATCGGCTTGTCGATCTACACCTTCTTCTACACCTGGAAGCGCTCGGAGAAGATGCAGATCGCCTTCGACCGTCTGTTTCTCCGACTGCCGGTATTTGGCGACATCATCCGCAAGTCGGTGATCGCCCGCTGGACGCGGACGCTGGCGACCATGTTCGCTGCCGGCGTTCCCCTGGTCGAGTCTCTCGAGTCGGTCGGTGGCGCTGCCGGCAACTACGTTTACAAGGCGGCCACGCGCCAGATCCAGAATGAAGTGAGCACCGGCACCAGTCTCACGTCAGCGATGCAGAATACCCAGCTGTTCCCCAACATGGTGAATCAGATGGTGGCGATCGGCGAGGAGTCCGGTGCTCTCGACTCGATGCTCGGCAAGGTGGCCGACTTCTTCGAGCAGGAGGTCGACGATGCGGTCGAAGCACTCGCCAGCCTGATGGAACCGATGATCATGGTCGTACTGGGAGTTCTGATCGGTGGCATGGTGATCGCCATGTACCTGCCGATCTTCAAGCTGGGTGCTGTGGTCGGCTGATGCCGGGAATTCTCGCCGGCGAGGTCGATCCCGCGCTTTTCACTTTCCTCAGCGGCCTGATCGGACTGCTCGTCGGCAGTTTTCTCAATGTCGTCATCCACCGCTTGCCACGGATGATCGATCGCGACTGGCGCGCGCATTGCGCCGAGCTTCGCGGCGAGGAACCGTCGTCGACAGCGGAGCCGTTCTCGCTGCTCAGGCCACGCTCGCGCTGTCCGGTCTGTGCCCACCCGATCAGCGCCGCCGAGAACATACCGGTGCTCAGCTGGATCCTGCTGCGCGGTCGCTGCTCCGCCTGCAGCGCTCGTATCTCGCTGCGCTACCCGCTGGTCGAGATCGTCAGCGCCCTCCTCTGCGCGTTCGCAGCGCATCATTTCGGGCCCGGGTGGAGTGCGCTCGGTGCCATGCTGCTGAGCTGGTGTCTGCTGGCGCTGACGTGCATCGACTTCGACACGCAATTGCTGCCCGACTCGATCACCCTGCCCCTGCTCTGGGCCGGACTGCTGTTCAACCTGGCAGCCACCTTCGCCGATCTCCAGTCGGCCGTCATCGGTGCGGCCGCCGGCTATCTCTTCCTGTGGCTGGTCTACTGGGCCTTCAAGCTCGTCACCGGCAAGGAGGGAATGGGTTACGGCGATTTCAAGCTGCTCGCTGCCCTCGGTGCCTGGCTGGGCTGGCAGCTTCTGCCCCTCACCGTCCTGCTCTCGTCCTTTCTTGGTGCCGTGGTCGGCATCGGTCTGATCGTCCTCGCCAGGCGTGGGCGTAGCGTGCCGATCCCTTTCGGGCCCTATCTGGCGGTTGCCGGAATGCTGGCGCTGTACTGGGGCAAACCGCTGACGCGCGCCTACGTCGGTCTCCTCTGACCCGCCACCGCGGCGGGCGAGCGCGTCGCCGCTGCAGCACCGGTGGACCGCAACGCCGGTGCGCCCGGCACCACCACGACAAGCGTGGCGGCGAGGCGCATTGCTGCAGTGCCCGGTCAGTCGCACGGATCTTGACCGGCAATCGGCTTTTCGCGGAAAGTTCAGGGTTACCGTTCTTCGGCGGCAACGCGACAGGCAATGGCCCGCCTGCGCGGCACGGGCAGGGCACACATGCCGCGCAGGCGGCCGGGTGTATCATCGGCGGCCTGGCAAGGTAGCCACCAACGGCCGACCGCGGGCTGGTTGCCCGGCCGAGCTGAACAACAAAAGGAATCAACAGGATGAAACGAGATCCATGCTTCCACATCGCCGTTCTTCCGGGCGACGGCATTGGCCCCGAGGTGGTCGGCGCCTGCCTGCAGGTCCTCGACGTCCTGCGTGAGCGACTCGGAGGCCTGTCGTTCGACTTCCGTCACCTCGAAGGCGGCGCGGCACACTACCAGAAGACCGGCGTCGCGTTCTCGCAGCAGAGCATGGACGAATGCAAGCGCGCAGACGCCGTTCTCTTCGGCGCCATCGGTCTCCCCGACGTGCGCTATCCCGACGGCACCGAGATAGCGACCCATTTCGACCTGCGGGCATCCATGGACCTCTACGCCGGTCTACGGCCGATTCGCAGTTACCCCGGCCTGCCGCGGATCCTGATCGACAAGCGGGCGGCGCGGATTGACCTGGTCCTCGTTCGAGAGCAGAGCGAGGGCCTGTTGCAGCCACGCCTGCGGGGTGCCGTTGAAGGCGACAGCATGGCCAGCGAGACGATGACGATCTCGCGCGATGGCAGTCGCCGGATCGCCGAGTTCGCGTTCCTGGTCGCTGCCCGCCGCGCCAGGAACCGCCGACGGCCCGGCCGGGTGACCTGCGTCGACAAGGCCAATGCGCTGGTATCGATGGCTTTCTTTCGCCGGGTCTTCTGTGAAGTGGCGGCGCTCCACCCGGAGATGCAAGCGGACCACGCCTATGTCGACGCCACCGCCATGAACCTGGTACGGGCGCCATGGGATTTCGACGTCCTGGTCACCGAGAACGCCTTCGGCGGCATCCTGTCCGATCTCGCCGCCGGCCTCGTCGGCAGCCTCGGTCTGGTTCCCTCGGCCGACATCGGCGACCACCATGCTGTCTTCCAGCCCGCCCACGGCAGCGCGCCCGACATCGCAGGCCAGGGTATCGCCAACCCAGTGGCGCAGATCCTCTCGGCGGCGCTGATGCTCGACTGGCTCGCCGACCGTCATGGCGAACCACGGCTGGCACACGGCGCGCGCATCGTCGAACACGCGGTCGAGAAGGCGCTGGCGGTCGTCCGCCCGATCGAGTTCGGCGGTCAGGACGGTACGGCGGCGATCACGCGGGCGGTGATGGCACAGATCCGCAAGTCCTGAAGCGTCGCCGCAAACCTCGAGGGAACTCGCGACGATGCTAGAATGCCGGCCGACGACAACCACCCGGAGCCTTGTGCGATGATCGACGGTCAGCCAACTGCAGCGACCGCAGCTACCTTTCTGCCAACGGTCGAGCGGACGACGGGCGAGTCCCCGAAGTGCGCCATCATCTGGCTGCACGGCCTTGGAGCCGACGGGCACGACTTCGAGCCGATTGTCGACGAATTCGACTTCGATCAGCTGCCCGCCTTGCGCTTCGTCTTCCCGCACGCCCCCATGCGGCCGGTCACGATCAATGGCGGCTTCGTGATGCGCGCCTGGTACGACATCGTCTCGCCCGATTTTGCGCCAGGACGCGAAGAAGGCGAGCACGTTCGGGAATCGGCACGACAGATCGAGGCCCTGCTCGCGCGCGAGAATTCACGCGGCATTCCGGACGGGCGAATCGTGCTTGCCGGCTTCTCCCAGGGTGGCGTCATTGCCTTGCACACCGGTCTGCGCCACTCGCGGCGGCTGGCCGGGATCCTGGCGCTTTCCTGCTATCTGCCGCAAGCGGACACCCTGACCAACGAAGCGCACCCGGCCAACAGTGACGTACCGATCTTCATGGCACATGGCCGCGCAGACCCGGTCATCCCCTACGATTTCGGCAAGCGCTCCGGCAAGCTCCTGCAGGCGCACGGCTACAAACTGCAGTGGCATGGCTACGCGACCGCGCACTCGGTCTGCCTCGAGGAACTCGAAGACGTCGGCAACTGGCTGAATCAGGTGCTCGCCGGGGCGCTCTGAGGCCGGCACCACCGGGCAGTGATGCGCTGCGCGGGCGCCGCGGACAAGCGGCAGGTCGACGTTGCTTCGGGACTTGGCTACACTAGCGACAATTCCTTACGATGACCGGGGTGAATGGCGTGCGCAGAGTGATCTTCAACCAGAAGGGCGGGGTGGGCAAATCAACCATCACCTGCAACCTGGCGGCGGTCGCCGCCGAGCGCGGTCGACGCACGCTGCTGGTCGACCTCGACCCGCAGGCCAACGCTTCGCGCTACGTTCTCGGGCAGGCTCTCGACGAGCAGAAGAAGACCCTCGCGAATTTCTTTGACGACATCCTCGGCTACCGACTTTTCCCAGAAGCGCTCGCCGCATATGTCGTCCAGACGCCATACCCCAATCTGGCGGTGCTGCCGTCGGACGGACGCCTGGAGGAAGTCCAGTTCAAGCTGGAGTCACGCTACAAGATGTACAAGCTGCGCGAGGCGCTGGAAAAGCTCGAGGGTTACGACGAGGTCTACATCGACACCCCGCCGGCACTCAACTTTTTCACGCGCTCGGCGCTGATTGCTGCCGATCGCTGCCTGATCCCTTTCGACTGCGACGATTTCTCGCGGCGCGCGCTCTATTCCCTCCTCGACAGCGTGCGCGAGATCCAGAGTGACCACAACCAGGGCCTGCGCGTCGAGGGGATCGTCGTCAACCAGTACCAGGCCCGCGCCAATCTGCCGTTGCGTCTGGTCGATGAACTGCGTGCCGAGGGGCTGCCGGTTCTCCCCGTATTCCTTTCCGCGTCGATCAAGATCCGGGAATCGCATCACCTGGCCAGACCCATGATCCACCTCGACCCCCGGCACAAGCTCAGCGGCGAGTTCAACGCGCTCTACGACTGCCTCTCGCTGCCGGCGCCTCAACCCTGACTCATCCCGCGGGCAACAGCAGACCGTCGCACCGGCCGGCAAGCGGAGCTCGCCGCCCAGCGAGACCTGAAAGTGAGTGCCGGGTGGCGGCCCAATGGTCGACGCGGCAGCGGTCGGGTGTCGCCGAGGGTGGCGAAGAGGCAAGGGAGGGGGATCGTGCCGGACAGCGATGCCACGTCTTGCCCGCACGCGGCGCGACACCGACGGCGAACTTTCCTCCCCACGCAGCCGAGGCCTGATGCCCATCGCCGCGCTACCGCCCGCCGCTCCACAGGATGCCAACATCGCCGCGCTCAGCGACGCGTTGATCAATCCAGCCGCTCGACAAGCCGCTTGATGGCCTCGGTGACGGCCTCTGGCTGATCGCGCAGCGGCGAATGCCCGCAGTTCGTGAGCTTGAGCAGCGTGACGTCGGGCGCCGCCTCGGCGATACAGTCGATCTGGCACATCGTCGCGTACTCGAACGGGTCGGGGACGCGCAGCCCTCCTCATCCGGGCAAGGCGAGCGCCCGAAGGTCTTCGCCAACATGCCCGATCAGCGCCGCCCGGATGCTGCCGGCGGCAAGGTGACATGCTGATGTTGCCAGCCACGACGCGCAAGCGCAGTTCGCCGTCGGCGGCGCGCCCGAAGACCGGCGGGCAGGCGACGTACGCCGTTCGGCGCGGAATTGCTGCCGATTTTGCTCTGCGCGCCCCCGATTCGTCGGAAAATGTCGCGCGTGAGCCCGGCACACGAAGCCGTAAGAGAGAGAAAGGACATGGACGAATCGACGCAAGACGCCGCCACCACGGGCGAGCCATCCGCCGAGCGGATCGGCGACAGGGAGTTCTGCGGCCTGGCCCGCAAGCGCGGCCGGGTTCTGCTCGAACTTGCCAGCACCCTGTCCGCCATGCGGACGGATGAGACGCTTCTGGCGCGACAGCTGATCGGCCGCCTGCTGCTGGAGGCGGAGCAGATGGAAACGCTGCTGGACGAGTACGGCGCCCGCCAGAATCATCACTGGAGCCGGTTCCGTGCCTTGGTGGCGTGCCTGAAGAACTTTGCCCGCATCGGCCAGGTGCTCGCCTACCTGCAGCGCCGCCTGCCCACCTACCGGCTGCTGCCGGTCGAAGCCGATTTCCCGGCGGCGACCTGTGACCGGCTGCGACTGCTCGGTGGCGTCGTCGCCGCGGTCGCCGGCGCTCTGCTCGAGGAAGCACAGGCGGTCGGCATCGACGTCTCGCTCATTGCTCCGGTGCCCGTCGACAACGGTGAACCGTTGCCGGCGGGCCGCCTCGCCCGTGACCGCGGCGACCGGATCACCGGCGACGCCGCCACCACCGTCACCCACCTGGCGACCGAGTTCCTCAACCTGGCAGCCGAGGGCGAAGTGCTGCGCACAGCGGCCCGCGTCGCGCCCGCGGAGTATGCCGCCTGCTTCCCTGACCCGGTCAGCGAGGAGCGCCTGCGCCAGCTCACCTTTCGCTTCCACAACCTGCAGTCCCTCTACGACACCCATGTCGCCGGCACCTCGATGGAAAGCTCCGACGGCGACCTGCCGATCCTGCGCGGACACGCCAGCATCATTTACCATCTGCTCGAGATCGCCACCGACCTGGCGCATTACTACGAGCGGCACGCCAGCCCGCACACGGCCGACGCCGTTCTCCGCGAACGGCCGGTAGTCGATGCCGACGCCACCATGGCGACGCTTTTCGGCTACGCGATGGCCTTCTCGAGCGACTACCTGGCAGGTGGCCAGCGCCTGAGTCAGGCTCTCGTGCACCGCTACGCCGAGTCGGGGCGCCTCGAGGTACCGGTACCCAGTTATCGGGGCTTCCACGTCCGCCCCGCCAACCTCGTCGCGCGCGTCGTCGCCTACTACGGCAGTTCGGTACTGATGCAACTCGACGACCAGCTCTTCGATGCCGCCTCGCCGTTCGAACTGTTTCGCGCCAACGAGACGATCAACGCCCGCAAGCGGCGCTGGCTCGCGTCGGAGATCGCCCGTGTCCGTCCCCTCTGTGCCGACGCCGGCACACCGGAAAGCGTTACCGCCGCCGTGCGGGCGATCGTGCATTGCCTTGCCGACGAGGGCAGGATCATGCTCTACCGCCAGCCCCTCCAGTTCTCCGACCAGTTCGGCCACCGAGAGGGCAGCGTCCTCGAGAACAGCGTCGCCGAGATTGCCCAGTTGCAGGCGACGGGCCAGTTGGACATCCGCACCGATCTGACGGTGACTTTCACTGGCGACAGGCGCGTCCTCGCCGATCTCGATGTCCTGGCCCGCCACGGCTACGGCGAAGATGCCTTCGGCAACAATGTCGTACTGCCGAAGGCGCTCTCCTACCTGCGGCGGTAGTCGAGGCAGGTGGACAGCGGCGTTCATCGCCGTTCTTCGCCCCTCCGGCATCAATCCTGCAGGAGGAACTGTGTCAGAACTGCCGTCAGAGAGCGCGTCAGTCACCACTTTGTTGCCGAACCGAGCGGAATGAAGCCCATCGCGCCGGCATCGATCGATCGGCGTATCGTCACTGCGTCATCGGCACACGAGACGACCACGACCGGGACGCCCGGATAGCCTTCCCGAAGCACGGACAGACCATCCAGCCCACGCATCCCGGCAAGACGGTCGTCACTCCCAGCTACCAGGACCAGACACTCGTGGCGAACCAGGGGACAAATCGTCCACTCGACGCAACCTGCCCACTCTGTGCAATCGGTTCGGAGAACTGGCTGACCGACACGCAGGACTTCAACACCTTCAATGCAAAATCGCACGCAGACCTACGATTTCACGTTCACCTTCCCAACGCCTCCTCCGCCCACGGTTGCTCTCGTTGCCAGCGGCGGCCGGCGACCGGCGGCTAGGGAACTGGCCGGCTCGCGAGCAGGCGGTCGAGCCGATTGGCGAAGGCCTGCCGGTCGCCCGCCGAGAAGGCAGCCGGTCCGCCGGTGTCCACGCCGCTGCTGCGCAGCCCTTCCAGGAAATTGCGCAGGCCCAGTCGCTCGTCGATGTTGCCCGCGTCGAGCAAATCGCCACGCGGCTCGAGCACGCTGGCGCCCTTGGCTATCACCTGCGCCGCCAGCGGCACGTCGGCGGTGACGACCAGATCGCCTGCGACCACCTCATCGACGATGCGGCGATCAGCAACATCGAATCCCGCCGGCACCTGCAGCGCGCGAATCCAGGGCGACGGCGGCGGCCGCAACATCTGGTTGGCAATCAGCGTCAGCGGAATCTGCACCCGGTTTGCCGCGCGATAGAGGATGTCCTTGATTGCGGCCGGACAGGCGTCGGCATCGACCCAGATCTTCATGGCGGGAGGCTCTCCTGTTGAAGCGCAACAATAGCACCTCATCACGCCCGGTCGACGTCGGCGCGCCCCGGGCAGCGAGCACAACTGGCCGACGCCGTGCGCATGTTCCCTGCGTGACGCAGGATCCGGGTCGCGTCCAGCAGCGGAACAGCAAAGGCAGCGCCGACACCGCCAGCGCACGCGATCACTGTCCGTGCCAGTACCGCCGGTACTCGCTGCGGGACGCCGACACGGACATTCCTGCCGCCGCCAGCGTGATGCGAATCGCGCCATCGCGATCGGTCCGCCACAGCCGGCTGCCGGCATAGCGGTCAACGACATCCGCCCGCGGATGCTGGAAGCGGTTGCGGTAGCCAACCGGGATGATCGCCTCGCGCGCGCCGACGGCGGCAATGAACGGCGGCGTCGAAGAGGTTCCACTACCGTGATGCGGCACCAGCAGGACATCGCTCGGCAGTCTGGCGGCGGCGCGCGCGAGCAGCGCCTGTTCGTCGCGCGCCTCAATGTCGGCGGTGAGCAGGACGCTGCCCCAGGCGCTGCTGACCTGCAGCACGCAGCTCATGTTGTTGCTGCGCGCGGCCTTGCGCTCGTAGTCGGGGGCAACTGGATGAAGGATGCTGAACCGCACCCCGTCCCATTCCCACGACTGGCCGTCGACGCAGGGTTCGGGCTGGAGTTCGGGCACCGACGAGAGCCGGCGTACGATCGGCAGCGCTTCCTCGACGGCAACGACGCCGCCGGAATGATCCTTGTCGCGGTGGGTGACGATCAGCGTGTCGATTCGTCGCACCCCGTGCGCCCGCAGGTAGGGAACGATGATGCGCTGGCCGGCATCCGACTCGGCGCTGTACAGCGGGCCGGTGTCGTAGAGCAGGCTGTGGCCGGCGGTCCGCACGACGACCGCCAGTCCCTGGCCGACGTCGAGCACCTCGACCCAGGCCTCGCCGGCTGCCGGCCGCGCGGCCGGCCACACGAGAGCCGGCAGCAGCAGGCAGACGCCGAGCCAGCGGGCCGGAAAGCCGCGCGGCAGCAACAGCCAGACGACACCGACCACCGCCAGCACCGTCGCCGGCAGCGGCGGCGCCGGCTGCTCCCACAGCGGCCAGCCCGCCAACCACTCCAGACAGGCCATCAGGACCGCCAGCAGTTCATGCGCCAGCGACAGCAGCGGTGGCCAGGGGAGGACGACGAAGAGCAGCGCCAGCGGCGTGATGACAAAGCTGACCAGCGGGATCGCCACGGCGTTGGCCAGCGGCGAGACGAGCGAGAATTGCTGGAAGAGGAGCAGCAGCAATGGCAGCGTACCCAGCGTCACCGCCCATTGCGTCGCTCCCCAGTTGGCCAGCGCCGCGCGCCAGCCGCGTTGACTGCCGAGTCGCGCCGTGCCGATGAAGAAGAGGACGGCGACGGCGGCGAACGAGAGCCAGAAGCCTGGCGCCAACACCGCCCATGGATCGAGCAGCAGCACGGCCAGCAGCGCCAGCAGCAGGCTGCGGCTGGCGCCGAGGTTGCGCCCGGACCACAGCGCCAGCGCGACCACCGTCAGCATGTACAGCGTCCGCTGCGCCGGCACGGCGAAGCCGGCGAGCAGGGCGTAGCCGAAGGCCGCCAGCCAGCCGGCAGCGATCGCCACCTTCTGTGCCGGCAGGGCGAGCAGGAGCCGCTCGCTGCGCCGCCACAGCCAGCCGACGAGGCTACCGCAGAGGGCTGCCACCATCGTCACGTGCAGACCGGAAATCGACATCAGGTGGGTGACACCGGTCTGCCGGAAGAGTCGCCACTGCTCGCCGGGGATCGCCTGCTGGTCGCCAACCGCGAGTGCAACGAGTACACCGGCGTAGGGGGCGTCGCCGAGCACCTCGTCGAAGGACTGGCGCAGCCGGTCGCGCAGGCGCTCGATGAGGTAGGAGGGTCGGACGACGAAATCGTCGAGGCGCTGCGTCGCCGCCTGCGGGCGAACGTAACCGGTCGCCCGCAGGTTGCGCTCGAAGAGCCAGGCCTCGTAGTCGAATGCCAGCGGATTGGCGTTGCCGTGCGGCCGCTTGAGGCGAACGGTGAAGCGCCAGCGCTCACCGGGGCGAATCTTCAGGCCTTCGCGCCACTCGTCCTCGAGCCAGCCGTGATACCAGGAGAGCATGATCCGCTGCGGCACGACGGCAGCGGCCGTCTCGACCGACTCGACGTCGAAGGCGAAGCGTTCGCCGCGCTCGAAGGCATGCGGCAGGGCGGCGATGACCCCGACCAACTGCACGTCGCGCCCCTCCCAGGCTACCGGCAGCTGATCACGCAGTCGCTGTTCGGCGAGCAGCGCCGCCCAGGCGAAACCGAGCACCGTGCAACCCAGCAGCACCAGCCCTCGCCGCAGCCGGCCCTGCCGCCAACCCGGCCAGAGCAGCGCCAGGGCGGTCAGCAGTAGGGCCAGGAGCAGTGGCCACGCGGGCACAGCCTCCTGCATCTGCAGGAAGCCGACGCCGCACGCGAAAGCGATGATGTTGCTGCGCATGGGCAATCAGGGCAGACGCCTGCAGCTGCTGCCCGTGTTTCGCCGCGGCTGCAGCCAACGCGTCGGGAGAGCGCCGGAGAAAAACTTGGCGCTCGTGCCTGCATCTGCTGCGCCGCCGCTCTGCGGCCCTGCCCGCTCGCTCACTCGTCGCCCATCCACAGGCAGTGCCTCGTCGTTCGCTGCCACCCGCCGCGCATCCCCGCATGCTCGGAACGATGGCGGCGCAAGCTCTCAGCCGAGCCGGAAGCGACGCACCTCGCTCTCCAGACCGGTCGACAGGTGCTCGAGCTGCTCGGCCGTGCCGGCGTTGCCGGCGACCGCCGTGCTGTTCGCTTCCGCCATCCGCGCGACGCTCTCGACGTTGCGCGCGATGTCGCTGCTGGCCGCGCTCTGCTCGTGCAGGGCCTGCGAGATAGCGGCGACCTTGCTCACCACCTGCGCCGCGTTGCCGCCGATCTCCGTGATCGACTGGCCAGCGCGCGTCGCCAGCGTGACGCCCTCGGCAACCCGGCTGACACCGAGCTTCATGCTCGTCACGGCATTCTGGGTACCGCTCTGGATGGCGGTGATCATCTCCGAGATTTCCTGTGTCGACCGACCGGTGCGTTCGGCGAGTTTGCGCACCTCGTCGGCAACGACGGCGAAGCCGCGTCCCGATTCGCCGGCCCGCGCTGCCTCGATCGCCGCATTGAGCGCCAGCAGGTTGGTCTGGTCGGCGATCTCCTTGATCACGCTGACGACTGCCGAGATGCGCTCGGAACGGCTGCCGAGTTCGCCGACGATCGCCGCCGACTGCTTGACCACTTCGGCAATGCGCTCGATCTCGCGCACGACATCGCCGACCGCCCGGCCGCCTTCGGCCGAGAGCTCGCCAGCCCGACTGGCGATGCGGTCGGCATCGCGGGCATCGGCCGACAGACGCTCGATGCGCGCGCGCATGTCCTCGATCGCCGCCGCCATACTCGCCGCCGCTTGGCTCTGCTGCTCACTGCTGCCCTTGATGTGCGCCGCCGACGTCGCCAGTGTCTTGGTCGCGCCGAGGACTTCCCGGGCACCGTGATGCACGTTCTGCAACAGACCGCGAAAGCCCGCGAGCATGTCATTGAGGCTGTCGCCCACCAGCTTGAGTTCATCGCGCGTGCCGAGATCGACGCGCACTCCGAGATCGCCGGTGGCAATCGTGCGCGCGCTCTCGGCGAGGCGGTCGATGCTGCCACGGATGGCGAAATAGAGTCCGATCGAGACATACGCGTAGAGCAGCAGGATGAGAACCGACAGCGAGATGCTCAGCACGAGGTTGCGCTCGGCGCGATCGATCCGTTCCTGCAGCAGGCGCTCGAGAGTCGGCAGAACCGTATCGAAAATCTCCTTGTAGCCCTTCTCGAGCGAGGCGGTGGTCAGCGCGAAGTAGTCGCCCGGGGCGGTCGCGAAGGTGCCCGAGAGGATGTCCTGGTTGACCAGTGCGGTGACCTTGCCGGCCGCATCGCTGATGTCGGCGACTGAAGCCTGCAGCGACGACTTCAGCGTCGGGTGGTACTGCGCGGTCTTCTCGACGTTGCGCCGCAGGCCGCTCACCGCAACGTTGAGTTCGGCCAGCAGGACGGTGAACTCGACCTGTTGCAACAGCACCAATGGCTGCTTCCGTGTCAGCACGCCGGTACCCAGAGCCCGCAGCTGGCCCATGCGCTCGATCGCCTGCGGCGACCTGTCCACTGCGGTGTCGATCAGATAGCTGACATCGATGTCCGGATCGTTGGTCAATGCATACTCGTCGGCAACCGTCACCTGAAAGGCGAGAAGATCTTCGACGAGCCGGTTGTGGGCGAGGAAGTTCTCGCGCTGGATCAGGTCGAGTCCGTCCTTCTCGATGCTGGCCCAGGCGTCAAGGATGTTCTTCCAGGCCTCGCTTGCCGCCAGCCGTGGCGACAGGGTTGCGCCGGCAGCGTTTAGCGCCGCGCTGACCTCGCCCTGGCGCGCCGCCCGCCGGTCCTTCATCTCCTCACTGCCGCCGAGGACTCCCGAAGACAATCCGCGGTGCACCTGCAGATGCTGCACGACGCGGGTCAGCGGCTTGATGACCTGCACCCCTGCGAGTTCACGCCGTGAACTGTCGATCACCCGGTGCAGGCTGTGATAGAGGTTCCAGACGAGGACGGCGCTGGCCACCAGCGCCAGCAGCCCCATGATGGCGAACTTGCGGCGATAGCCAACCTGGTTGAGGAGGACGATGGCCGGGGCAAACAAGGACTTCATGGTTGTCTCCTTCTCTTGTTCGTCGCTGGTGGGAGCATTGCTTTCTTCCCGCCAGCCGGAGCGACGAATCCCGGAGGCAGCTGGCGGCAGCCTAGCCGCCGTCAGGCTGCAGGCGGCCGTCGCGCAGCGTCAGGATGCGTTCGGCGCGCCCGGCCAGCGCCGGATCGTGGGTGACGATCACGAAACTCGTCCGGCGTGAACGATTGAGCTCGAGCATCAGCTCGAAAACGCTGGCCGCGGTCTGCCGATCAAGGTTGCCGGTCGGCTCGTCGGCCAGCACGCAGGCCGGTTCGGTGACCAGTGCACGGGCGATCGCCGCCCGCTGCCGCTCGCCACCCGAGAGCTCGGCTGGTGTGTGCCGCAGGCGGTGACCGAGTCCGACCTCGCCGAGCACTGCCGCCGCGCGCGCCTCGGCTTCGTCCTTCGTCAGCCGCCGGATGTAAAGCGGCATGGCAACGTTCTCGAGGGCCGTAAACTCGGCCAGCAGATGATGAAACTGATAGACGAAGCCGAGGTGGCGGTTGCGCAACTGCCCGCGCTCGGCGTCGGCGATCGCCTGCAGATCGCAGCCCATCAGCTGTACCTCGCCAGCGCTGGCGGCGTCGAGGCCCCCCAGCAGATGCAGCAGCGTGCTCTTCCCCGAGCCCGATGCGCCGACGATCGCCAGTCGCTCGCCGACGTGAACCTCGAGGTCGACGCCGAGCAGTACCGGCACATCGCTGTCGCCCTGGCGATAGATCTTGCGCAGGCCCTTGCAGGCGAGAACGACCTCACTCATAGCGCAGGGCCGCGGCCGGGTTGACCCGCGCCGCGCGCCAGCTCGGGTAGATCGTTGCCAGCAGCGCGAGGACGAAGGCGACACCGGTGATCGTCGTCACGTCGCTCCACTGCAATTCCGAGGGCAGGCTGGAAATATAGTACACCTCCTTGGCGAGGAACTGCGTGCCGAGCATGCGCTCGATGAACGGGACGACGACATCGACGTTGAGCGCCAGGGCGACGCCGCCGGCAACGCCCATGCCGAGACCGATGAAGCCGATCAGCGCGCCCTGAACGATGAACACCGCCATGATGCTGCCGGGACTGGCGCCGAGCGTGCGCAGGATGGCGATATCCGCCTGCTTGTCGGTCACCGCCATGACCAGCGTCGACACGATGTTGAAGGCAGCGACGGCGACGATCAGCGAGAGAATGATGAACATCATGTTCTTCTCGATCTGCACGGCGCGGAAAAAGTTGGCGTGGCTGCGTGTCCAGTCGCTGACGAAGGCGTTGACATCCAGCTTGCCGGCGAGCGAACGCGCCACGCGCGGCGCGAGAAACAGGTCGTCGAGCTTCAGGCGCACGCCCGACACCTTATCGTCCAGGCGGTACAAGCGCTGCGCGTCGGCGAGATGGACCAGCGCCAGGCCACTGTCGTACTCATACATGCCGACCTCGAAGACGCCCGCGACGTGAAAGCTGCGCAGCCGCGGCACGACCCCGGCGGGGGTGACCACCCCCTGCGGCGCGATCAGCGTCACCCGGTCGCCGACGAAAACGCCAAGCGCGCGCGCGAGTTCGGAACCGAGAACGATGTTGAAGCTGTCCGGTCGCAACGCATCGAGCTGGCCGCCCTTCATGTGCGGGCGAAAATCGGCCACCCGGTCCTCCTGCTCCGGAAAGATGCCGCGCACCAGGACGCCGCGCACCGTTTCGCCGAAGGCCAGCATCCCCTGCCCCTGGACGAAAGGGGCGGCGGCGAGCACGTGCGGCTCGCCGGCAACCAGGTCGACGACCCGCTCCCAGCCGGCCATCTCGCCGCCAGCGCCGGTGATCTGGACATGCGAGACGACGGCGAGGATGCGCGAGCGCAGCTCGGTCTGGAAGCCGTTCATCACCGACAGGACGACGATCAGCGCGGCGACGCCAAGCGCGATGCCCAGCATCGAAATCAGCGAGATGAACGAGATGAAGTGGTTGTGCTTCTTCGCCCGCGTATAGCGCAGGCCGATCAGCAACTCGTAGGGCATGGACATCAGCGAAGGACGCTCATCGTTGCCTGGCGCCTCCGGGCGCCGAAATAAACGCTAAGGGCGCTATGCTACACTCTTCCCATACCAGCCGTCCTGATCCGCGACCGTACGTCGCCGGCCACCAGGCCTTTCTCAACCTGTTTCAGTCACCGCAGCCTCAGCCCCGGCGCATGCAACTCACCCTGGTCGTTCCCGAACTCCTCTGGCCCGAGCCGGATGACCGCGAGACACTCGATGCTCTCCTTCTGCCCGGTCTCGGCGCTCTGCTCGCGCGCAGCCGGATGCACCGCCACGCGCCGCTGTCGCTCGAGGCGACCCTCGGCGACGCCTTCGGCCTCGGCGACACCGCGGCGCATGCCGCCCTGCGCCTGCACGGCGAGGAAGCCGGCCCGGACGCCGGCAATGCGCTCTGGCTGTGCGCCGACCCGGTCCATCTGCGCCTGCACCAGGAGCGCTTGATCCTCGCCGACGCTGCCGGCCTGGAAATCGAAGCGAGCGAAGCCGAGGCCATCGTTGCGGCGCTCAATCAGCATTTCCCCGATGCCGGCCGATTCCACGTCGCCAGCAGCGACCGCTGGTATCTCGAGCTGGCTGCCGACTGGGAGCTCGGACGCTTCGACGTGCTGCCACTGTCGGCGGTGGTCGGCCGCAGTGTCGTCCGGCAGTTGCCGGAGGCGGCGGCGGCACGCCGGCTGCGACGCCTGCTCAACGAGGCGCAGATGGTGCTGCACCAGCACCCGGCCAACCAGCAGCGCGACGACGCCGGCCGCGCGACGATCAACAGTCTCTGGCTGTGGGGCGCCGGCCGCCTGCCGCAGCGATGCCCCGACCAGTTCTCCGATGTCTGGAGCGATCTCGCGCTGGCGCGCGGTTGCGGACGTGCTGCCGGCAGCCAGGTGCATTCGCTGCCTGATGGCGCCGCCGCCCTGCTGACGCAGGCAGAGCACGGCGGCCGGCATCTGCTCGTTGTCGATGCACTGCAGACGGCCGTGCAGTACGAGAATGGCGCGGCCTACCGCGCGGCCCTGCTCGAGCTGGAAAGGAACTGGTTTTCGCCGCTGCAGGCGGCACTCGCCGGCGGCCGGGTGCAGGGGTTGCGCCTGCAGGCGCCGACGGCCTACGGCATGCTGTCCTGGGAAAGCGACCGGCGCGCGCAGTGGAAACTGTGGCGCCGCCCACAGCCGCTGGCTGCGATCGCACAGACACTGGCAGCGGCCGCGCCATGACGCGGCTGCGCCGGCGACCGGTGACCCAGCGCAGCCAGTGGCAGCTCGAGCAGCAGGGCCTGCATCCGCTGCTGGCGCGCATTTACGCCGGCCGCGGCATCCAAACCCGCAGCGAGCTCGACTACCATTTCCGCTCGCTGCTGCCACCGGACAGCCTGAGCCACACGACCGCAGCGGCGGTGCTGCTCGCCGACCACATCGCCAGCCAGCGGAAGATCCTGATCGTCGCCGACTACGACTGCGATGGCGCAACCGCCTGCGCGGTCGGCGTCCGCGCCTTGCGCGCCTTCGGCGCGCGGGTGGACTATCTGGTACCGAACCGCTTCACCTACGGCTACGGCCTGTCGGTGGACATCGTCGAGCTCGCCGCGGCAGCAACCCCGGACCTGCTGCTGACCGTCGATAACGGCATCGCCAGCGTTGACGGCGTCCGGCGCGCCAGCGAGCTGGGAATGGCGACCCTGATCACCGACCACCACCTGCCAGGTGAGGAAATACCGGCGGCGGCCTGCATCGTCAATCCCAGCCTTGCGAATTGCGACTTCCCGAGCAAGGCACTGGCCGGCGTCGGTGTCATCTTCTACGTCATGCTGGCGCTGCGCGCGGAGCTGCGTCGGCGCGGCTGGTTCTCCGACGCCAGCGGACGCCGCGAACCGAACCTGGCTGCCCTGCTCGACCTGGTGGCTCTGGGCACCGTCGCCGATGTCGTCTGCCTCGACCACAACAACCGTGTGCTGGTCAGCCAGGGACTGCGACGCATCCGCGACGGCAAGCTGACGCCGGGCCTGCGCGCGCTTTTCCGTGCCGCCGGGCGGAATCCGGCGCAGGCCTCGAGCGTCGACCTCGGTTTCATGATCGGCCCGCGCCTGAACGCTGCCGGCCGTCTGGCCGACATGTCGCTCGGGATCGAATGCCTGATCACCGACGACGAAGGGCGGGCGATGAACATTGCGCAACAGCTCGACACCCTCAACCGCGAACGCCGCGAGATCGAATCCGGGATGCAGGAGCAGGCACTGCTGCAGCTTGCCGAAAGGAGCGCCGAGATGACCGGTGAAGCGGCTGCGGTTTCGCTCTTCGACTCCTCCTGGCACCAGGGAGTCGTCGGCATCCTCGCCGCCCGGATCAAGGAGAAGCTGCACCGGCCGGCGTTCGCCTTTGCCCGTGCCGGTGACGGTGAAATCAGGGGATCGGGCCGCTCGATCCCTGGGCTGCACCTGCGCGATGCCCTCGACCTGGTGAGCAAGCGATCCCCCGGCCTGCTGCTGCGCTTCGGCGGCCACGCGATGGCAGCCGGTGTCAGCTTGCGCGAGGGCGACTTCACGCTTTTCAGTGAGGCCTTTGCCGGGGTCGTAGACGAGCTGCTCGCCCCCGCCGACCGCACGCATACGCTGGAAACCGATGGCGGTCTCGAAACGGCCTATTTCTCGCTCGACACGGCACGATTGCTGGCAGCCGAGGTCTGGGGCCAGGGCTTTCCTGCACCGTTGTTCGAGGACGAATTCCTCGTCGAAAGCCAGCGCATCCTCAAGGAGAAGCATCTCAAGCTCCGTCTGCGCAAGGGGGGGCACAGCCTCGACGCCATCCAGTTCAACTTCGCACAGGCGCCCGGCCGTCACATCCGCGCCGCCTACCGGCTGGCGATCAACGAGTACAACGGCGTGCAGACGCCACAGTTGATGATCGAGCACATCGAGACCGGCGCCGACTGAAGCGGCAGCCGCGAACAGGAATGTCCGGCACCGCGTACCGCAGGCGGCAGAGACCACGCCCCGGCAGGATCAGCGGCAGCGTCACTCGCCGGAAGGTCTGCCACGGGCTGGCCCAAAGATCGCGTGCAGCCTGAAAGATGCTTTCGTCCATGCCGGCGAGGCGGGCGCGAATGGTGATGGCGACGAAGCCGATCGAAAAGCTGATGTGCGCGACGAGGAGACAGCGCAACGTCGTCCACTGCCTTGAAGTCGCCGAAGCGGCGGGTGAAGTTGCGGATCTCGAGCAGAGCCATGGCACTGCCTCGTCTGGCGAAGGATGCCGGCGACGGCGATACAGTCTCTCGCGGCTGCCGGCGCCGGCAGCCGCAGCGATTTGCCCTCGGACACTCGCCAGGAATAGAATCGGCTCACCGGCAGCCAGCCCTCGCGGCAACGGCTGGTTCGCTGCACACGCGGCACCGGCAAGCAGATCACCAGCGCTGGAGAAACTCATGCAAGCGATGCTTCTCGATGCCCAAGGCTCGCCGTTACGCTTGGCCGAAGTGCCTCGACCAACCGCCGGAGCTGGGCAACTGTTGCTGGCCGTGCGCGCCTGCGGCGTCTGTCGGACCGATCTGCATGTCTTTGACGGCGATCTGCGACACCCCCGGTTGCCGCTCATTCTTGGCCATGAAATCGTCGGCGTCGTGGTGGAGAAAGGCGCGGGTGTCGAGCGCTTTGCCATTGGCCAGAGAGTCGGCGTGCCGTGGCTCGGCCGCACCTGCGGCCATTGCGGGTACTGCACGAGCGGCAGCGAAAACCTCTGCGACGCGGCCGAGTTCACCGGTTACACGCTTGACGGCGGCTACGCCGAGTTCACGCTCGCTGACCAGCGCTACTGCTTTGCCCTGCCCACCGAATACTCGGACGCCGAAGCGGCACCCCTGCTCTGCGCCGGGCTGATCGGCTACCGCTCACTCGTGGCAGCGGGCGACGCCCGCTGCCTCGGAATCTACGGCTTTGGCGCCGCCGCGCACATCATCACGCAGATCGCCCGCTGGCAGGGGCGCGAGGTCTTCGCCTTCACCAAGCCAGGGGATCTCGCCGGACAACAGTTTGCACGGTCCTTGGGCGCGGTCTGGGCAGGCGGTACCGACGAGCCCTCGCCGCGAGCCATGGACGCGGCGATCCTCTTCGCGCCGGCCGGTGAACTGGTGCCGCAGGCGCTGCGCCGCCTGCGCAAGGGTGGTACCGTCGTCTGCGCCGGCATCCACATGAGCAACATCCCGGAATTCCCCTACGACATCCTCTGGGGTGAGCGCTGCGTACGTTCGGTCGCCAACCTGACGCGGCGTGATGGCGAAGAGTTCCTGGCCATCGCGCCGCGCGCCGGCGTCCGCACCGAAGTCGAGAGCTTTCCTCTGGCAGCGGCGAACGAGGCACTCGAGCATCTGCGAAGTGGTCGCCTGCATGGCGCCGCCGTTCTCGTCAATCAGCAGCGGGAGTGAGGATGCCGATCAGAAGCTGTAGCGCAATTCGGTGTACACCCGGTCGCTGTCATCATAGCGACCGAAGAAGCCGAGCGGCGGACCGTTGAAGATGTCGACACCGATCGCCGCGCGCCAGTTCTTCTCGAAATTCCAGCTGATACGCGGCCGCAGCATCCAGTCGCTGCGATTGAAGCTGGATATCCACAGCGCCTGCGCCTCCACCTTGTCACCGAACTTGTGGTTGACGAGCAGGCTGTAGCCGTTCTCGTTGCTCTCCGGAATGATGTCCGGGTTGCGGTCGAAGATGTGTTGCTGGAACAACTGCACATTGATCCGGGTGTCGGCGATCTCGTTGTAGTCGAGGCCGACCACCCAGGCCAGAACGTTCTGCTCGACAACACCGTCAGTATCGCTCAGATTGGCGAAATTGCTGAGTTCGAAGCCGCGACCACGGGTATACACGGCCTCGGCTTTCAGCACGACCGAGCCGAAATCCTTGGCCAGGGTGCTGCCGAACTGGTCGATGCGCTTGTGTCTCGCCTGATACACCACCGTCGGCTGTGGGTTCATGACGATCTGCCGGTAAAAGGTCGGCGCTGCGCTCATGCTGCTGTAGGCAAACGCGGCGACATCCCAGCCGTCGCGCAGGATCGACAACCGGAGGCCATAGTTGGTGTTGGACAGGCTGCTCGACGGAAACCGCTCATTGAGAAAGAACGTCTGGAAGCCCGGCGGCGGCGGCGGCGTGTAGGCAAAGAACTGGGCACCCGGCTTGCCGATGTTGTCGTAGCTGGCCACTGGTATCCAGACGAACTCGGCGTGAAAATCGTCCTTGAAATACTCTGCCCGCGCCGCCCACTGCGGGATGCGGAGAATCTCGAATTCGGGCAGCACGAAGTGACGCACATCCTTGGCCGAAACGACGTCGCCAAAGAAGAGGCCGACCATCTCACCCCAGACGATCTGCTGGCGACCGAGGCGGAAATCCCAGCTGTCGGCACTGATGTCCAGATAATTCTCGCGCAACAGGAAGTTGAAGCGCTGATCGTTCTCCACCGACTGCGGGTAGAAGTCGGTCAGCGAATAGACCGCATCGTAGTCGACTCGGGCGCCGAGCTTCCACTTGACGTTGCTGCTCAACCTGCCCTGCGCGCTGAGGTCGAAATGGTTCATCATCTCCGACCAGTGTGACGGTTTCGGCCAGGTATAGGCCATCCGGTTCTGCACGAAACCCTTGACGGCCGGTGGCGAAGAAATGGCGAGGGTCCCTGCCGCAGCGACCGCCGATGACTGCAGGTCGTCGCCGCCAAACAATGACTCCCGGCTGACTGGCGCTTCGACAGGCGCCGGCCGGGCGGGCAGATCATCGCCAAACAGTGCTTCGCGACCGCCGGCTTCGGCCGGCGTCGCGGCCGGTTCGTCATCGGCAAACAGCGCCGCGCGGCTCTTCGGCAACGTGTCTGCTGCGCTGGCAGCGGGCACCAACAGGCTTGCCAGGACGAGTGCGCGGCAAAGGATGTGCATACTAGTTCTGATCTGCATGGCTCTGCTCTCCGGCCGCGGCCGCTGGTGGCTCGGTCGGAACTTCCCCGTTGCCCCCGCCCTCTGCCGCGCGATGACGCGCGAACGACCACCTGGCGTCCTTGCGCATCCCGAGCAGGGAAATCTCGCCATCCTCGACACGCACCAGACGATCCGCCTTGGCGATCACCCTCTTGTCGTGCGTCGAGAAGATGAAGGTGGTCTTCAGCTTGCGGTTGATCCGCTTCATCAGAAGCAGAATCTCCTCGCCCGTCTTGTGATCAAGGTTGGCAGTCGGTTCATCGGCGAGGACGATCGCTGGCCGAATCGCCAGCGCCCTGGCAATCGCCACCCGCTGGCGCTGACCGCCACTCAACTGGTTCGGCCGATGGCTGGCATACTTGGACAGACCGACGATGTCGAGGAAGTGCGCGACGCGACGCTGCCGCTCTTCACGCGACAGATCCTTGCGCTGCAGCAGCGGATACTCGACGTTCTCCGCCGCCGAGAGAACCGGCAGGAGATTGAAGGTCTGAAAGATGAAACCGATCGTCCGCGCCCGCAGGTCGGCAAGTTGATCGGGAGTGCGGCCACTGACATCCTGATCGTTGATGTAGATCTTGCCACTCGTCGGCGTGTCGATGCAGCCAATCAGGTTCAGCAGCGTCGTCTTGCCGCTGCCGGACGGCCCGGCGATGGCAAGGAAGACGCCGGGGTCGAACGACAGGGTGATGTCCTTCAGGGCTTGGACTTTCTGTTCGCCGAGCAGATAATCCTTATATACGTGTTCGATGCGGACAACCTTCATTCGGCGGCGCTTCCGGCCAACCGGATCGACGGTCAGCACACAGGAGTGAAAACTATGGAAATCATGACCATCCGTCACAGCGCTGTCAACAGCGTGCGCTTTCTTCTGGCGGTCGCGCTGTTCGCTGCCGTCGCTTCGGCGCAGGCGTCCGAGACGACGGCGCCGGCAGCAAGCGACGACAGCGAGGCCCGGATGATCGTCGAGAAGGCGGACCAGGTCCGTTTCCCGGTCGATGGCTTCCAGGTGGACGTCACGGTCACGACGGTTGACAAGGAGCAGAAGGCGGACATCCGCAAGTACCGGGTCCTCGCCAAGGGTAATACCAACAGCGTCGTGATGGTCGTCGAGCCGGCTTCGGACCGCGGTCAGATCATGCTGATGAAGGGCCGTGATCTCTGGGTGTTCATGCCCGAGGTGTCGCAGCCGATCCGGCTGGCGCTGTCGCAGCGCTTGACCGGGCAGGTTGCCAACGGCGACTTGGCACGCGCCAACTTCAGCGGCGATTACAACCCGAAACTACTGCGCAGCGAAAAGGTGGACGGCGATGAGCACTACGTGCTCGAACTGACAGGAATCGACCGCAGCGTGACATATCAGAAAGTCGTCTACTGGGTCCGCGCCAAGGACTTCTCGCCGCACAAGGCGGAGTTCTATTCGCTTTCCAACCGCCTTCTCAAGACCTGTCGCTACGAGAATTACAGGAGCATGGAGGGAAAGAGGCGACCGGCGCGGCTGGTGATGGAAGATGCCCTGCGTGGCGGCGAGCAGTCGGTTCTTGACTACACCGCGATGAAGTCGCGCGACCTGCCCGACAAGGTCTTCACCAAGGACTATCTGAAAAAGCTCGAGTGACCCCCGGCCTTTCGGCCAGCGGCGCCAAGCGGGCGGCTGCCGCGCCGGCCGGATCGGTTGCCTGCCTGCAGCCGTGAGGGCAAGCGCATCGGCTTCCCGCAACCGGGCTACCGCATCGGCAGGCTCGAGGCGCCGCATGCAGCCCGCACCCGGTCTTCGTAGTGGTATGCTGCATCGTGTGCTGCCCGCCGGGCAGATGCGTGACCCATGAGAGGCAGATGTTTCTTCCCAGCCTGACGGAATTGACAGTTAGCGAGGGCTACCGCCGTTATTTCACGGTCGTTCCCGCGCTCACCGATGCTCTGCGCACGCAAAACTACCGCCTGCGACATCAGGTGTACTGCCGTGAACTCGGTTTCGAGCCCGTCCGCCCTGATGACCTCGAATGCGACGAGTTCGACGAGCGCTCGGTACACTGTCTCGTCGAATCAGCGGCGAACGGACAGTACGTCGGGTGCGCCCGGCTGGTGCTGCTCGACCCGGAACAGCCCGCAGGGTTGCTGCCCCTGGAGATCGCCTGCGCGACGACGATCGAGCGTTCGCTGGTCGATTCCATCGCTCGCCACCGCTGCGAGATCGCCGAGATTTCGCGCCTGGCGGTCATCGGCAGCTACCGCCGTCGGCAGGGCGAGCAGAACACACCGATCTCGATCTCGGAAGCAGATTTCGGCACCAGAGACCGGCCTCGCCAGCCCTACCTGGCGCTGGCGGTCTACCTGAGCCTGATCGCCCTCGCCCGACAGTACGGCATCAGCACCCTGCTGATCCTCACCGAGCAACGACTGGCGATCAACCTCGAACGGCTCGGTGTCAGGCTGCGGCAGATCGGCCAGGCGGTCGACCACCGCGGCACGCGGATTCCCTCGGTGCTTGCGCTGGCCGACGTCATCGGCAGCATGAATGCTCCCCTGCGGGCTCTTTTCGAGCTCATCTCGCACGAGATCGGCAAGGGCGTCCAGGCTGCCGGTGCGAGTGCGATACGCGCGAATCATCAGCCGCTGGTCTAGCCGAGCCGGCAACGATGCGCACACTGCCCGCTCCCCTCGCCGCCGTCGCTGCCAACCACAGCGCTCCCTTGCAGGTCGATGCATAACCTGCCGGAGTCGGTCCGACACGCCATGCAATCGGGGCGAGTACCCTCGCCGCCGCAGATTCTGCTGCGGCTCCTGCAACTGGTCGACGATGACGGCACGACCATGGCCGAACTCGCCAGGCTGGTCGAGCAGGATCCCGGCCTGTGCACCCGCGTCCTGACGGCCGCCAATTCGTCGGCCGTCCGCCGCGGCAAGGAACTGCGCAGCATCGAAAGCTGCCTGATGGCGCTAGGCACCCGTCTGGTACGCTCGATTGCCACCTGCCTCTCGGTCCGCAGTCTTTTTGAAGAGCGTGGCTCCGGACCGGAGGTCGATCTCTCGGATTTCTGGACGCATTCGCTGCTGGTCGCCGAGATCTCGCGCGGACTGGCTGTGGCAACCGGCTACCCGCGTGCCGACGAAGCCTACCTGGCCGGACTGCTGCACGACGTCGGCGAACTGATCATGCTCTCGGCACTCGGCGAACCATACGCGCAGCTGCTTGCCGGCTGTCACAGCGAGTCCGCGCTGTCGGCGATGGAGGTCGAACTGCTCGGCGCAGATCACGGCGAGATCGGCACCTGGCTGGCTGACCAGTGGCATCTCGACTCTTCCTTCGCCGACGGCATCCTGTTTCACCACCAGCCTGCGCAGCAGATCGTCGGCGCCGCACAACTGGCGCAGGTCGTCTGGCTGGCACACGCGCTGGCCGACTGCGACGAGATCCCCGAGGCGCTGGGTGGTGCCACCCGTCAGATGTTCGCGGACATCAGCAACAGCCAGCTGGCGGCGATCTGTACCCAGGGCGCGCAGCGCATGTCGATGGTCGCCGACGCCATCGGCATGGCAGCGCCCGCCGCGTCCGACCGCGGCACCGCCCGCGGCCTGCCGCGAGTGCTCGGCAGGCGGGCCCGCGCCGGGAGCGATGCCCAGACCGAGATCGTCAGCCTGATCGGCAACAAGGCACTGCTGCAACCCCTGCAGGATGATCTGCTGGCACTCGACACCGATGCCGAAGTGTTTCTCGCCCTGCGTGAAGCGGCGCGCATCCTGTTCGACCTCAGCCAACTCGCGTTCCTGCTCCACGACACTGCCGAAGACCGGCTGAGCGGCCAGAACGTCGGCGGACAGGCGGCGATCTTCAGCCAGGCAAGGCTCCTCTGCGAAGCGCACCGCAGCCTCGCCGCTGCTGCCGTCGTCAGCAATCAGGTGCAGTGTTCACACGCCGACCGGTCGCTGGCACCAGCGTCGCTGCTCGACGTGCAGTTCGCCCGCGCGCTGGGCAGCAATGGGCTGTTGTGCATCCCGATGACGGTGCACGGCACGACGACGGGAGTGATTCTCGCCGGCCTGGGCCGCGACCAGTACGCCGCGCTGTCGCGCCGCCTGCCCTGCCTGCTCAACTTCGGACGGATCGCCGGCAGCAGTCTCGAAAACTGGCGGCGGGCGCAGCAGGTTCGCGTGCGGACCGAAGAGGACGCGGCCGCGCGCTTCCTTCGGCAGACACGACGACTGGTCCATGAAGCGGGCAACCCGCTGACAATCATCAAGGGATATCTCCGGATCCTTGACGGCAAGCTGCCGCCAGAGGCCGAGGTACACCGTGAACTGAACGTTCTGGCCGAGGAGATCGAGCGCGTCTCGAGCATCGTGCGGCGCATGAGCGAGCTTCCCGCTGCGCCGACCGGCGACGCAGCGTTCGACATCGGCGATCTGCTGCGCGAGCTGTTGCTGCTCTACCGGCAGCCGCTGTTCGATGCACGCGGCATCGCCGTGCAGACGCTTCTGCCGGCGCAGACCCTGAGCGTTGCCTGCGATCGGGACAGTGTCAAGCAGATCATGCTCAACCTCTGGAAAAATGCAGCGGAAGCCCTCGCGAGCGGGCAGCGGATCAGGATGTCGCTGACCGGTAACGTCCTCCATCAGGGACGCCGCTACGTCGAACTGCGCATCGAGGACAACGGGCCAGGAATGAGCGAAGCGGTCATCGACGCGATCTATCGCCCGGTCGAGACGCGCCTTGGTGAACCGCGCGGCGTCGGCCTGTCGATCGTCGGCGCACTGGCACGGCGACAGGCTATTCCCGTCACCTGCCGCAGCCAGCCGGACAGCGGAACAGTGATTTCCTTCCTGTTGCCAAAGGAGACTGGGTCCGATACTGTGCCCGGCCAGGAGAGCAAGGCACATCAGGAGAAGCACGCCTCGCCCGACAGGCGCCAGGAGTAAGGATGAGAGCCACACCCAATGTCGATTTCTCGCCACAGGTTCCCGAGATCGGGGAAAGCAGCAGCCGCATTCTGATCGTCGACGACGAGGACCGGATCCGCGCTGCCTACCGCCACCTGCTGGCCGCCGAGGGACGCACCATCGAGGATTGCGGCACCGCTGTCGAGGCGCAACGCCGTCTCGAACGACGCGACGTCGATGTCCTGATCCTCGATCTCAATCTGCCCGACATCAGTGGCCTCGAAATCATGCAATGGATGGTGCAGCAGCATGTGCCGACGGCGGTCGTGGTCTTCAGCGGCGACGAGTCGATCGACTCGGCGATTCGTGCGCTGCGCCACGGCGCGTGTGAGTTCATCCGCAAGCTCGGTGACCCGCAGGAGCTGATCGACACGGTCGACCGGGTCCTGCGCCGGCGACGGATCGAACGGGAGCACGCGTTGATGACGGTGCGACTCGAGCATTCCGAACGTTTGCACCGATTCCTCGTCGACCACTCGCCGGACTTCATCTACACGCTCGACAGGAATGGCTGCTTCATCTTCGTCAATGGCCGCGTCGAGGCTCTGCTCGGCTATTCCCGAGAGGAGCTCCTTGGCCAGCATTACTCGCTGATCGTTCACCCGGATGATCTGGAGCATGCCCGCTTTGCCTTCAACGAACGCCGCATCGGCGATCGCGCCAGCACCAATGTCGAGATCCGCCTGCAGAGCAGGACGCAAGGGGTTCGCCATTTCGAGAACCGGACGATTGTCGCCATCCTCAGCTCGCAGGGCCTCTACGCCGCCAGCGACGGTCCGGCGAACCTCCACTTCATGGGCACCTCAGGCGTTGCACGCGACATCACCGAGCGCAAGAAGGCCGAGGAGACGATCGCCTTCCAGGCCTTTCACGACATCCTGACCGGGCTGCCCAACCGCAGCCTGTTCAAGGACCGCCTCGGTGTGGCGCTGAAGCAGGCACGCAGAAGGAACCGGCGGGTGGGCGTCATGTTCCTCGACATCGATCGCTTCAAGCTGGTCAACGACACCTACGGTCATCAGGAAGGAGACGAACTGCTGAAGTCCTTCGCGCAGCGCGCTGCCAGTTGTCTGCGCTCGGGAGACACCCTGGCGCGCCAGGGTGGCGACGAGTTCACTGTCATGCTGCCCGAACTGGGCTGCGGCGAGGACGCCGTCGTGATTGCCGCCAAGATGCTGTCCGAGCTCAGGCGGCCATTCAAGATCGCCGGGATCGACTTTCTGGCAACGGTCAGTATCGGCATCGCGCTCTACCCGGACAACGGCGAAACGCCGGAGATTCTGCTGCGCAACGCGGACATCGCCATGTACCAGATCAAGGGGCAGGGCAAGAACGGCTATCTGCAGTACAACCCGAGCATGCATGACGGCCACAGCCGACGGCTGACGCTGGAGTGCGATCTGCGCGCGGCACTCGAACAGGGCGATCAGTTCGAACTCCATTACCAGCCCCGGATCAGGTTCAGCGAGCGACGGACGATCGCCGTCGAGGCCCTGATCCGCTGGCACCATCCGCGACTCGGGCTGATGACGCCGGACTCGTTCGTACCGCTGGCAGAGGAAAGCGGCATGATCACCGCACTGGGCGAATGGGTGCGTGGCGAGGCCCTGCGGCAGCTGGCCGAGTGGCGCCAGCGCGGCCTGAACAGCCTGCGGCTGGCGATCAACCTGTCGCCGAAGGAATTCGAGGATCACGACCTGCCCCAGCGACTCAGCCGGGAGCTCGCAGCGCAGGCCATCGTCCCCGATCTGGTCGATCTCGACATCAGCGAGACGCTGCTGCTGCATGACGCAGAGCGGCATATCGACCTGGTGAAGCAGTTGCGCAATCTTGGTTGCGGCGTCTCCATCGATGATTTCGGCACCCGTTACTCGTCACTAAACCACCTGCGCCGCTTGCCGGTCGACAGCATCAAGATCGACCAGTCCTTCGTGCGTGACCTGAGCCCACAGAATCACAACACGACGACGATCATCCACGCGCTCACCTGCGTCGCGCGCAGCTTCGGCCTGCGCATCGTCGCCGATGGGGTCGAAACCGAGGCACAGCGGCGGCTGCTGAGCGAGCTCGGTGGTGACGACATGCAGGGTCACCTCTTCAGCCGACCGCTGCACGCTGCAGAATTCGACGGTTTTCTGCACGAAGGAGACTTCCCGCTGGCAGACGCGTTGCGGCGCCAATGATTCGGCGCGCGCTCCGGTACCGATGTTCGCGCTGAGGCAGCGAATCGACCACAGGCACCGTGTCGGCGACATCCGCCGACACGGCTTGGCGCTCTGCCTCGGCCTCGCGCTGGTCTTTGCCGGCGGCGGCGCGGCAGCGGAAGAATCGGCCTGGTTTTCCGACGCCGGTCCGACACCGGCCGCCCGCGAGGCGGTCGATCTCCTGACGCAGGCCGCTGGCGAAGGGCTCGATCCTCGGGACTATGAGGCGCACGGGCTGTGGCAGGCGCTCGCCGGCAGCGCGTCGGCAGCAGACCCCGAGGCTTGGAGTTCTGTCGGCCGCCGCCTGAGCCTCGCGATGCGCCGTTATCTGAGCGAACTGCATGCGGGACGAGTCGACCCGCAGCAGTTCGGCATGCGCTACGACGCGGACCTGCGCAGCGGTTTCGATGCCGACTCGCTGCTGCGTTCGGCGCTCGCCGACGAGCGCCTCGCGGAGGCCGCGCGCAGCGCCGCCCCGGCTTGGCCGGAATACGATGCGCTGCGGCGGGTGCTTGCACGCTACCGGCAGCTGGTGGACGATCCAGCGTGGCAGAAGAACCTGCCACCGCTTCCCGGCGGCAAGCTCAGCCCCGGGCAACCGTACGGCGCTCTTGCGCTGCTGCAGCAGCGGCTGCTGTTGCTCGGTGACCTGGCAACCGCCGACAGCAAGCTTCCAGAACGTTACCAGGGCGCCTTGGTCGATGCCGTCAAGGCGTTTCAGGCGCGACACGCGATCGCGCCGGACGGTGTCATCGGCAGGGAGAGCTTCGAGCAACTCAACATCACCCCGGCCGCCAGGGTCCGCCAGATCGGGCTGGCAATGGAGCGGCTGCGGTGGATGCCACCGCCGCAGGGAGCGCGCGCGATCGTCGTCAACGTTCCGGAGTTCATGCTGCACGGCTACGACATGGGCGCCGGCATCGTCGACACGCGAGTCGCCATGAAGGTCATCGTCGGCACTGCTCGCAAGACGCCAACACCGGTCTTCGATGCCGAGATGCGCTTCATCGAGTTCAGCCCCTACTGGAACGTTCCGCCGTCGATCGCCAGGAGCGAGACGCTGCCGCGACTGCGTCGTGACCCGGGCTATTTCGACCGCCAGGGATTCGAACTGGTCGGCAGCGACGGCCGCGTCGTCGGCAGTCTCTCGGAGGCCGGGATCGATGCCGTCCAGGCGGGTCAGATGCGCATCCGGCAGCGACCGGGGGCGGGCAACGCCTTGGGCAGCATCAAGCTCGTCTTCCCCAACAGGGACAACATCTACCTCCACCACACACCGACACCGCAACTCTTCAAGCGACTGCGGCGCGATTACAGCCACGGCTGCATTCGCGTCGAGAAGCCACTGGAACTGGCGAAGTTCGTTCTCACCGGTGCGCCGGAATGGACCGAGACACGCATCGAGCAGGCGATGCGCCGGGGCAAGTCGGCGACGCTCCGCCTCGACGAGCCGCTACCGGTGATCATCGCCTACAGTACGGCGGTCGTCCGTGACGGCCGCGTGCATTTCCTGCCGGACATCTACGGTCTCGACGCACCCCTCGAAGATGCGCTGCAACAGCGCTCGCAGACGCTGCAGGCTTCCCAGACCAAGGAAAATCCTGCAGAATCGCGAGCTTCGCGTTGAGATGGAGAAGAGATGTCGAAGTTGCACAACTCCCGGCGGCGCTTTCTCGGCCACGCAGCACAGCTGCTCGCGGCAGGTGTCGTTCTACCGCTGGCCAGACCCGCTCTGGCATCCCTGCCGAATGCACGCCAGCTCGCTTTCGAGCACACCCATACCGGCGAACGGCTCTCGGTCGTGTTTTCACTTGGCGACCAGTACATCCCGGAGTCGCTCAGGCGCCTGAACCTCTTCCTGCGGGACCATTACTCGGGTGAGGTGGGCAACATCGACCCGCAGTTGTTCGACCTGCTCTACGCCATCAGACAGGAAGTCGACAGTGGGCAGGTCTTCCAGGTGATCTCCGGCTACCGCTGCCCGGCGACCAACAGCAGGTTGCGCAAGGGCCGCAGCAGCGGGGTCGCCAGGCAAAGCCTGCACATGGACGGCAAGGCGATCGACATACGCCTCGCCGGCGTGCCGCTGAGCGACCTGCGCGACGCGGCGATTTCACGGAATCGTGGCGGGGTCGGCTACTACGCCGGTTCGGATTTCGTGCACGTCGATACCGGTCGCGTGCGCTCCTGGTAGTGCCGCCCGGGGCGGCCGTGTCAGGCGAGGGCCCGGGCTGCCCGATTGCGCTCGAAGAGGGCGATCGATTCGACGTGCGACGTGTGCGGGAACATGTTGACCACGCCAGCCCCGCGCAGGCGGTAAGCCTTCTGCGTGACCAGGATCGCGGCGTCGCGAGCCAGCGTCGCCGGGCTGCACGAGACGTAGACGATGCGCTGCGGAGCATCGGCAGCAAGCGCCTTGACCAGTTCGACCGCCCCCTCGCGTGGCGGATCGATCAGCATCCGGTCGAAACGCCCGAGTGCCGCGAGAGACTCCGGCGTGGTTTCGAACAGATTGGCAACGCGGTACTCGGCCAGACCGGCGAGACCGTTCACCGCAGCGTTCTCGGTGGCCCGGCGCACCAGCTCCTGACTCCCTTCGACGCCGACGACATGCGCGCCGGAACGTGCGATCGGCAGGCTGAAGTTGCCCAGACCACAGAACAGGTCGGCGATGCGCTCGCCCGGTCGCGGCGCGAGGAGGGCCAGCGCACGACGCACGAGCGCGCGGTTGATTGCGTGATTGACCTGGGTAAACTCGGTTGGCGAGAACGGATGCTCGACCGCGAAATCAGGCAGGACGTATGACAATGGCTCGCCGACGAGCGGGTGAAAGCGGTGAGCCGTCGCCGGTCCCTGCGGCTGCAGGTAGAAGACCACCCGCCAAAGGTCGGCGAATTCACGCAGGCGGACTTCGTCCGCAGGCGTCGGCGGATCGAGGACGCGAAGAACCAGCGCGGTGATCCGCTCTCCCACCGCGACCTCGATCTGCGGCAGACGCTCGCGGATCGACAGGCTGCCAACCAGCTCGCGCAATGGCAGCAGGAGCGCCGACAGACGCGGTGGCAGGATCTCGCATTGCCGCATGTCGGCAACGTAGCTGCTTCGCCGCTCGTGAAACCCGACCAGGACGCCGCCCTTCTTGGCAACGAAGCGCACCGACAAGCGGGCACGATAGCGATACCCCCAGGACTCGCCGTGGATGGGTGCATACAGCTCTTCCGCCTTGAGCCTGCCAATGTGCCACAGGTTGTCTTCGAGCAGGCGCTGCTTCGCCGCCACCTGTGCCGCCGGGTCGAAATGCTGCATGCTGCAGCCGCCACAGACACCGAAGTGCGGGCAGCGCGGCGGCACACGATTCGCCGACGCGTGCAGCACCTGCACGACGCGCGCCAGCTCGTAGCCGGGCTTCCGGCGATAGCTCGCGTACTCGACCAGTTCGCCCGGCAGGGCGCCCTCGACGAAGACCGTCTTGCCCTCGAGTCGTGTCACGCCGCGCGCCTCATGGTCCAGCGATTCGATGATTCCGGTTGGCATCCGAGAATTCCGCAGAAAAGGGTCTGCGATTCTATCGCGAACAGCCCGGCTGCGACGTTCCGCGCGCGCTTCGAGTGCCGTCGGCGGGCGCTGGCCGAACGACTGCCACCACCGGGCAGCCGGCAGCGTGGGTGCGTCGGGGTTTTCGCTTGACTGCCCGGTTTTTTTGTTACAGCCTTGCGTATCCAAACCGCGGGCAAGGAACGGGCGCGACTGATGAGCAGCAAGCTGATGACGACCTGGAGCGAGTACGACAGCGCGGTGCAGGAGATCCTCGACCTCTCGCCAACGCGACTCGACATCTTCGATGAAGACCTCTCGTCGCTCCGGCTCGAAGGCGCAGATCGGATCGCCGCGCTGCGCTCCGTGCTCACCGCGGCCAGCCACAGCAGGCAGTTGCGGATCGTCGTCCGGAGGCGTGATTTCGTCTGCCAGTGCAGCCCGCACCTGATGAACCTGCTGACGCTTTACGCACCGCTCATCTCGATCATCCACTCGCCGCCTCATCTCGACAAGCTTGGCGATTGCCTGATGATCGCCGACGACAGGCACGCGCTCGTCCGCTTTCATCGCGATCATGCACGCGCCCGACTGATCATCGACGACAGCGGCGAGTGCGCCCCTTACGTCCAGCGTTTCGCCGACGTCGTTGCCGAAGGGGGAGATCCATTGAGTTCGACAACACTCGGACTCTAGCCCGGAAACGAATGCCGAACTGCCGGGCCTTGTCGGTGCGGACTCCCGCAGGCCGCACGCGCAAACACTGACCGGGCGCGGGGAGCCGCCTTTCTATTGGGAACAGCTCAACTTGACTCGCACGCAGGCCAACCTCACCTTGCTCGCCGTGGCCCTGATCTGGGGCTCGGCCTTCATTGCCCAGGCGGAGGGAATGGCAGGGGTGGGGCCCCTGACCTTCACCGGCATCCGCTTCCTGCTCGGAGCGGCGATTGTTCTACCGCTGGCTTGGCGCGAATGGCAGCTGCGCTCGGCAAGCTGCAGGCGCGCCGGAGTTGGGGACGTTCTCGGCATCGGCGCCCTCGGCGTCCTGCTGATGCTTGGTGCGGCGCTGCAGCAGATCGGCATTACCGACACGAGTGTGACCAACGCCGGCTTCCTCACCGCGCTCTACGTGCCGCTGGTGCCGCTGCTCGCCTGGCTTCTTCTGCGCACCCGCCCGCACTGGTCGGTCTGGCCGACCTCACTCGGCTGCCTCTGGGGAACCTGGCTGCTCGCCGGCGGCGGGCCGGGAACCCTCTCTGGCGGCGATCTGTGGGTCATCGCCAGCAGTCTTTTCTGGGCGTTGCACGTTCTCTTCGTCGGTCGTGTCGCCGAACGCATCGCAGCGCCGTTCCTCGTCGCCTGCGGTCAGTTCCTGGTCTGCGGGATGAGCAGCCTGATCTGGGGCACCTTGAGCGAGACGATCACCCTGGCCGGGATCCGCCAGGCCATGCTGCCGATCGGCTACGCCGGGATCATCTCGGTAGCCATCGGCTTCACCGCACAGGTGATCGGACAACGCTATGCGCAGCCTGCCGATGCGGCGATCATCCTCTCCGCCGAAACCGTTTTTGCTGCCCTCTTTGGCTATCTTCTGATGGGCGATCGGCTGCATGCAGGCGGCATCGCTGGCTGCGCGCTGATTCTCGCCTGCATCATCATTGTCCAGATCGCACCGCTGCAGCTCGCTCGGCACCGTGCGCCGGCAGGCGGACGCAGCCACCGACCCCGTTGAAGCGAGAGCACAGCGGCCAGAACCCCTGTTGAAAAGCGCGGCAGGCAGAGTTTGTCAGGCGCCCGCCGGCTTGTGCCGGCAAGGGCCACCGCCACTGCGGGCGGCGGCACGGCGCCTTGCCGAAAAACCCGCCCGTGCCGCGAGGACGGCCAGCAGTTGGGTTCGCGCCGCGGCCCTCACTTGATCCGTTGCAGTCGCGCGCGTCCGCCTGAAGGTGGCGGCTCCGGCGGTCGATCCGACCCGGCCTCCAGCTCCGTCGTGTCCGTGGTCGTGCTCTCTGGTTCGAACGCCATGCCGGCGCCGTTCTCGCGAGCGTAGATCGCCGACACATTGCCCATCGGAACCCATATGTCGCGTGCAACGCCAGCGAACCGCGCCTGGAAACTGATGCCGTCGTTGGCGATATCGAGCTGGCCCGTCGCGTCGTAGCCGACGTTGAGTACGATCTGGCCATCGCGAACATGTTCACGCGGGACGCGCGTGCGAGAGTCGACGAGAACGGCGATATACGGCGTGAAGCCGTTGTCGCAGCACCACTGATGAATGGCGCGCACGAGGTAGGGTTTGGTCGACGGCAGGTTGGCGTTCATTTCCCGGGGATCTCAGTCATCAGCGCGGGCAGAAACCCGGCGCGTATCGGCACGACAGGCGCTTGCACCGCTAGCGGCGCATCGCCTTCTCCGATGGTGTCAGCGCGTCGATGAAGCCCTGTCGGCTGAAGATGCGCTCACCATACTTCATCAGCGGTGCTGCCACTTTCGAGAGCTCGATCCCGTAATGGTCGAGCCGCCAAAGGAGCGGCGCAATGGCGACGTCGAGCATCGAGAACTCCTCGCCAAGCATGTGCTTCTGCTTGACGAAGACCGGCGCCATTTCGGTGAGTCGATCGCGAATCTGGGTACGGGAGCGGTCGGCTGCCTTGCTGTTCTTCTCCAGCGCTTCGATGTAGGAGAACACCTCACGTTCCATGGTGATCAGCAACTGACGCGCACGCGCGCGCATGATCGGATCGGCCGGCATCAACTGCGGGTGCGGGAAGCGCTCGTCAATATACTCGTTGATGATATTGGGCTCATACAGGACGAGGTCCCGTTCGACCAGAACGGGAACGCGCCCGTAGGGATTGATGACCGCGATGTCCTCGGGCTTGGCGAAAAGGTCGACATCGATCACCTGGAAATCCATCCCCTTTTCGTAGAGAACGATGCGGCAACGATGGCTGAACGGGCAGGTGGTCCCGGAATAAAGATTCATCATGATCAATACCTCAAAAACGAATCGGCATCGCAGCGGCGGCGGGCGTCTCTTGCGCCCTCGCCGGCGATGCCGCGGCCCGATGACCCGGCTCTTCTTCTTGGCTTACTTGACGTCTTTCCAGTAAGCTTTCTTCAATGCGTAGGCAAAACCGAAGAACACCACGAGAAAGGCGAGGACGCCAAAACCCAGGTTCTTGCGGAAACCCGCATGCGGTTCGGCAAGCCAGACCATGAAACCCACCAGATCCCCGATGAGCTTGTCGTAATCGGCCGCAGACAGGCTGCCGGGAGCCAACAGCTCGAGCTTGTGATCCTTGTTCAGTACCTGCACGCCCTGTAGCTGCCCGAGTACGTGCGGCATGCCGACGTTCTCGAAGACGACGTTGTTCCAGCCGGTCGGCCGCTTCTCATCGACGTAGAAGGATCGCAGGTAGGTGTACAGCCAGTCCGCACCGCTGCCGTCTGCCGACGACCGGGCGCGAGCGATCAGCGTCAGGTCCGGCGGTGCGGCACCGAACCACCTCTTCTGTTCCTCGGGACGAGCAGCAACGCGCATCGTCTCACCGATCTTCTCGGCGGTGAACATCAGGTTGTCCCGTACCTGCTGCTCGGTCAGACCAAGCTCGGTGAGGCGCGAATAACGAGCGAAACTGGCGCCATGGCAATTCAGGCAGTAATTGACGAATGTGCGGGCTCCGCTCTGCAAGGCAGCATTGTCGCCTTGAACGTTGGGTGCCTTGTCGAGATGGATGGCAGCGCCGGCAGCCAGGGCAAGGGCCGGGGCGAAGAGCAGCGCGGCAAGCAGTTTTTTCATTTTGTCCATTCCTTTACATCGTCACGCGATCAGGTTCCGGCTTGTACTTGTCTATCTTCGACCACCACGGCATGGTCAGGAAGAAAAGGAAGTAGTAAGCGGTGAGAAACTGCGCAACCGGGGCACCAGGGATAACGCCGAAGAAGGCATACGAAGGTGGTTTCGTTCCCAGGAATCCGAGCAGGACGAAGGAAATGACGAACAGGGTCAGAAGCGTCTTGAAGATCGGGCCGCGATAGCGAATCGACTTCACCGGGCTACGGTCGAGCCACGGCAGAAACGCGAGGATCACTACACCGGCACCCATCAGCACAACCCCCCAGAACTTGGCGTCGATGCCGAAGAGCGGCCAGACCATCGCCCGCAGCAGCGAATAGTAGGGCGTGAAGTACCAGACCGGAGCGATGTGTGCCGGGGTCTTCAGCGGATCCGCGGGAAGGAAGTTGTTGTACTCGAGGAAGTAGCCACCGCCCTCGGGCGCGAAGAAGACGATGATCGAGAAGACCATCAGGAAGACGACGACGCCGACGATGTCCTTCACCGTGTAGTACGGGTGGAAGGGGATGCCATCGAGCGGATTGCCATGGACGTCCTTGCGCTTCTTGATCTCGACTCCATCGGGGTTGTTCGAGCCGACTTCGTGCAGTGCCAGGATGTGCGCCGCGATGAGGCCGAGCAGCACGAGCGGAACGGCGATGACGTGGAAGGAGAAGAAGCGGTTGAGCGTCGCGTCGCCGACGACGAAGTCACCGCGAATCCAGAGCGACAGGGGCTCACCGATCAGCGGAATGGCCGAGAAGAGGTTGACGATGACCTGCGCCCCCCAGAAGGACATCTGTCCCCAGGGCAAGAGATAGCCCATGAACGCTTCCGCCATCAGGCAGAGAAAGATCAGCGTGCCGAACACCCAGATCAGTTCGCGCGGCTGCCGATAGGAGCCGTAAAGCATGCCACGGAACATGTGCAGGTAAACAACGACGAAAAACGCCGAGGCACCCGTCGAATGCATGTAGCGGATCAGCCAGCCCCAATTGACGTCGCGCATGATGTATTCGACGCTGGCAAAGGCGACCGGGATACCGTTCTCGTTGAGCGACGCGTCCGGCTTGTAGTGCATGACCAGGAAGATGCCGGTGACGATCTGGATGACCAGCACCAACATCGCCAGCGAACCGAAAAAGTACCAGAAGTTGAAGTTCTTTGGTGCGTAGTATTCGGAGAGGTGTCCGCGCCACATCGAGGTCGCCGGGAAGCGGGCATCGAACCACTCGAGCAGGTTGCCCTGCAGCGAACCATCAGACTTGTACTTCTCGAAATTGGTGTTCGACGCCATGGCTTAAGCCCCCTTCTTGTCTTCACCGATAAGGATCCGCTTATCGGACAGGTACATGTGCTTGGGCACCTCGAGGTTGTCCGGTGCGGGCTTGCTCTTGAAGACACGCCCGGCGAAGTCGAAGGTCGAGCCATGGCACGGGCAGAGGAAGCCGCCCAGCCAGCCACCGTCCATTCCCTCTTCGGTGCCGCTCTTGAACTTCGCCGATGGCGAGCACCCGAGGTGCGTACAGATACCGACGACAACCATGATCTCGGGCTTGATCGAACGCGTTTCGTTCCTGCAGTACTCCGGCTGCATGTTCCTCTCGGACTTCGGGTCGGCCATTTCGCTGTCGAGCTTGGGCAGCGATTCGAGCATGTGCGTCGTACGGTTGATGATCCAGACCGGTCGGCCCCGCCACTCGACGGTGATCATCTGACCGGCCTCAAGACTGCCGATATCGACCTCAACCGGTGCGCCGGCCGCCCTGGCCCGCTCGGACGGCAGCATGCTGGAAACGAAAGGCACGAGCGCAGCAATCGCCCCCACCCCGCCAACTGCAGCGGTGGCGACGATAAGGCGCCGCCTTCCGCCGTCCACCTTGCACTCATTGCTCATAGCGCTGATCCCTAGGACGTAGTGAAAAGTTGCTTCATACCAAACCGCAACATTATACGCCAATCTGCATACGGTTTTGAATCCGGAGGCGGCCGCAAGTCCTTATCCGGCAAGCGGTCGGCGTTCGCGCAGGGCCTGCGCCAGCGTCCCGGCATCGACGTATTCGAGTTCGCCACCAACCGGCACGCCGCGTGCGATTCGCGACACGCTGACGCCGCGACTGCGCAACATCTCGCAAAGGTAGTGTGCCGTCGCTTCCCCCTCGTTGGTGTAGTTGGTGGCGATGATCACTTCGCGCACCACGCCGTCACACGCTCGCGCCAGCAGGCGCTCGAGGTGCAGTTCGGCCGGTCCGATACCGTCCAGCGGTGACACACGCCCCATCAGGACATAGTAGAGGCCGGAGTAGGCGTGCGTCTGCTCGAGCATGTTCATGTCAACCGGCGTCTCGACGACGCACAGCAGGCTCGGGTCACGCTTGGTGGAAAGGCAGCGCGAACAGATGTCCGACTCGGTGAAGGTATTGCAGCGCTGACAATGGCGCAGCGCCGTCAGCGCCAGTTGCAGCGACCCGGCCAAACGGTGCGCGCCTGCCCGGTCGTGCTGCATCAGGTGGTACGCCATGCGCTGTGCCGACTTCGGGCCAACGCCGGGCAGACAGCGCAAAGCCTCGATCAGCGAGTCGAGGCTCGACGGCGTCGTCATCAGAACGGCATCTTGAACCCGGGCGGCAGGTTGAGTCCCGCCGAAAAGCCGGCCATCCGTTCCTGGGAAGCCTGCTCGGCACGCCGCATCGCGTCGTTCAGCGCCGCCGCGACGAGATCCTCGAGCATTTCCCGGTCGTCCATCACCGATGGGTCGATCGTCACCCGGCGCACACTGTGCGCGCAGGTCATCAGCACCTTGACCATGCCGGCGCCCGACTGCCCTTCGACTTCGAGCTGCGCCAACTGCTCCTGGGCCTTCTTCATGTTTTCCTGCATCTGCTGGGCCTGTTTCATCAGGCCGGCGATTCCGCCTTTCATCATTTCTCTTGCCTCGATCGGAACTTAAACGGGTTTGATTGACGATTCGATCAGGGTTGCGTCGAACATCTCGATTATCTCGCGCACGAAACCATCCTGCTCGACCGATGCGATCGCGCGGTCCATGCGCTCTTGGCGGTCACGCTGTGCCGCCGCCGCCGGGGTATCCCCCGAACCTTCCTCGACCTCGATGCTCAACTGCATCGGCATCGCGAAATGCTCGGCCAGGGTTTGCTGCAACTTGTCCTGCGCCGCCTTCATCAGCAGATGGCGATGCCGCGGCGCCAGCCGCAGGAGAACGCGCCCGGCCGTCAGCTGACGCAGCTCGCAGTGCTGCCCCAACTCGCGCGCCATGCCGCTAAGCCTGAGGACGCCGAGCAGTTCGTGCCAGTCGCTGGCTGGCAACGCCGGCCCCTCGCTCGTCGCCACCGTCGCCACCGTCG